>JANLPP010000165.1:0-44913 GCA_031367295.1 Hyphomicrobiales bacterium | reverse complement strand
TTGATGGTGCTCGCCGCCAGTGCGTCGTACATCGCCGTCCCCGCTGTCATTCGGCAGGCTATCCCGGAGGCTAATCCGTCGCTCTACTTCGGCATGTCGCTCGGCCTGACATTTCCGTTCAACATCCTGGTCGGCATTCCGCTATACGTCTATGCAGCACACCTTTTTTTGCCGTGAGCGATCTCCATCGTCGGTGGCTGCGGCAGGTTTCAGTTAGTACCTGCAAACGTGAAACACAAGCACTGGCGCGGCTTGCCAGAACTTTTTGCTTCAAACACCGCGCCAAATGGCGTTCTACGTGTTTTATGCAGGTTTTACTGCCAGCCCGATTCAATCAATGTGCGCGTTTCCGCTACCGCCACTTGCCATAACTCGGCCATCACCGCATCCGGTTTTTGGTAGACGCCGGCGAAATTGCCGTCGCCCAAATATGCGCGTGTCTGCTGTGGATTAAGCAGCTTCAGTTTGGCGTAGTCGATGCCGGGTTGCGCACCCGTCGGCTGCACCACACCGGCAATGCGCGTCGCCGGAAAATTTTCCATCCACGACGCATGCGAGGCCAGCGGATCGATCGCCTGCACCTTGGCCCAGGTTTTGGGCGCGTTCCACCAGCTGTGGAATTTCACTTTCACGTCCGGGTGATCGCCCATCCATTCGCCCAGAAAATTGGCGATCGGTGAATTGCCGCCGTGGCCGTTGACAATCAGGATGCGTTTGAAGCCGTGGGTGGCGAGGCTGTCGAGCGCATCGCGCGCCACCGCGATCAGGGTTTCCAGGCGCAGGCTGATGGTGCCGGGGTAGGCCATGAAGGTCGGGGTGTGGCCGAACGGGATCACCGGGAACACCGGCACACCCAGCGGCTCGGCCGCATCGGCGGCAACGCTTTCGGCCAGGATCGAATCGACCGACAGGCTGAGGTAGGCATGCTGCTCGGTGCAACCGATCGGCAGCACCGCGCGGTCATCATGCCGCAGGTATTCCTCGATCATCATCCAGTTGCAATCGCGTACGCGCATGGCAGGGCTCGCTTAAAGTATCGATGGTGGGCTTGGGCGATAATATCGCGGATAAGTCCAACCATGATGGAGAAAAAAATGCAGCTGATCGGCATGCTCGATTCACCCTATGTGCGCCGCGTGGCGATTTCGATGAAGTTGATGGGCCTGTCCTTCGAGCACCGCTCGGTATCGGTGTTCCGCCAATATGCTGAATTCGAGAAAATAAACCCCTTGGTGAAAGCGCCCACCCTGGTCTGTGATGACGGCGAAACCCTGATGGATTCCACGCTGATCCTCGACTACCTTGAAACCCTGGTGCCGGCCGAAAAGCGCCTGCTGCCCGCGATTGGCGCGCCGCGGCGTAATGCGCTTAAACGTATCGGCATCGCGCTCGTTGCCTGTGAAAAAACCGTGCAGCATTATTACGAACTGAACCTGCGACCGGCAGAAAAACGCCACCTGCCCTGGCTGGATCGCGTCGCGGGCCAATTGCACGCCGCCTATGATCTGCTTGAGCCGATCGCGGCGCGGGCGCGGCCGTGGATCGGTGGCAGCACCCTGCGTCAGGACGATTTGACCATCGCCGTGGCGTGGCGCTTCACGCAATTTAATTCGCCCGGGCTCATCGATCCTGCGCGTTACCCGGCGTTGGCCGCGTTCTCGGCGCGGGCAGAAGCGCTACCGGAATTCATCGCTACGCCCCTGGAATAGACATGGCTGAAACGATTACGCAAGACGCTATTGCGCCGCTGGTCGCAGGACTACATGCGGCCAGCTGGAAGGTGGCCTATCGCGGTATCTTCGCGGATGATTATCTCGATCATGCCGTCGACAACGAACGCCTGCTTCACTGGCTGCGGCGTATGCCCGAGCTTGCGGCCGGCACCGGCGAAATTTTTCTGGCGCGGCTGGGTTCGGACGCGGTCGGCTTTGTATGTATCGAGATCGGCCCCGAACGGGAATGGGGCGCCTATGTCGACAATCTGCATGTGCTGCCCGATCTGCGCGGACAGCGCATTGGCGCCTTGCTGCTGGCATGGGCGGCGCAGTGGGCGAGTGCGCATGGAGAAACACAAATGTATCTCTGGGTATTCGAGGCCAACCAGCAGGCGCGACGCTTTTATGAACGCGAAGGCTGGCGTGCAGTCGAACGGCAAATCCAGGGAATTCCGGGGGGCGGCGAACGCGCGATGTGGCGCATGGTGAAACCGATCTGAGGCAATGGTTTTTCAGGACTTGTATCTTTCTGGAGCGCCCCAATTTTTTTTGGGAACCTCTCGCGGCGGGAAGATTCGCTCCGCCGCCGTGCCACAACTTCTCTTGTCAGGACCATGAAAAAACTTCTTTCACTGTTCACCTTGATTGTTGTTGCGCTTGGCACCACGACACTGTGGGCGGAGCGTAGCAATGAGCGCAGCAGTGAGCGCAATGTCGAGCCCCGTCCCGTTGCCCAACGCGGCGCGCTGACCGAGCATGAGCGCACACTGGTGGCGCTGTTCGAAAACGCGGCGCCCTCGGTAGCCTATATCACCACCGAGAACGTGGTGCGTCGTGGGTTTTTCGGTGCCGCCGTATCGAAGGGTGCCGGCAGCGGCTTTGTCTGGGATGCGCAGGGCCATGTAGTGACCAATAACCACGTGGTCGAGAATGCACAGAAAGTGCTGGTGCAGCTCGATGCCGGCAAGGAGCCGATCGCTGCGCGCGTGGTGGGCCGCGCACCGGAGTATGACCTTGCCGTGGTGCAACTGCTGAAAGTGCCGGCCACGATCCGGCCAATTCCGCTGGGTTCGTCGCGCGATCTCAAGGTCGGGCAATCGGTACTCGCCATCGGCAATCCCTTCGGCCTGTCACGCACCCTGACCACCGGCATCATCTCGGCGCTGGATCGTTATTTGCCGACGCAGGATTATGCCGAGATTGCCGGCGCCATCCAGACCGATGCCGCGATCAACCCCGGCAATTCCGGCGGACCGCTGCTCGACAGCGCCGGTCGCCTGATCGGCGTGAATTCGGCGATTCGTTCCGCCTCGGGGTCCTCATCCGGCGTCGGCTTCGCGATCCCGGCCGATCTGGTCAACCGCATCGTGCCGCAGCTGATCGCGCGCGGCCAAGCCTCCTATCCGGGCACCGGCATCGTGCCGGTCGATCCGGACCTGGTGGCGAGTAACGGCATCAAAGGCGTGGTGGTCGGCGAAGTGCGTCGCGGCACCCCCGCCGCCGTCGCCGGGCTGAAGCCGCTGTCGCGCCGCACGGGTGAGCTGGGTGACGTCATCATCCAGGTCAACGGCCGCACGGTGGATACGCTGTCGACTTATTTTGCCGAGCTGGATCGCGTCGGCATCGGCAATGTGGCCGAGCTCACCATTGTTCGCGATGGAAAATCGCGCAAGGAGCGGCTCAAGGTAATTGACACGAATCAGCGTTGACGCGGGCGATTTTCGCTATGCTGCACTGATCATTAACCGGGGAATGATATATGCGCACACGTTTCGCTGTATTTGTCTCTGCTTTGGTTTCGCCAATCGTCGGCGTTGCCGTCCTGACGGCTGGCGCTGCGCAAGCCCAGCCGGCCAAACCGATGATCGAGAAAATCGCCAAGGAAATTTCCGCGGAGCGCATCGAAAAGACGATTCGCAAACTGGTCAGTTTTGAAACCCGCAACTCACTTTCGGAAACCGACAGCGATACGCGCGGCATCGGTGCGGCACGGCGCTGGATCAAGTCCGAGCTCGAGGCCTGTGCCAGGGCTAGCGGCGGACGCATGAAAGTCGAGTTCGACGACAATATCGCGCAGCCGCAGGCGCGCATTCTGAAGCCGACTGCAATCGTCAATGTGGTCGCGACCCTGCCGGGTACGCAGGCGGAATCCAAAGAGCGCCTGTATGTGGTGAGTGGACATTACGATTCAATGCCATCCAGTCCCATCGACGGTGTGACCACCGCGCCCGGCGCCAATGACGATGCTTCCGGTACGGCGGCGGTAATGGAACTGGCCTGCGTCATGTCCAAATACCGGTTCGATGCGACCCTGGTGTTCATGACCGTGGCTGGTGAAGAGCAGGGCCTGGTCGGCGCAACCTTCTGGGCGAAGAAAGCCAAGGCGGCCGGCCTCAATGTGGCCGGCATGTTTACCAATGACATCATCGGCAACACCAAGGGCGCCGATGGCACCGTGATCCGCGATCACGTGCGCCTGTTTGCCGAGGGCGTACCGTCGCCGCTGAAGGAGCCAAGCGATGAAACCGTCACCCTGATGCGCAGCGGTGGCGAGAATGACTTCCCGACCCGTCAACTTGGCCGCTTCATCAAGGAGGCCGCCGAGCGCAATATTGCCGGCATGACGGTCGACCTGATCTATCGTCGCGATCGTTATTTGCGCGGCGGCGATCATTCGCCGTTCCTCGACGCCGGCTATCCAGCGGTGCGCTTTACCGAGCCGATCGAAGATTGGCGCCACCAGCATCAGAATCCGCGCATCGAAAACGGCGTGCAGTTCGGGGATCTGCCTGAATTTATCGATTTCGATTACGTCGCCAAGGTGGCACGCGTGAACGCTGCTGCGCTGGCCTCGCTGGCACTGGCGCCAGCGGCGCCGAAAGAAGTGCAGATGGAAACGTTGCTGCTGGAAAACGATACCACCATGCGCTGGAAGGCCAACCCGGAACCCGATCTGGCCGGCTATCGCATTGTCTGGCGCGACACCAACGCACCGTACTGGCAGCAAAGCCGCGACGTCGGCAATGTGACCCGCGCGACGATCAAGGGCGTGTCCAAGGACAATGTGATTTTCGGTGTACAGGCAGTCGACAAGGACGGCAATGCCAGTGTGGCCACCTATCCGCTGCCGATGCGGGTGCGCTGATATTGCGGCAGGGTTACCCCTTCATTCGCTCCGACTGCCGACGCTACCTTGCGCCCAGCGTACCCAACGCGCCGGCAATCGTGTCCAGATAAACGGGAAAGCGCTGTATGTCGTTATGTCCCGCACCGGGCACGATGACCATTGTTGACGTCGGCTGCAGGCTTGCGAGGCGCTGCCCTTGGCTCAGGGGGACCACGCCGTCAATATCGCCGTGCAGGACCAGCACCGGTCGTTTGATCTGCGTTATCCATTCATCGCTGCGCATCGGGTAGCGATTGATCACAGACGGCAGCCAGGGATAGCGCTCGCGGGCCATGGCATCCAGGCTCAGGTAGGGCGACACCAGTATGGTGAGGTCCGGCTGCACTTCGGTTGCGAGTTTCGCCGCCAGGCCGGCGCCCAGCGAGCGCCCGTAGATCACCAGTTGTTTGCCGGCATACCGGGGCGCCAGCCATTGCCAGGCGCGCTTCACATCCGCGTGCAGTTGCGCCTCGCTCTCGATCCGTCCGCTGCTTTTGCCGAAACCGCGATAGTCAATGATGAACAGGTCGTAATTGACCTGTCGGTAGAAATCGACACTGGTGAGCCAGGACTGCAGATTGCCGCTGTTGCCGTGCAGGAAAAACACCACCCCTTTGGGGTTGGGCAACTTCAGATGCAATGCCGACAGCTCGGCGCCCTCGACCGGAATCCGCACTTCCTCCACGCCGGGTAGCGCGAATCGATAGTCTGCCGATAGCAGTACCGGGTGGAAGATCAGCGACTCCTGCGTGAAATAGACGAAGCCCGCGACGCCGCAATACGCAAGCAGCGAGAGCAGGCCGCTGATGGCAGCGAGGCCGGCGATGCGGCGCGCGCGAGGCGGCGTGCTCATGCCAATTCGCCCGTCAACGCGGTATCAGGCCCGGCCGATAAAATCGCGCTTGCCGATTTCCACGCCGTTGTGGCGAAGAATGGCGTAGGCGGTGGCGATATGAAAGTAAAAATTCGGCAGTGCCTGATGCAGCAGGTAGTTGTGGCCCTTGAATGTCGTCGGATTGCCGGCCACGCTGATGGTGATGTCGCGCTCTTCCTGGCCGTCGATCTGTTCCGGCTTGAAGGTGGCGACAAAGGCCAGCGTCTTGTCGATGCGTGCGATCAGTTCCGCGAAAGTTTTTTCAGTGTCTTCGAATTTCGGCACTTCCTGTCCGGCGAGGCGTGCGCACGGCCCCTTGGCGAAATCGGCGGCGATTTGCACCTGGCGCGCCATCGCCAGCATGTCCGGGTAGAGACGCGAGTTCAGGAACACGCTCTCGTCGATCTTCTTGGCCTGCGCATGCGCCGCAGCTTTTTCAAGGATTGCCTTCAAGTTGCCCAGCATGCGCTGGAACACCGGCACCGAGGCTTGGTACATGGAAATCGTCATGGTTGTCTCCGCAATCAGGGAGGCAGAGTTTAACAGGCTGGTACGCAGGCGGACATTTGCGGTTCCGGCAATCGTTATGCACATCCAAACCGGGAACTTCCGGCATCCAACCAGGGAATTCCAATAGTTTGACTGTCGGCGGCATAGCCAGGCTGGCGTCGAATTTTACGGCTCAGTCGGCATTCTCTGCGCCTCGTCACATTCCGCTGTGCGTTTTAGCGAGCGCCCCATAAAGTGGCGATCTGTCTGCTGTGTGCCGGCAGACCGCAGGAAACAAAGTTTCATCTGACTGACACCGATCTGAAATGCGCGCCGCGCAAACTACCGATCCGCCTGCATGAAGTTGCAGTACTGCCGAAACGCCCAAGGAGAAATTCATGAACCACCAGCTTACCCATCGCCCGCATGTCCTTGCCGCCGTCATTGCCGTGGCCATCACCGGCCTCACCCTGACCAGCTTCGATTCGCTCGCGCGACCCGGTGATGCGCGCAACAACCCCGCCGCTACGAACGTGGCGCAGGCAGCCGCGCAAGTACCGTTCAAACTTGAGCCCATCGTGGTTACTGCGAAGCGTCTCCCGGCAATGCGCAATCTGCCAACGCTGCGTTAAGAGCAGGCAGAATCCGACGCAGCATGAACATGAGGGCAACGCGCTCAGACAAAGGCTCTGCGATAATGGCAGCCACTTCTGAATTTTGTGGAGCATGCCGTCATGGCGCTGAAACGTCCCCGCTGGCCGCAAGGCCGCACGCTGATCCTCGACCACGATTCATACATTCTGCGCGGTAACCCGCTCAAGGACCCGCACAAGCGCAAGTTGGCAGTATGGTTGCCGCCGCAATACGACCAGGCGGACGCTGGCGCGCGCAAAACGCGCTTCCCGGTTTTTTATGACCTGGTCGGCTTCATGGGCTCAGGCCTCTCGCATCTCAACTGGCGCAACTTCGACGAGAACGTCCCCGAGCGCGCGGCGCGCCTGATCCACAAGGGCAAGATGGGTCCGGCGATCATCGTGTTCCCCGATTGTTTTACGGCACTCGGCGGCAATCAGTACATCAACTCCCCGGCGATGGGCGATTATGCCGACTACATTACGCAGGAGCTGATCCCGTTTGTGGACGGCGAGTTTCGCACCTTGGCTTCACGCGAGCATCGCGGCTGCTTCGGCAAATCCTCCGGCGGTTACGGCGCCGTCATCCACGGCATGAAATACGCGAAATACTGGGGGGCCATCGCCAGCCATTCAGGCGATGCGCATTTCGATTTTGTCTACATGAACGACTGGCCGCGCACCCTGACCGAGCTGATGAAGCACCGCAAGAACAAACGCGTGGCGGGCCCGGTTGATGTCCGGCTCGAAGAGAAGGGCGCCAACAAGGGCATCGACGATGGCCGCGTGAAAAACTTCCTGAATGCCGTATGGAAAAAAGAGAAACTGTCCGAGGCGGAAGGCCATGCGTTGATGATGCTGGCAATGGCGGCGAGTTACGACCCGGCCCCTGGGGTTCCACTCGGTTTTCATTTGCCCTTCAATTTGGAAACCGGCGAGCGCATCGAGGCGCGCTGGAAAAACTGGTTAAAGCATGATCCGATCAACCTGGTTGATAAATACCGCGTCAACCTGAAGTCGCTCAAAGGCATTTTTATCGATTGCGGTTGGCGCGACCAGTACCAGATTCATTACGGCGCGCGAATTTTGTCGAAACGCTTGAAAATCGCCGGGGTCAAACATACTTATGAAGAGTTCGACGACACGCATTCTGGCGTGGATTACCGTATGGATGCCAGCCTGCCGTTTTTGTACCGTGCCCTGAAACCCTGAGGAAAACCCTGAAAAAACTGTTTGCATCGCTGTTCTGCCTGTTCGCGCTCAATCTGGTCCATGCGGACGACAAGAAACCGTACAACGAAGCCGCCGATGCCAAGGCTGAGGTCGGTGCGACGCTTAAATCTGCGGCGGCGCAGAAGAAGGCGACCCTGCTCGTGTTTGGCGCCAACTGGTGCGGGGACTGCAAAGTGCTCGATATGGAAATGCACCAAGGCGAGCTCGCCAAACTGGTCGACGCCAGGCTGAATGTGGTCAAGATCGACACCGGCCGCAACGACAAGAATACCGACCTGATCGCGCAATACGGCAATGCCACCAAGAAAGGCATTCCCTCGGTGGTGCTGCTGAACTCGGCGGGCAAGGTGGTCTACCAGACCGATGGCGGTGAACTGGCCGACGCGCGCCATATGGGCAGCGAGGGCATCGCGAAATTTTTCACGGCGATGGTGGAAAAAGCCAAGCCCTGACGATTGCCTTCGTTCGTGCCATAAAAAACGCGCCGTATTTGAAGCGGCGCGTTTTCTTTTGAGCGTTACCAGCGGCTAGTGGTAATGCGAGACAGTGGATTCGACTTCTTCCGGAAGTTCCGGATGTACCATTTCACCGTCGGCATCGGCAAACAGGGGGGCGCCACAGTCTTCGCAGAACTCCGGCGCGAACAGTCCGTCGAGTGCGGTCACCTCGCCGAGCTTGCAATCCTTCAGCACGGTCTGGATGTCGCCCAGAGGCGCCGGTTCCGCGTCCTCTTCTTCGCGCCCGAACAGCGGCCACACCACGCCTTCGACGACGCCGTCATGACCGCGTTTCAGAAAACTGACGCGATACTCGTCGACGCGGGTTTCGCCGACGCCGGCAATCACCGCGCGCAGCTGCGAAGCATTGACCTTGAGGGCGCTTTCCAGGAAGGCGACGGTGGCGCGGATAGTGGGCGGCCGTACAAAGCGATCCGATTCGCGGCAGTTGACGAAATACGCATCCGGCAGCAGACACTCGAACGAACAACCGGGCAGCAAGGTGGCCAGATGGGGCCGGCCCTGTTCGATCCAGCGCTCAAGGCAGTCGCTGCGTGTGTTGCGTGCTTCGGTGTGCTCTTGCCAGCGAAACAACGCTTCACCGCTGGGCACGGCAACGCCAGCCAAGAGGAAGCGGGTATCGGCCAGCAGTGGTGCGGTATCGGGCGCTTTGCCGTCGGTGTGCGCCGCTTGCTGTCGCATCGCCGCCGCACCCAGCCGCAGCGCCAGCTTGCGTACACTGGAGAAATCGCGTGGCATCTGGTCGATGCTGTACAGAAACGGCGCCACGCTGAGGCGCGCATTTCTGGCCAGCACATGCGCGTAAAGCTGCGGGGTGATCGCGTCCAATGCCGCCATGCCCGCGCCAGTGATCGGGCCTGACGGTACCGCATATTTTGACCAGGCTACCAGCGGTATCGCCAGCAACATCACGTCCCAGCTTTTGTCGCCATCACTATCGTCGATAGTCAGCGTGCCGGATTCGGCCTGCGCTTCAGCAATTTCGGCCAGTGCATCGTGCGCGCTCGGATTGCTCTGGAAAGTTTGATCCAGCGCGCTTTCCAACGCGGTACTGTTGCCGGATTCCATCAGCTTGATGCACAACGCGGCGAGCTCATGCTCCCAGCGTGCGTCTTCGAGCCGGCTGCCGGAGGCGGCAAGCCCGGTGGAAAGACTGATCAGGCGTTCGGCATCTCGGGTAAGACGGAGCGGGGATTTATTGCGCAGACGCTTCATGGCGGGGGTCATTACAGTTGCAGGGGCATCATTATAACGCTGCGCCCCGCCGAGTCCGGCCAAAGTTCGGGTCACCGGCTATTCGCCTGATTGCGAATCAGGCAGGCGTGCCGTTGACGGTGGTGAGCCTGGTGCGCCGGTTGCGAAGGCGCAACCACTGTTCGTGATTGCGGCGCAACTGGTCGCTGAATGCGGCGAAGGCTGTTTTGAACAAACGGGAAATTTCCTGGCGACGCAGCACATGCGCGCGCTTCTCGATGCTGATGCGGTCAATGGTGCTGCGGTCAAAAGTGCTCATGTGTTTCTCCTTATGGGTGCAACTGAATCGCCATGGCTGGTGGCCGGGCGGGTGCAAATGGAATTGCATGTATTCAATGTAATTACATGTGTGCAGACAAACAATGAAGTTGAATGGCATAATATTGTGGAATTAAATTCATAAGCCGCAGAGGACGATCATGGATAAACCCGGAGAAATGAAGGCCTTCGTGCGCTCGGTGGAGCTGGGTGGTTTTTCGGCGGCGGCGCGCGATCTGGATCTGACGCCTTCGGCGCTGTCCAAACTGGTGACGCGCATGGAGGACCGGCTCGGTGTGCGCCTGATGAATCGCACCACGCGCAAGCTGGCGCTGACGGCGGAGGGCGAGGCCTATTTCGCCAGCGCCAAGCGCATCCTCATCGATATTGAAGACGCGGAAACGGAAGTGACCCGCTTCAGCGCCCATCCCAAGGGCATGTTGCGTATCAATGTTGGCGTGGCTTTCGGCATGCATCAACTGGTACCCGCGCTCCCCCGCTTTCTGGAACGCCATCCTGAAATCGAGCTGGATATTACAGTGACCGATCGGCTGGTCGACCTGGTCGAGGAGGGCGCGGACGTTGCCATTCGTACCGGCGCGCTGCGCGACTCTTCCCTGGTCGCCAAAAAAATCTGCGATATGCATCGCGTGATTTGCGCCTCACCCGCCTACCTGAAAAAGCACGGCACGCCGAAAACGCCGCGCGATCTGCTCAACCACAATTGCATTTCGATCAGCGGCGCACCGCAGTTGCGCAAGTGGCCGTTCGATACGCCGAACGGCATGGAAACCGTCGATGTGGTCGGCACCGTCAACGCGAACAACGCGGAAACCCTGTTGCAGATGGCGGCGATGGGGGTGGGCATCATCCGGCTTTCGGATGTGATCGTCAGTGATGGCATTCGCGCCGGCTGGCTGGTGCCGCTGCTGACCGGGGTGCATCATGCGGAACCCCTGCCGCTGTCGGCGGTGTATCCGCAAGGCAAACATAAAAGCCCGCGGGTGGCGGCGTTCGTCAATTTTCTGGTCGAGACGTTTTCGTCGGCGCCATGGCGGGCGGTGCCGCATGCCGCGCGCAAGGTCAGGCGTGCTACCTCTTAGTACATATATGAATGCCGGAATCGGCATCGAAAGCGTATAGTTTTGCGGCTGTGCGTAATTGTCGAACCGTTGCCGGAATCGGAGGATTCATCATGTCAATACTGATAAAAATTGTTGCCGGGCTCGCGACGTTTATCGCGTTGCTGGCGTTGATCGGCATGGTGCTGCCGAAGAACTTCCGCATCGAGCGTTCCATCGTGATCGCCGCCCCTGCCGGGAAAATCTATCCCCTGATCGCCGACCCGCATATGTGGCCAAAGTGGGGCGTGTGGAACCAGCGCGACCCGAACATGAAAATGGATTTTTCCGGATCGGCCTCGGGTGCCGGCGCCAAATGGTCGTGGCAGTCGAAGTCCGAAGGCAATGGCGCCATGGAATTTACCGCGGCCGATCCCGACAAGCAGATCGTTTACCAATTGACCTTCGCCGATTTCGGCATGGTCTCCAGCGGTGCGTTGACGTTGGCGCCGAGCGGCGCCGGCACCACGGTCAGCTGGGCGAATGCAGGCGAATTTGGTGGCAATCCCTTCATGCGCTACTTTGGCCTGATGATGGATCGCATGGTCGGCAAAGATTTCGACGCCGGCTTGAACAACCTCAAGCAACTGGCTGAAAATCCCTGACAGGAGAATGGCAATGATTGCGCATGTGTTTCCGAATTTTTGTCATCCCGCAGCACGCCTCGCGTTGGCGATGCTGCTGGGATTCATCGTTGCCGGCTGTGCCGGACCCGGCGCCTTCAACACCACTGCCGACGGCGCCGATCAACGCCTGATGCTGAAGGGACATGATCCGGTGGCCTATGTCACGATCGGCAAGCACACCCTGGGCAAGCCGGACATCAAGAGCGAATTCCAGGGCGTGACTTACCGCTTTGTGTCCGAGGAAAGCCGCGCCATGTTCCTCAAGGATCCGGCGAAGTACGCGCCACAATTCGGCGGCTTCTGCAGCAACGGGATTGCCTACGGCATCCCCTGGGGCGGTGACCCGGACACCTGGGCGATCATCGACGGCAAGCTGTACATCTTCGGCGGGCAATCGTCGAAAAATTATTTCCTGATGGACGAGAAGAAAAACATGGCGCTGGCCAATGAATACTGGGAAAAGGAAATCAAGGATTCCAACCCGGTGATCCAGCGCTACAGGCGTCTGATCTTGCATGTTCCGCATTACAAGACCGGCAAGGAACTGGCGGACGAATGGGATAAGCGGCAGTCGCCGAAGTAACACCGTGATCGCCACCAGAAAAGCGTAGAACGCCATTCGGCGCGGTGTTTGAAGCAAAAGTGCTCCGAAAGGCGCGCCAATGCTGGAGTTTCAGTTTAATTCGCGGCGCGTCGTGGCGCCGAGGTAATGCGCCAATCAGTGCGCTTGCAGGCCGTATAATTTGCTGCCGATGCAACTGCGGATTCGCAGTCGACTTTCATCCTATAAAAAGCACGCGCCATGAAAACAAAACACTATCTCACTCTCGAAGACGCAAAAATCATTGCCGCCGCCGCTGAAGCGGAAGCGCTGAAAAACAAATGGGCGGTGTGCATTTCCATTGTGGATGATGGCGGCCACCTGCTGTGGTTCCAGCGCCTGAATGCCTGCGCGGTGTCGAGCGTACTGATTTCACAGGGCAAGGCATACAGCGCCGCCTTGCGTCGCCGCCCTACCAAGTCGGACGAAGACATGGTCAACAACGGTCGTACCTCGGCACTGTCGATGCCCGGCATCACCTTCCTTGAGGGTGGCGTGCCGATCGTGGTCGACGGAGAATTCATCGGTGCGGTCGGTGTCTCCGGCGTCAAGTCGTCGGAAGATGCACAGATCGCGCAGGCGGGTATCGACGCATTGCTCAAGCAGTAAAGCGCGCATGAACTGCCCCAGTTGCCATGGTGCGATGGAGCCCTTGTTGTTCCAATCGCATCTTGGCACACCGCTGGAGATCGATGCCTGCTGGGGCTGCCAGCTGATCTGGTTTGATTCGATGGAAAGTACCGCCCTGGCGCCGCAATCGGTGATCGAGCTGTTCAAGCGTATCCATGAGTCGCGCAGCGTACCGCGCAATATTGTCTCGGCACGTTCAGCATGCCCGCGTTGCGCGACCACGCTTACCCCCACACATGACCTCGCGCGCAGCGGTAGTTTCTTTTATCAACGTTGCCAAAATTGTCACGGTCGTCTGACCAGCTTCACGCAATTCCTGCGCGAGAAAAATTTTATCCGCAGTTTGAATCCGGCAGAAGTGCAACATCTTTCGGTTAGCGTTAAACAGATACGGTGTTCGAGCTGCGGCGCCCCGATCAATCTCGAAACCGATGGCGCCTGCACGCATTGCGGGGCAGCCATTTCGGTGCTTGATGACAAGGCAGTCCAAAAAGCGCTGGACGATTATGCCGACCGCGCCTCGCGGGAACCTGTTGTGCATGCATTTACCCAGATCCCGTCCACTCAGGGGTCGACCTTGCGGCCCGGAAATGCAGAGATAGGCGCATGGTCAGTGAGAGATATTGCCGGCACCACTGACGCTCGCGTGGTGCTGATTGATCTGGTGTGCACCGGAATTTCTGCCTTGTTCGAATAAGCGTGGTCCACAACGTGAATCTCTACATGATCACCGGTACTACCAAGGGCTTGGGGGCTGCGCTGCGCGATCTCCTGTTGGCCGATACGCAGAACCACATTCTCACCCTGTCGCGTGCGCCCGCAGCAAGTTCGGCCGATGGGCGCAGCGTCAATATCCACGCCGACTTTGGCGATACTGACTCATTGCTACCGGCGCTTGCGCAAATCGAGCAATCACTCGCCGACCGCACTTTCACCCGTGCGGTGCTGATCAACAACGCCGGCGTGGTCGCGCCCGTGGGTCGCTTCGACAGCCTTGACAGCCTGGCGCTGGCCAACAACATCCAGGTGAACCTGACCGCGCCGATGGTCGTCACCGGCTGGTTCGCCAAGGCCACGCGCGGCATCGCGGCAGAGCGGCTGGTGATCAATATTTCTTCCGGTGCGGCTACGCGGGCGATCGCTGGTTGGTCGGCCTATTGCGCGGCCAAGGCGGGGCTGGAGATGGCGACGCGCGCTGCGGCGCTGGAGGCGGCTGCCAACGATCCCACACTCGCCATTTGCTCGTTGGCGCCGGGGGTTGTCGATACGCCGATGCAGGGCCAGGTGCGTGCCGCAAGCGAAGATGCGTTCCCCGATGTGGCGCGCTTTCGGGCGATGAAGGCCGACGGCGTGCTGCGTCCCGCTGAAGACGTGGCGCGCGATATCGTGCGGCTGATCGGGACCGGCAGGCTCAGCAATGGCGGCAACTTCGATCTTCGTGAATTGATTCCACAATCCCAAAAATGACAGGACCGCGCATGCCCGCAGCACCTAAAACCACGACACGCAAACCCCCAGCCAAACTGCACTACTGCAAACTTGAAGAGTGCGAGGGCATTTGCTGCAGCGACGGCGCGTTTCTGCTGCCCGAAGAGGAACGCTTGATCCATCGTGTGGTCGCCAAATATCCGGCGCATTTCAGGCACCTGCCCAAGGCCTACATTCTTGACGGCGAGTGGGAAGGCAATGTTGGCCGCAAGACCGCTGTCTACCAATATCGCTATCGCAACAAGCCGGCACACTTTGCCAACACCCGCTGCGCGTTCGCTGAGCAGGACGGCAAATGCTCATTGCAGACCCTCGCGGTATCGCTGGGAAAACAGAAATGGGCATTCAAGCCGATGGGATGCTGGCTGTTTCCGCTGTCGGCCGATGAAAAGGGGTTGGTGGCGCCGCCGCGAACGCGGCGCGAGGATCCGAATAATCTCGGCAAGACTTACCCAGGCTTCGCCACCTTCACGCCCTGCGGAAAGCATTCGGCAACGGGCAAGGTTTGGTGGATCGCGCTCAAGGAAGAAGTTGCGCAATATCGCGTCGACGCTGGCGGCGAGTGAGACTGCTTCGCGATATGGAACGCCCGCGGTCAATGGTGTGTGGAACACGGGCGCCTATAATGCGACAGCCATGAGCGCCTATCCGGATTTGCAGCAGGAAATAAATCGACTTCGCGACGCACTCACGGCGGCGGAAGGCAATCTCGCTCACATCGTCGAGGCGTTCGACCATCTTGATTCTGGCGTGGTGTTGTACGGCGCAGACGACCGCATCGTGTTCTGCAATCGGCGCTTTCGTGAAATCTATGTTGAAGTTGCAGACCTGCTGGTGCCTGGTACTTCATATGCCGATATCGCCCGCGCCTTTTATCAGCGCGGTTTCGAGAGCCGTACCGAGCTCGATGAAGATGCCTATGTCAAATCGCGCGTCGAGAAGCATCTCGATCCCGATGAAGGGAACTATGAATTTCTGCTCGGTGACGACGTCTGGCTGCTGGTGTCAGATCGCAAAACCGCCGATGGCGGTGTGATCGGCTTTCGCCTCGATATCACGGCGCGCAAGCTCGCGGAGCGCGAACTGGAGGCCAGCGAGCAGCGTTTCCGCAATTTGCTGGCGATGTCGTCCGACTGGTACTGGGAGCAGGACGAGCAGTTCCGGTTTACGCGAATTTCCGGTGGCATCCAGCGTTCTGCCGGGGTCGATCCGCAGCATCGTTACGGCCATACCCGCTGGGATGTGCCGTACCTCGGTATCGGCACCGAGCAGATGGATGAGCATCGCCGGCTGGTTGAAGCGCATCAGCCGTTCCGTGATTTTCAGTACGCCTATGCGCTCGATAACGGCGAAGCCTGGTGGGTGAATATATCGGGCGAACCGGTATTCGATGCGTCCGGTGCGTTCCGCGGCTATCGCGGGGTCGGTACCAATATCACCGAGAAGAAACGTGCTGAAGCGCAGATACGGGAGCTTGCGGAATACGACTTTCTGACCGGGCTGCCGAATCGCATGCTGCTGGGCGCACGTTTCGACTTTGCGCAGCGCCAGGTGCAGCGGCATGGCGAAGGCATGTCCTTGCTGTTCATCGACCTGGACCGCTTCAAGAACATCAACGATTCTTTGGGCCATCATGTCGGTGACCAGATTCTGGCGGAAATGGCGCGCCGCCTGATCCAGTCGGTACGCACGACCGATACGGTTGCGCGTCATGGCGGCGACGAGTTTATCGTGCTGCTGCCCGGCGTTACCGATTCGACACATCTCGCACATATTGCGGAAACGCTGCTGGCAAAATTGGGCGAGCCGTACCAACTCGATGCGCACGAGCTGACGGTGACTCCGTCGATTGGCATCACTGTCTGGCCCGCTGATGGTGAAGATCTCAACGCCCTGATCAAAAACGCGGATCTGGCGATGTATCACTCGAAGAGCGAAGGACGCAACCAGTTCAGTTTTTTCCGCACCGAAATGAATGCCCGCGTCAACGAGCGTCTGACTCTGGAAAATGCATTGAGGCGGGCGCTGGCGAAAAATGAATTCAGCCTCGTGTACCAGCCTATTTTCCGCGTGCCTGAACAGCGCCTGATCGGTGCCGAGGCGCTGCTGCGCTGGGACAGCGAGGAACTGGGGCCGATCGAGCCGGGCCGCTTCATTCCGGTGGCAGAGGAAAGCGGATTGATCGTGCCGATCGGGGAGTGGGTCGCACGCGAAGCCTGCGCACAATTGCGCCGCTGGCGCGACGCCGGGCTTGATCATTTCCCGGTCGCCATCAATGTCTCCGCCATCCAGTTCAAGACCGGGCATCTGGTCGATGTGCTGCAAACCGCCATGCATGAGTACCGCCTGCATCCGCAGGATATTGAAATTGAACTGACCGAGAGTGCGCTGGTCAGCGAGGGCGATACCGCCAACAGCAGCCTCAATGCGCTGGCGATGGCGGGCTTCCGGCTGGTGGTGGATGACTTTGGCACCGGCTACTCGAACCTGCTTTATCTGAAGCGCTTTGATATTGCCAAGCTCAAGATTGATCAGTCGTTCATACGCGATATCACCACCGATCCAAACGATGCCGCGATCACGCGCGGCATCATCGGGCTCGCCAAAAGCCTCGGCTTGCGCGTGGTTGCGGAGGGAGTCGAGCATGCCGCACAGCTTGACTATCTGCTGGCCAGCGGCTGCGAGGAGGCGCAAGGCTTCATGTTGTCGAAGCCGTTGTCGCCAGCAGTGTTGCAAGCCAATTTTTGAACGATCGTTGTTGCTATCAGGCGCCAACGGGCAGTGAGGCGCGGCGTATAATCTGCTCGCCCGCTGCTGCGGGTCCCTACTTGACCTCTTGGCGCGCCCGTCGCGAACCCCATGCCTGATTTCAAATTGCAAGTACAGGACGATGACACGCATTCCGATGTATGGCGTGATGTCAAGGATGCGAACGGGGCGCCGCTGCTATTTCAAGGCGAGCCTGAAGCACGCAGCCACCTTGAACAACTGTTCCCGGTGCTGGTAAAGCTCGAAAAATTTGCCGCAGGCCCGAAGCGAACACGTGTGGTCATCGCCAATGCATACGGTGATATTGATAAAGAAAAGGATTCGTGAACATGGAATACCGCAGGTTGGGCAGTGCCGGACTGAAGGTCTCGGCCTTGTCGCTGGGCTCCTGGGTGACATATGGCAACCAGGTTGATGAAAAGGCGGCCATTGAACAGATGAGCGTGGCGCGAGATCACGGCGTCAATTTTTTCGATAACGCCGAGGTCTATGCATCCGGCAAATCGGAAGAGCTGATGGGGGCAGCGTTGAAGAAGCTTGCCTGGGACCGCCTGACCTATGTGGTGTCGACCAAATTTTACTGGGGCCTTCCGGCGAAGTTCGGCGATGGCGTCAACGAAAAAAACACGCTCAATCGCAAATACCTGCTGCAGGCCATCGATCACTCTCTGACGCGCCTCGGTCTCGACTACGTTGATCTGGTGTACTGTCACCGGCCGGATGCCAACACGCCACTGGAAGAAACGGTCTACGCCATGCACGACATGATTGCACGTGGCAAGGCGCTGTACTGGGGAACCTCCGAGTGGAGTGCTGCTGAAATCATGGCGGCGTGGCAGATCGCCGACAAACATCATCTGCACAAGCCGGTGGTCGAGCAGCCGCAGTACAACCTGTTCCACCGCAAGCGTGTCGAGCAGGAATACGCCCGCCTTTACGGCGATATCGGCCTGGGCCTTACTACCTGGAGCCCGTTGGCCTCTGGTTTGCTGAGCGGCAAGTATGCGACCGGAATTCCCGACAACAGCCGCGCGACGCTGAAAAATATGGCATGGATGAAGGACGAGCTGACCGACGCGCGTAAAAATGCGATCGTCGTCAAACTGGCCGGCATCGCCAAGTCGCTGGACTGCACGACGGCACAGCTGGCGATTGCCTGGTGCCTGAAGAATCCCCGTGTCAGCACCGTCATCACCGGCGCGTCGCGGGTTTCGCAGGTTCAGGAGAACATGAAAGCGTTGGAGATTGCCGCCAAACTTGCACCCGATCTGCTGCAAAAGATCGACGATTTGTTCGGCGCGCATTTCGATTGACGACCGGGGCCATGGATACTCCGCGGATTGTCGGCGCCAGGACAGGCGAGCGTTATTCGACGGCCGAGCTGGCGCTGCGTCTTGATCAGGCCTGGAAGGTCCTGAACCTGAACCAGGACCTGATCCGCGCGGCTGACCAGAAGATTTATCTGCTGATTGTGATGTCAACCTTGCTGGTGACTTATGTGTCGACCAACCTGGAGAAAATCATGCATCAGGGCATGTTGCAACGCGCTGTCCTGATCATATTTCTGCTGGCGGTCAGTGCGTTTTTCTTCTTCGCCTTGTCGACCGTGGTCTCGCGCAACCGCAGGCAGCCGAGCGACGTGCCGGCACTTCCGCAGGTCGTGTTTTTCGGCGATATTGCGGAACGTTCCTCTGCACAGGAATATGTGGACGCGTTCCGTGGCGCGGACATGCATGCGGTGTTTGACGATATCTGCCACCAGATTTACGGTGTCGCGTCGATTGCGCGCGAAAAATATCATTCATACCGCCGTGCCTGGCTCGCGCTGCTGGTGGAAGTTACCCTGTTTTTGCTGCTCGAATTTTCGATCGCCCTGTAGGCCCGGGAAGGAGTGCCGCGATGGAGATGAAAAAGGTCAGCGCCGGCAATTTGCGCGCGATCGGCTACGACGACAGGCGCCGCGTGTTGCTGGTTGAACAGGCATCCGGCACCTGGGAATACAGCAATGTTTCGCCGGAAATCTGGCGACGTTTTGCAAACTCGGCATCGATGCAAAGTTATTTTCGCGACAATATCGACGATGAGTTCATGAAGCGGCGGGTGAAGTAATCGCGCTGGTTACGAACAAAAAATGCCCGCAATATGCGGGCATTTTTTATGCGGAGTGCAGGCCTGAACTACGCAATGGCCCGATATGCTGGCAGCGTCAGAAATTCTTCGTAGTTGTCGTTTAGCACCAGTTGCTCGAACAACTTCGCGCCTTCGGCATATTTGCCGGCCGCATAAATCGCATCGCCAACGATGCCGGGCGTTTTGGCGAGCTCGTCGGTGGTCAGTTTCGAGACCATTTCCTTGGTGACTTTGCGGCCATCGGCGAGTACGCCCTTGGTCGAACGGATCCACTGCCATACCTGGCTGCGCGAAATTTCTGCGGTAGCCGCATCTTCCATCAAGTTGAAGATCGGCACACAACCGTTGCCGCCCAGCCACGAGCCAATGTACTGGATTCCAACCTGGATGTTATTGCGCACGCCGGCTTCGGTGATCGGCGTTTCGGGACGAAAATCGAGTAAGTCCCCGGCGGTGTAATTGACATCGTCGCGCTGGCGGTGAATCTGGTTGGGTGTCGGCATATGTTCATCGAACACTGCCTTGGCGATCGGCACCAGGCCCGGATGTGCCACCCAGGTACCATCACAACCGTCGGTAACTTCGCGCAGCTTGTCGGCGCGCACTTTTTCCATTGCAGCTTCATTCGCGGCCGGGTCATTCTTGATCGGGATCTGTGCCGCCATGCCGCCCATGGCACTGGCATTGCGCCGGTGGCAAGTCTTGACCAAACCAAGCGCATAGGCGCGCAGGAACGGCGCCATCATCGTTACCTGGGCGCGATCGGCCAGGCAGAAATCCTTGTTGAGACGGAATTTCTTGATCGCTGAAAAAATGTAATCCCAGCGGCCGATGTTGAGGCCGGCGCTGTGCTCGCGCAGCTCATAAAGAATTTCGTCCATTTCAAACGCGGCGACTATGGTTTCAATCAATACCGTTGCCTTGATCGAGCCTTGCGCGACGCCGAGTTCGGTTTGTGCCATTACGAAAATATCGTTCCACAGGCGTGCTTCCTGATGCGATTCCATCTTCGGAAGGTAGAAGTAGGGGCCCGAACCGCGCGCCAGCAGTTCCTTGGCGTTGTGGAAGAAATAAAGTGCAAAGTCAAAGAGTGCGCCTGAGACGGGTTTGCCATCCAGCGTGACATGCTTTTCTTCCAGGTGCCAACCGCGCGGACGCGGGATCAGGACGGCGGTTTTGTCATTGAGTTTGTACGATTTGCCGTTTTGCTCCAGGGTGATGGTGCGCTTGATCGCGTCGCGCAAATTCAGCTGACCCTCGATCATGTTTTCCCAGGTCGGGCAGTTGGCGTCTTCAAAATCGGCCATGAAGGTCGACGCGCCGCAGTTCATGGCATTGATGACCATTTTGCGATCGGTGGGGCCGGTGATTTCAACGCGGCGGTCCTGCAGGTCTTTTGGCAATGGTGCGATCACCCAGCTACCATCGCGGATATGCTTGGTCTCGGCCAGAAAATCCGGCAGCTGTCCGGCATCGAATTGTTTCTGGCGTGCATCGCGTCTGGCAAGCAAATTCTGGCGGGTGGGTTCAAACTTGCGTGCCAGCTTTGCAAAAAAGGCCAGTGCATCGGGTGTCAACACCGTGGCGAACTCTGGCGTGATAGTGCCGCTAATGGCGAGGCCGGCGGGAAGGCGGTGAGCGGTATCCATGAACATCTCCTGAAAAATGCAGGTTCGGCAAAGTAAAAGTCCTGCAAAGTTATCAAGAGTGTATTACGATACCGAAAATAAGATAATCTTCAATAAAACATAAGCATCTATTACCCAGTTAAAGTTAATTGATTTTCTGGGTATAAAGTAATTTGCGCACGGAAGGGGTGAACAAATGGATCGCTTTAAAGCGCTGCAAACGTTTCTGGATGTCGCCAAATCGGAGAGTCTGTCTGCGGTGGCCCGTGAAGAGGGGGTCACGCCCGCGATGGTCGGTCGGCGTATTGATCAGCTTGAGCAACAACTGGGAGTCAAGTTGTTCAAGCGCTCTACGCGCAAGATCACCCTGACTTCGGAAGGGTCGGCGTTCTTCGAGGATGTGCGCAATATCCTCAACGAATTGCGCGCGGCAGAGGAAGCGCTTTCGCTGGGCGCCAAGAGCGCCACCGGCCGGCTGGTGGTGTCGGCCCCGACGGCCTTCGGCCGCAAGCATATCGCGCCGCATTTGCCGGCCTTCGTTGCCGCGCATCCGAATCTGGCGGTGACGTTACACCTGTCCGAGCGAATTGTTGACCTGAAGAACGAACGTGTCGATCTCGCGATTCGCATTGCCGATCTGAAAAATGCCGATCTCATAGCCAACCGGCTGGCGCGCAACCATCGCGTGGTGGTGGCGGCGCCTGACTACATCAAGCGTCATGGCAAGCCGGCCGCATTGAGCGACCTCGCCCAACACAACTGCCTGGTGACGGCGACCGAGGAAGGCCTGTCGGACAATTGGTCGTTTCGCGACGCCACCGGCAAAAACGTCTCGGTCAGGGTGGCTGGTCATCTGCACTGCAACGATGGCGAGGTATTGACGCGCTGGGCACTGGCAGGCCAGGGCCTGGCGTGGCGTAGCGCCTGGGAGGTTTCCGAGGAAATCGAGAAAGGGCGCCTCGTCGAGGTGCTGCCGAAATTCGCGGCGCCGGGCAACGATATTTATGCGGTCTATTCCGACCGTAAATTTCTGCCTGCAAAAGTGCGCGTATTCATCGATTTCATGAAGAACGCGTTTGGCGATCCGCCTTACTGGGAGCCGGGCAAGAAATAAACCGGGTTGCGTACCGTCCAGGGCCGCGGCCTCAGAAACGGCTGGCGGCGATGCAGCACGTATAATCGGCAACTTTTATTGATGGCAATCCCGATGGAACTGGTCCGGCTTGGTGGCAGTGAACTCAGCGTAAGCGAAGTTTGCCTGGGTAGCATGACCTGGGGACAGCAAAACACCCTGGACGAGGCCCACGCACAGCTCGACTATGCCTTGTCGCGCGGCATCAATTTTATCGACACCGCAGAAATGTATTCGGTACCGATGCGCGCGGAAACCTACGGCGCAACGGAAAAAATCATCGGCGCCTGGCTGGAAAAAAAAGGGCCCGCGTTTCGCGAGCAGGTGATTATCGCCAGCAAGTGTGCAGGCCCGTCGCGCACCGCCACCGATATCACCTGGGCGCGCGGCGAGCTTGGGGCATTTTGCAAGGCGGACATCCAGCGAGGTGTCAGCAACAGTCTTGCGCGCCTGCGCACCGACTATATCGACCTGTATCAGCTGCATTGGCCGGCGCGTAACGTACCGATATTCGGTGGCCAGTTTTTCGACGCGACCATGGAGCGGGAGTCGGTGGCGCTGGCTGAGACGCTCTCCGCGCTGGCCGATGAAGTCAAAGCGGGGCGCATTCGCCATATTGGCCTGTCCAACGAGACGCCATGGGGCGTGATGGAATTTTTACGCTTCGCTGACGCCGGCATGCCGCGTGTGGTGTCGATTCAAAATGCCTACAACCTGCTGAACCGGGTTTACGAACATGGCCTGTCCGAGATCGGCTATCGCGAAAAAATCGGACTGCTGGCCTACAGCCCGCTTGCCTTCGGCCATCTCAGCGGAAAATATCTGGGTGGCGAAAAACCGTCAGGGGCGCGCTTCACCCTGTTCCCGCAATTCGGTCCACGTTACGGCAAACCCAATGTGGCGCCTGCGGTGCAGGCCTACGAGGAACTCGCGAATGCGCAAGGGCTGAGTCTGACGCAACTGGCACTGGCGTTTTGTCGCAGCCGGTTCTTTGTCGCCAGTACTATCGTTGGTGCAACCAGCGTGGCGCAGCTGCGCGAAAATATCGACGCCTTCAGCGCCACGCTGGATGCTGCCACGCTGGCCGCAATCGACGACATCCATCTCAGATTCACCAATCCTGCGCCCTAGGAACCGGTTGCAAGCGCGCAGGGCGCCCTCTTTCCAAGGCAGACATGATTTACAACACGCTAACGCGTTTCGCTTTCGCGCAACTGCTCCTGCTTGTGACGTGGCAGAGGGCGTGGCGCCGGTGCAGCTGGCGGCGCAGCAGTTGGCGCAGCGGGTGCAGCTGCCGGGGGTCCGGCTCGCGGCGGGCGGCTTTCGATGGGGTGGTTACTCACGGGCTGGCGATTGATTTCCGCAGTGCGGGGCGCTTCCGGCACGCGATTGGTAGCTTGCTCATCGCGGTTGCCTTGTGGTCGCTGCGGTCGTGGCGGTCGCTGTTCGCCGGGATCAAAACTGCGTGGTCCGCGCATCCGCGAGTTCTCGCTTGGTACGGTCGCAGCTGCATCGCGTGGTGGTAATGCGTTTGGACGCGCACTGCCTGCGGATGGGGGCGCCTGCGGTACCGGCATCGGTGCGGGCGCGGGGGTGGATAAAATCACCGGTGCCGCCGGTTGCGGCGCAGGGCGATGCTCCTGCCAAGGCGCGCCGCGCCGCGCTTCAACGCCTTGCGGAGGCATTGGACGAACGGCCGTACCTGCCGGCGGCGCGAATTGCGGGCTGTAGGAGGGCGCTACCGACTGCGGACGTGCCGATGCAGCCGTTGCCTGTGGCGCCGGCGCTGCGACCGGCGATTGCTGTAGCGCACGGGCGCGCAGATTGTTCCAGGTGCCACCCGGCGGTTCAGGTGCCGTGACCACCGGGTGCGAGCTTACCTGCAACGGGTTGGTTCTGATCAAGTTCGCCTGAATCGGGCGCGAACTGACAAATGTCCGGCCGTTTACGAAGGTGGAACCGGGTGCCTGATTGGTATAGCGGGCCGGCGGGTTGACGATCGTCACGTTGTTGGTGATGTTGTTGATATTGCGGATATAAATAATATTGTTCGTATACGCGGGCACATAATATTCGTGCGGCGCCAGTGGGAACCAACCGATTGACGGACCGATTGAGATTGAGACGTGTACGCCAGGGCGTTCGCCCATCCAGCCGACCAGTGCAGGCGCGTAAACGGGGCGTCCTACGTATGAACCCGGACACCACGTCCAGCGAACGCCGATCTGCACCCAGCGTCCATAGTGAAATGGCGCAAACCCCCAGGGCGCATCGTCCACCCAGGTCCAGCCCCAGGGATTGACATAAGCCCATGAACCGTAGCGATACGGCGTCCAGCCGGAAGCTACGACACGCGGTGTCCAGACGCGCCCGTATTCGCGGGTTTCCGCCCAGTCGCCATAAGCATCAAGGTCTTCGTATCCGGTCATATAGGGAGAAACGCTTTGCTCGCGCACATAGCGTGTATGTGTCTCATCCCAGCGCAGATCGCGGGCCTCGGCCCAGCGATCAAATGCGGATTCGCGGGCGTTCTCAAAACGAAAATCAGTGGTGCTGTTGCCGGCGCCGCTGCGGATCAGCAGGGACTTTCCGGCGTCGATGGTTAGCGCATTGCCGCCGCCTTCGTAGCGGACGTGGCCGGCGAATACCGCCATGCGGATCTGGCCGCCATCCTGGGCGGTATCGAGACGATAGCGGCCGTTGCCGTCGATCACAAAGCGGCCCTCGCTGGTGTCGATCCGGATGCGGTCGCGGGAGTCGCTGCCGCCGTAGTTGCGCGTGCGAATATTGAGCGTGCCGCGTTGCAGGTAGGTATCGATATTGTCGTCATCGACTCTGACAAAATCGAGGATCGTGTTGTCGTCGATACGCAAAGCCGATGCGCCGATACGCACTTCGGCGCGGCCCTGGGCAGCGGTCCACAGCGAATTTTCGCTGGTCACAGGAAAATTCAACCGTGCGGGTGCCCAGCCTTCCTCGCGATCCGAATAAAACGAGGCTTCGCCTTCGGCGTAGCTGATGCGGCCAACGCGGCTTGGTGGATCAGCCCATGTCAGCGTGCTTGCCGCCGCGCAGGCAGCGATACAAAGTCGGGTAAATCCCGCCAGCAGAATCTTGTTCATCTGAAACTCCTTCGCATGCGGAACGCAGGCTCCATGGTCAGAATCAACGGGTGGCCATGGTATTCGTTGACGTTGCGCCGCCGCGCGGCGTGCCGCGGCAAGGTGTCAACTTGTAAATGGCTGCCGAAAAAACGAAATTCATGCGAATATACGCGGGCTTACCGTACGTTGTAAGCACATCCTGGCAGTAGTTGTGGTAAAAACAGTGCACTGCAGGGTGGGTATCGCCCTCAAAGAAGAGCTTCTGGCGCCCGTCAAAAATTCAGCCGAGAGTCGTGCGATGGACTTGAAAACCGTTTTTACGAAAACTGCCAAAGGCGTTACCCAGGTCAATCAAAAGACCCAGTCGCTTTCCAAGGACCTGATGAAGGTTCTGAAAGTCATTGACGGCAAGTCGACCGTTGAGGAGCTTGCCGACAAGGCGGACCTCGCCTTGCCTGCGGTAGAAAAGTTGCTCGCGCAACTTCAGAAGGACAACTTCACCAAAATCTTTGAGGTCAAACAGGATATCCCGCTGACTGATTTTGGCGGCGATGACGATTTCGATTTCACCACCCCGGTCAAGCGCGCGGCACCCGCAGGTGGTGTGAGCTTCGGTCCGTCACCGCACCGAAAACCCGCGTCCGATGATCAGGTGGCGCGTGCCGAACCGGTGCCCCAGGCCGTCGCCCCAAAAGTTGATGAAGCCGCCTTGGCTGCCGAGCGCGCCGCCGAGCATGCAGCCGCACAGGTGGCACAGGCGCAGGCGCGTGCCCGCGCCGAACGTGAAGCGCAGGTTCGTGCGCGTCTTGATGTTGAAGCGCGTGCCCGCAAAGAGGCCGAGTTGCGCGCGATGGAAGAAGCCAGGCGTGCGCAGGAGGCCTCGGAGCGCGCACGCGTCGACCTCGAAGCGAAAGTGGCTGCAGAAAAGAAACAGCGCGATGCCCTGTCCGATACGCGTTCGCGACTGACGAAGGAACAGATCGCCAAGGAAGCCGAGCAGCAAATGATGCTGTCGGCCGCGCGCGCCAAGGCAGAGACCGAGGCGCAGGCGCTGGCAAAGGCGCGCGCTGCCGCCGAGGCGGAGGCCAAGGCGCTGGCAGAGGCACGCGTACAGGCGGACGCCGCGGCGCACAAGCAGAGGCAGGAATTCGAAGCGGCGCAGCGAGATCTGCGCCAGCAGCTCAAGGCTGAAATCGAGGCGCAGGTACGGGCCGAGATGGAAACCATGCTGAAGAGCGATATCGAGGAAAGTGCACGCGGTGAAGTTGAAGCGGCCATCATGAAAGGTGCGCAGGAAGATGCGCGCCGCATGCTTGAAGAGCGCCTGGAACAGGAGCGGGGCACGCTGGCGCGTGCCGAGTCCGAGGCCAAGGCGCGCGCCGAAATTGATGCCAAGCGCATGTTGGCGGAGCAGGAAGCCAAAATCCGCGCGGAGATGGAATTGCGCATCGCTGCAATCAGCAGGGAAAAGGACCGCGCCGAAAGCGAAGCGCGGCGCATGGCCGAAGAACAGGCGGAGGCTGCCTCGAAAGCTGCAGCGGAATTCGCTGCGCGCCTGAAAGCACAGGATGAAGCGCGCGTACTGGCGGAAACGCAGGCCAAAACGCAACGCTTGCGGCTTGAGGCAAGGGCCCGTGAAGAGGCTGAAGAACGAGCGCGGGTGGAAGCCGAGATGGCGGCTAAATTGGCCGCTGAGAAGGAAGCAACGATTCAGGCGCGCGCTCGGGTGCTGATCGAACAGGAGTTGCGCGAGAAGGCCGAGCGCGAAAGCCAGGCCGAGCTTGAAGCCGAGCGTCGGGCGCGCGAGGAGGCCGAACAAAAGGCGCAGCGCGAAGCCATGGCGCACGAGGTTGCGTCGCGAGCAGTCTCCGAGCACGTTGCGGAGCGCGAGCGCATCGAGCGCGATTCAGAGGAGCGCGTCCTCAAGGAGCGTGCCCTGCGCGAGAAGGCCGAGAAAAAATCACGTCGTGACGAAGATGCGGAAGCAGCGTCGCGCGCCGCCCAGGTTACGCGCTTGCGCGAACTGCAGGAACAGGCGGAACGTACGCAGCTCGAGCAGGCGGATGCGGGTGACATGCCAAAGCGCCGCGGGCCGCAGAAGGAGCGACATTTATTGCGCTGGGCCAGCGTGGGCCTGGTCGGGATAGTGGTGTTGGCTGTGTTGCTGATCCAGGTGGTGCCTTTGCAAGCCGTGAACGCGCGTCTGGAAAAGTCGCTGGCGGGTTGGGTGCACGATGACGTGAGTTCCAGCAATTTACGCATCAGCCTGTTTCCGCGTCCGCACCTCAAGCTGGACCAGCTCGCGTTGGGCAAGCTGCTCGATGCGAAGGCGAGCAGTGGCAAAATCTATATGGACCTGATGGCCTTGTTCGGCGATCACTTCATTATCGATACCATCGAGTTGAACGGCGTCACGGTTTCTGCCGAGGCGCTGGCGCGCGCGCCGCAGTGGAGTACTGCAGCGGGACCTGCATCGAAAATTGAAATCGGCCGGGTCTTGCTCAAGGACGTCAAGCTCGAGGTCACGGGCGTGGCGCTGGATGCTTTCGACGTTGATCTCAAATTCGATAAGGCGGGCGCCATTACCAAGGCAGCACTTCGTGGTTCCGGTGGCAAGTGGACGCTCGACCTGGCGCCCGACAAAACCGCCGCCGCCGATGGGACGGTACCTGCCGGCCTCTGGGCGGTCGACTTCGCAGCACAGGGAATGAAGCTCCCGGTGGGCCCGGAAATCCCGATTACCGATCTCAAGGGCAAGGGGACCTTGAATGGTGCCGAGATCAACTTTCCACAGCTTGAGATAAAACTGCTGGAAGGATCCGGCACCGGTAGCTTGCGTGCCGACTGGCGGCAGGGCATCAACTTCAGCGCCGGCATGACGCTGCAAAAAATCAAGCTCGACCAGCTGGCCGCAGTCTTTACGCGAAATATCGGCATGAGCGGGCGTATGGATGGCGAATTTTCCGTCTCGGCGTCGGCGCCTGCGCTTGGCAGCGTGCTCGACCGACCGAAGATACAGGGCAACTTTGTGTTGAAAGACGGCGCCATCAGCAATATCGATCTGGTCCAGGCGATGCGCTCTCCTGATAGCGGTGGGCGTGGCGGACAGTCGAAGTTTACGGAGCTCACTGGTCAGCTGAACGCAACTGACGGTGTGATCCGCTATGAAAAACTCAAATTTTCCGGTGGCGTTCTGCTCGCCAACGGCAACGTCGTCGTCGGCTATGACAAAGGCGCGTTGTCCGGCAACATCGTTTCTGAAATCCGTTCCAAGGTTGCCCAGGATCGTGCCGCATTTGGCTTGTCCGGAAGTGTCTCGCGCCCGGTGTTGAAAAGAGGCGGGTAAGATAGACCGGCGCTTGGCAGCGGTAGAATGATGTGGTGAGCTCCCCCGCCGAAATCCTGCCTGCCAGCGCAACCCAAAGCGAAGTAAAACGCAGCGCCCGAGACCTCAAGAAGCTCGCGGCGCTGATACGTTTTGTTGCGCCCTACAGGACCCGCTTCATGTTTGCGATGCTGGCGTTGCTGGCATCGGCTGCCACTGTCCTGTCGATCGGGCAGGGAGTAAGGCTGGTCATTGATCAGGGGTTTTCTTCAGGCGATGTGCAGATGCTCGACCAGACGCTGTTGGCGCTGCTGGGACTTTTGCTGGTGCTGGGGACCTCAACCTACCTGCGCTACTACAACATTACCTGGATAGGTCAGCGCGTAGTTGCCGACATTCGCCGCGCGGTTTACGATCATTTGCTGACGCTGTCGCCAACATTTTTCGAGCGCACCCGCACCGGCGAGGTTATTTCACGACTGACCAGCGATGCGACGGCGGTGGAATCGGTGGTTGGCAGCGCCTTGTCGCTGGCGCTGCGCGATATCGTGCTGTTTGTGGGCGGCGTGGCGATGCTGTTCATCACCAATGTGAAGCTGACGTTGATTGTGCTGACTGTCATTCCGCTGGTGATGGTGCCGATTTTGGTGCTGGGCCGACGCGTGCGCAAACTGTCGCGGCAGATCACCGACCATACCGCCGAGGCAAGCGCCTATATCGATGAGTCGTTGCATGAAATTCGCACCGTACAGGCCTATGCGCATGAGGCGGTGGATGCCGAGCGTTTTGGCGTGCGCGTCGAAGACGTATTCCGCGCCGGAGAAACCAAGGCGCGCTTTACTGCGGCGCTGATTGCCGCCGTGATCGTGCTTGCGTTCGGCGCCATTGCGGTAATCCTATGGGTGGGTGGGCGCGATGTGCTGACCGGGAAGATCACGGCAGGTGAGCTGTCGCAATTCGTGTTCTACGCGATTCTGGTTGCCAATGCGGTGGGTGCTGTATCGGAGGTGTATGGAGAGCTGATGCGTGCCTCGGGCGCTTCCGAAAGGCTGATGGAGCTGTTGGCGACGCCGTCGGAGATCGCCTCGCCGGCGCAGCCCGTGCCGATGCCGCGCGCGGTAGGCCGCATTGCCATGGAGCACATCATGTTCCACTATCCCTCGCGGCTGGAGACGGCGGCCCTGCGCGATTTCTCGCTGCGCATCGAGCCCAGCGAAGTGGTGGCGCTGGTGGGGCCCAGTGGCGCCGGTAAAACCACGGTGTTCCAGTTGTTGCTGCGCTTCTACGATCCTTCTGCAGGCGTCATCAGCATCGATGGCATCGATATCAAAACGGCCAAACCACGCGAGGTGCGTGAGCGTATTGCGCTGGTATCGCAGGACGCGGTCATCTTCGCTGCCGATGTCTGGAATAACGTGCGTTACGGTCGCCCCGACGCCAGCGATGCCGAGGTGCGCACGGCCTGCGAAGCCGCCTACGCGCGGGAATTCATCGAGGCCATGCCGCAGGGCTTCGATACCCAGCTTGGCGAACGTGGCGTCAAGTTGTCCGGTGGCCAGCGCCAGCGCATTTCAATTGCCCGTGCGTTCCTGGCCGACCGCGCGATTTTGCTGCTCGATGAAGCGACTTCGGCGCTGGATGCCGAGTCCGAAAGAATGGTGCAGCTGGCCATGGATAAATTGATGCAAGGCCGTACCACGCTGATCATTGCGCACCGGCTGGCGACCGTTAAATCGGCCAGCCGCATTGTGGTAATGGAGCAGGGCGCGATCGTCGCCGAGGGGTCGCACGATGCACTGGTAGCCGAAGGTGGGCTTTATGCACGCCTTGCTGCGCTTCAGTTCAATATGTCCTGAGGCGGGGCTGCCACGGCGCATGCCCGTCGCGTGAACAGCCGAATTCCCGAGTAATTTGCTAAACTATTGCCTGTTATGTTTGCTGCCTGACGCTTAATATTCAAGCCGCCCAATCAACTTGCTGCGCCAAGTCGCGCCCAACATTTCGAAGCCTTGCTATCCATGACTTCTGTCGCCGCACCGATGCCAGCCGTACCGTCGTCCCCTGATAAGCCCCTGAAATTTACTGAAGAGCCGGTTGTTTGGCTGCACCGCTGGAGCGACGCGCTGATGTCGTTTCGCATCCGGCGGGATCCGGCATATGCCTTCACGCCCGGTCAATTTGCGCGCATCGGCTTGCGCAAGCCGGACGGGCAAGTGAGCTGGCGCGCGTACTCCATCGTCTCGGCGCCGGATGAAGCCTTCCTTGAGTTCTTTCTGGTCGTGTTGCCGACCGGCGAATTTTCAAGCCGCGTGGGGCAACTGGCTGTTGGGGACCACATGCTGGTTGAAAAACAATCGCAAGGCTTCCTCACCGCCGATCGGTTCAAGGATGGGCGCGACCTGTGGCTGTTGGCCACCGGCACCGGGCTGGCACCTTATATCTCGATGCTGCGCGACCACGTTGTGTGGCAGCAGTTTGCCAATATCGTGCTGGTGTTGTCGGTGCGCGAACGGCGCGATCTGGGCTACCTTGAAGAAATTGAGGCATTGGTGACTAGAAGCGGTACCGATCCGCATGGGCGCGCCAGGCTGGTGTTCGTCAAAACCCTGACCCGCGAAGTTGCCGACGGTGCCTTGCGCGGCCGTATTCCTGCACTGATCGAATCCGGCGAGCTGGAACAAGCCGTCGGGCTGCCACTGAGGGATGCCGACTCGCGCTTCATGCTGTGTGGCAATCCGGAGATGGTGGAGAGCATGCGCGCCTTGCTGAAAGCACGGCGGTTCCGCATGAACCGCAAGCTGGAGCCCGGCCACATCATCGTTGAAAACTACTGGTAAACGGCAGTGCTGTCGGGTCTTGGCGACAGGTGCGACAAATTTCCGTACCCGTGATAGCGTCTTGCTTCGATAAGTTAAAACATAACCTCGGAGTCAACATGAGTACATCGCCATCCACGCCGCTGCGGATTCTGCTCAGCGCCATGCTGATTGTCCTCGCCTCTTGCGCGAGCCCGCCCATCAATGAATCGAAGCCCGCCGCTCCGGTAGCGGTCGTCGCACCGGAGCCGGCACGTCGTGATGGTCCGCCACTGGCGCAGCTGCGTCCAGTCAGCGAAACCTATTTCGGTCAGACTGTCACCGATCCCTATCGTTATATGGAAGACGTGCGCAATGCGGAGGTGATGGCTTATATGCGTGCCCAGGGCGATTACGCCCGCAAGACCCTGGATTCAGTCGCTGGACGCGACGCGATGCAGCGTCGTATCGGCAAGCTGTCCGAGGCTGGCGTTCAGGTCAATGGCGTGCAGGTCACCGGCAGTGGGGCAGCAACGCGCGTGTTCTACTACAAGCTGGCGCCAGGCGACTCGATGCGCAAGCTGTATGTGCGTGAGGGCTTCAAGGGTACCGAAAAGTTATTGTTCGATCCGCAAACCATTTCCTCACGCAGCCAGCGCTTTGCACTGGATTTCTTTCTTGCCTCGCCCGATGGTCATCATGTGCTGGTGGGCGTCGCCGCCGGCGGCTCGGAAGATACCTCCCTGCGTTTGATCGATGTTGCCGGCGGACGCGACCAGAACCTGGTCATCGACCGCATCGGATTTGCCGACAGCACTTCATGGGCCCCCGATGGCAAGGCGTTCTTTTACAATCGCCTGCCGGAAGACAAGGCCGGTGATGCGAAAAACCGCTACCTGAACAGCCGTGCCTATCGACATGTGCTGGGCCGGCCTGCGGAAAAGGATGAAGCGCTGTTCGGCCGCGGCGTCGGTTCGACACCCGCAGATGCAGGCTTCCAGGACATCGATATTCCCTCGATCGAAATGTCGGCGGATAGCAAGTTTCTCGTCGGCAAGATTCAGCATGGTGATCTGCGCGAGATCAGCCTGTACGTGGCTTCCGCTGCGGATTTGCCCAATCCCCCCAAATGGCGCAAGGCTGTCGATATCGCAGACCAAGTCACCGATCACTCGGTCCATGCCGGCGCGCTCTATTTGATCTCGCATAAAAATGCGCCGCGCAGCAAAGTTGTGCGCACCTCGCTGGAGCGGCCCGATTTTGCCAATGCCACCAATATCGTGCCGCATGGCGATACCGTCATCAAGCAGATCGAAGTGGCGCAGGATGCGCTCTACATTCGTGAACTGTCCAACGGCGTCGATCGCCTGCAGCGCCTCAACTTCAGCAATTCGGTTTACTCAGGCGGCAAGCTTGAATTCGTGCGCCTGCCTTTCGATCTCGCCATCCGCCAGCTGATTACGGATCCGAAGCGTCCCGGCGCGATTCTGCGTCTCGAAGGCTGGACCGAGGCGCCGAAATACGTGACCGTGGAAGAGCGCAGCGCCAACATCGCCGATACCGGTCTGCAGCCAAAACCTGCAGTGGATTTTTCGGAGATCGATGAAGTGCGCCTGAGCGCCACCGCCAAGGACGGCACCAGGATCCCGGTGACGCTGATGTACAAAAAGGGCACCACACTGAACAAGGCCAACGCGACCATCCTGCGCGCCTACGGGGCCTACGGTATCGTACAGACGCCGAGCTTCTCGCCGGCGAGCATGGCCTGGCTGGAACGCGGCGGCATCATCGGCATCTGTCATGTGCGTGGCGGCGGCGAGTTCGGCGAGGACTGGCATCGCGGTGGTCAGAAACTCAACAAGCCCAATACCTGGCGCGACTTGATCGCCTGCGCCGAATATCTGGTGCAGCGCGGCTTTACGCGCCCCGAGCGTCTCGCCATTCAAGGTGGCAGCGCCGGCGGCATCACCATCGGTCGTGCCTTGACCGAGCGGCCTGACCTGTTTGCGGCAGCGGTGCCTGCGGTCGGGCTGCTCGATACGCTGCGCGCCGAATTCACTCCGAATGGCCCACCGAATATTCCGGAGTTCGGCAGCGTCAAAACCGCCGACGGCTTCAAGGGCCTGCTGGCGATGAGCTCGCTGCACAATGTGAAAGACGGTACGCGCTATCCGGCGGTCCTGCTGATGCATGGCATGAACGATCCGCGCGTTGAAGTCTGGCAATCGGCGAAAATGGCGGCGCGCCTGCAGGCGGCCACCGCACAGGTGCCTGATGCCAATCCAGTGTTGCTGCGCCTGGACTACGATGCCGGACACGGCGTGGGGTCCACGCGCGAGCAGCGCAACGCGGAATTGGCAGACGTCTATTCGTTCCTGCTGTGGCGGTTCGGAGATCGCGACTTCCAGCCGAAGTAGGCAACACCTTAACGACGCTTTGCCCGCGATGCCCGCAATGCCCGGTGAGGCGCGCCGGGCGCGGGCCTTCAGGGAGTAGCATCAGCGCATGGAAAATAACAAGATTGTTCGTGAATTCAAACACACGCTGCTGTGGCCGGTACAGTTGCGTTCCCTGCGGCGTGAGGCCGGGACCGATGTAGTGCATTACTGGGACATCCTCAAGCGCAGTCCCGGACCGTGGAAGTACGTCGATGACGCCCTGCTGATCGAAGATGCCTCATGCAAAATCGGCTACGAGGAATTCGTTTATTTTTTGCCCTATGTGCAACGATTTCTCTACGGTGTCGGCGACGAAGGCCGTGGCGCACAATCCTCGCTGCATATTTTTACGCGAGATGATATCGCCCAGCTGCGGATACAGCTCCATCCCGAACGCGAGTTCATCAGCCTGCACGTCAATCGCGTGCGGCTGTATTTTTTTTACGATATCGATGTTGCATTGGTGGCCTTTGAAGTGACAGGCCACAATCTTGCGCTGGAAGATGCAGTCGAGATCATGGATCGCCTCGGTCGGCCCTACCCACCGTCCTGGGAGGCCGGCGGGCAAGGCGCACATTGCCCGCATCGCGTCGAGATACTGGGAGTCGACGGCAATTGCTTGACGCAATCCGATTACGGCAATTACCCCAAGTTCCTTGAACTGGTGCGGCAGGAGCGGCAAACGCCGCTGGCTACGCATTGGGAATATCTGCTGGCGCCGCTGGCGCCAGCGTACCAGGACGGCGGCGCCATCAAGTACTACCAGCTCGAGAACAAGCGCATTCCGATCATGACGTATCTGTCGTTCGACGATCCGCACCAGCTATCGCGCGGCGATATGGTGCGCCTGGGCTTCGCCGCCAAATGGGGCCCCTCGGAAACGCTGCCGTATTCCTCGGACTTTCTGCGCAACTTTGAGGCAGAGTATTGCTACGACCGCTACTGGGAGGCGCAGCATGAAACCAACTCCAGCATGCATACCCGCTACTTGTTTTGCGGTGTCGCTTTCACGATGGTGACCAAGGTTGATGCGGAACACGCGGTGTTGTCACACCAGTTCCGCCACCAGTTCTTCCAGATTGGTTTGATCGCGCACTTCCACAAGGCGGCGCTGCTGTCCCTGTCCAATCGCTTTTCGCGTGCAGTAGAGCGTCTCAATGTGCGCGATTTCGAGAGCGTGAATCGTTTCAAGCGCAGCGTGCGCGAAACGCTCGAGGTTTTTTTGCGTTTCAATCACCGCTATTGGTTTCACGAATTATCCAACCAGGTTCAGGCCAGCGATTTTTTCAAGCGCTGGAGTCATCAACTGGGCTCTGATGCACTTTACAACGAGGTTCGCGAGGAAGCGCGCGACATCAATGAATACCTGGATGCCGACCGCATGCGCAAGCAGTCCGACAACGCCATGCGCCTGACGGTAGTGTCGGCCTGCGGCATGGTCGGCACGATTGTCACCGGCTTCCTGGGGATGAATCTTTACAGTCACTCGGACCTGCCGACGTTGACCAAATTCCTGATCTTTTTTGCGGCCTTCATCCCGACCACTTTGCTCGCACTCTATACCGTGATTCTCTCGCGCCGCATTGCCGCATTCATGGAAGCCATGTCCTCGGAGGGGCTGACCTGGGGGGAGAAATTCAAGACCTTCCGGCAGATCTGGGGCGCCGACAAGCGTGCATTTGCGCGTGCACGGCGCAGCAATACCGGCCTGTCGTCAAGGGAAGATGCTTAGAGCTTGTCCGTAAATAAGCGCGAATGCATGACGCCGCAATTTTTGTCTCAATCAAGGCGTGCTTTTCGCAGCAATGGCGAGCCATTGCAAGGAAACGCAACGCAGAGTGAGGCAAAAAGAGCAAGTCAGGCATCGCGTCTTATTTACGGACAAGCTCTTAGGCGCTGTGATCAGCACGGTCAACGGCATGATGGGACGGGTTTGCCAGTATTCCGACCGGCAGATCCAAAAGTTTCCGGGAATAAAAAGATCGTTTGTACAAGCGGTCGGCAGCAGCGGGCCCGGACAGGATGGCGCCTGCGCTGTTCCCAGCTCACCAGCCGTAGTAGAGTGGAAGCTATCCGTTCGCAAACAGGATGGTCATGAAATTTTCAGTCAAACATCTGGCAAGCATAACGCTGTTCGCCGGCCTTTGCGTCTGTGGCGCGACGGCCTGGGAGCAAGGCTTGTCGCCATCTCAAACCGGTGTGCGCAGCGTGGAGAGCCAAGGGAAAGCGCCGGGCCAGTTGCAAAAGTTGACGATGGCTGACCGCCAGAAAATCCAGCGCATTATCACCCTGCAGATTCGCGCCTTCGAGCGCAACGACGAAGCGGTCGCCTTCTCTTACGCCACGCCCGATGCGCGCCGCCACTTCGGTACGCCGCGCGCCTTCATGGAGGTGGTGCGCACCAGCTATTCCGCACTTTACAAACATGCCTCGCACGAATTCCTGGAGGCGGCGGTCATCAACGGCGTGGTGGTGCAGCCGCTGAAAATTCTGACCAGCGATGGCGAACTCATCGTCGCGCTCTATACCGTGGAACAGCAGGCCGACAAGGAATGGCGCATAGGCAGTTGCGAACTGGCGCCATCAACGCTGAGCGCCACCTGAGGAATGGCCGGAAAAAAGTTAAACTCCAGCATTGGCGCGCCTTTCGGGACAAAAATGCTCCGAAAGGCGCGCCAAATGGCGTTCTACGAATTTCATTCAGCCGGCATCTCCGCCAGCGCCTTCGGCAGCTCAATTTTTGGATACTGCTTGCGAAAGCGCACCAGCTCTTCGCGCGCTTCCTTGAGCTTGCCTTGTACGCGCAATTCCTCGATGCGCTTCAGCCAGGCGTTTGGCTGTTGCGCTGGGGCCGCCGCCGGGGGCGCATAGGCAGACGGCGCCATCGATTGTGTTGAGACGATCGTTGTATCGCTGGCGTCTTTTTTGTTGACGTTCTGACGCATCTCCCGAGTCGCCGCTGTACCACTGGCGAGCGCTGCCGACTTGGCCATCATGCGCTTTGACTCTTGATTCAATTGCATAGCTTCATCGCGTGCTCGCTCGGCCATCTGACCCGCCACGAATTGAGGTGGCGCCGCCGCAGGGGTGGCGAGCGGGGCGGCGGGGAAGGCAGCTGCCGGCGCGGGCTTGGCGAGGTTTTCCGGCGCCACGATGATGGCAGGTTCGCGCATCGGTGCGGCCGCATCGCGTCTCGCCTCGAAGCCAACGCTGGATGAGATGGCAGATGGTGATTGCTGCGCAGCCGTCGTCTTTGACGGCGTTGGCACGGCCTTGGCCATGACCGTTGTTGTCGCTGCGGGAGGTTTTTCCTCGATGCGGCCGGATGTTGCTGGCGCCACCGCCGCCTGGTCGCGGGCTTCGGCAGGGCCGGATTCTGTCGCCGGTAATTGCACCGCCGGCGGCGAGCTTTTCGGCAGCGAAACCTGCAGCGCCGGCGGCGCAATTTCGGGGCGCTCATCGACAGCAACAAACAGCATCGATACCGCCAGCATGACCACCGCCGCGGCTGCAATCGGCGAGCCCCAGCGTGGCAGCCAGGGGTTTTTTGCGGTATGCGGGCGTGCATGCACCGCGCGTCGCGCGGCGGCGCGAATGGCATCATCCAGCGCGGCAGGCGGATCGTCGTGCGATGCGGCGTGGTAGGCGCGGCTCATGTCTTCATCACGTTTATGTTCGGTCGAACTCATGCGTAGTCCTTCAGGCCTTCGCGCAGCTTGGCGAAGGCGTAGCGCAGCCGGCTCTTGGCGGCTTCAAAGCTGATGCCGGCGGCGGCGGCAATTTGTTCCACGCCGAGGCCGCCTTCTTCATGCAGCAAAAAGGCTTCGCGCTGCGGCGCCGGCAGCTCGTCGAGCACGCGCAGAATCGCCGCGCCCTGTTCGCGGGACTCGGCGCGGACCTGTGGTTCATCGACGCGGCTGCCCACGACCAGGTTGAGCGCCGGCTCCTCACCGTCGCGTTCGAACAAGGCGACTTCGCTGCGCGCATGACGGCGAAAATAATCCATGAGCTTATTGTGCGCCAAGGTATACAGCCAGGTTCGAAACTGGGCCTCGACGCGATAGCGCTCACGCGCCTGGATCAGATTCATCCACACCTCCTGAAACAATTCCTCCGCGTGTTCGCGGGTGCGGCACTGACGGGTGATGAAGCGGAACAGGCCGCTGCGATGGCGTGCGTAGAGTTCGTCGAACGCAGCGGCATCTCCGGCCTGGTAACGCAGCATCAGTGACTCATCGGTATCGGCTTCATGCATATTGCCCGGAAGTGTACTGCATGAATCCGCACATCCGGGCAGCGCAGCGACAGCGGCGCTCAGCGTCCGGGGTCAGGCACGAACGGGCCGGGTTGCGCCGGAAAAGGCTGCGGCTCGTGCCGCGAATTGCCGGGGATCACGCCGCGCGCCACCAGGTTGGCGTAGCTGTCGTAGTAAATGGTCAGCTGCTCCTCGGGTGCCGCAGTCCTGCGCTCGAAACCGACATAGTGTGCGCTGGAAGACTCGCTGCGCCCGTGACCGGTACCCAGCGATTTTTTGGCCGGTTCCGGGCGTGCGCGCAGGGACGATTCGGCACGGTCCTGGTGACTGCTGCCATTTGCGGCTGGCGCGGCAGGCAGTGTATCTCGATAGTCGCGCTCGTCCCGCTCAGGCCGCCCCGGCGGGGAATACGGCGAAATCGGCATCGCATCCACCTTGCGCCGATACAGCGCCACGCCGATCACACCAACGTTATTGGGCCGTCCGCTGCGCGCTGCGTAGGAATCGCCCAGCGACGTGAAATAGAACGCGGCGGTGCGCTCCAGGCTTTTGCGCCAGCCGGCGATATTCATGTTCTGTGCCAGATCGATCACATAGCCGCTTTGCTGCGGCGACGCCGTTTCGCCGGTGATGACATTGATGCCGTCGACCGCCACCACCGCCAGCACATCGGCATTGGCTTGATTGTGCAGTACGATCTGGTACTCATTACCCGGCCTGCCGACCACATAAGCCCGACCTTGGAACCAGTAGACCGGCAGGCTGCGTTGCTCGAGGCGGTCGTAGATTTCAACATTGGCGAGATTGCCGGGATGGCCGATGGCCAGGGCGTTGCCGCAATTTGCTGCCACGAGCAGCAGGGCAATGTAAAGCATGGATTTTTTCATGATGTCCCCTTATTTGATTTCGAATTCGCCGATGAACACCACTTCCTTGTTGTCCTTCAGGCGTAGCGTCACCACCTGTCCGGACTGCGCTGCGGTGCCGAAGCGCGTGGCGAGATTCACCTGCAGCGTGGTGGCGCCGGTAATGTTCTGGCGGCGGTCGCCGTAGTACTGCGCTTCGACCTTGTACTTGCCGGGCTTGGCGGTCTTCAGCGAGAACTCCTCGGGCCCGTAGCCGCCGGTGAAATCCTGCGACATGCGCCCGCCCTGATAAGTCAGGCGATGGCCGTAATACGCTTTCTCGCCATTCGGGTCGGTGACCCAGAGATCGATATCGGTGTTGTCGGCATCCCAGGTGAGTACCGCGCGCAAATCCAGCGGCAGGTTTTTCAGGAGGCGCGCATCGATGCGGCTGGTATCGAGCGGCGTATTGCTGGTCGCAACGATGGCGTTCAGCTCTGCCAGCGTGATCAGCTCGATTTCCGGGAAGCGGTTATGCCAGGGGCGTATTACCACTTCGTACAGCGAATCGATGGCGCGCTGCGCTTGCTTGTCGGCGGCGTAGGCGAGGCCCAGGTCGCGATACGACTGCGGCTCGTCCGGACTCAACGCCAGCACTTTTTTGAACACCGCAATGGCCGCGGTGGTTTGCTTCGCCTGCATCAGACGGTAGCCGAGCACGCGCAGGATGTGGCGATTCTCCAGATCCATTTCCGCCAGATTGCTGAGCACGCGGGAGCCGAGGTCGGTCAGGCCCTTGTCGAAAAATATGTCGGCGGCGTCCAGGTAAAACGCGGTGCTGTTGGCGTAGCTGGGCTTCTCGTCAAGGTAGAGACGATAGAGCTCGGCATTGCCGGCGCTGCGCAGGCGGGTGGCATAGGGCGCGTCGGGCTGCCATTTTTGCAGGCGGATGGTGGCGGTGGTGGCCGGTGTATCGACAGCGGATTTTCGCAGCGCTTCGCCAGCGAACTGCCCGGCTGCTGCGGGTGAGTGCGGTGCGGTGCTTGCCATTGCCGCTGGTGCCGGTGGTGCATATGCCGGCGGTGCGGCCATTGCGCGTTGACTGACAACGGCTTCCTCGCGAATGCGCTGGTTCGCGTCGCGACGTGCATCCTGCTGCCGATTGGCCGTGGCCGCATCCATGGCTGGTGCCATGGCGATCTTGGCCTCAACACGTGGCAGCGTATCTTTCGGAAAATCGCGATTCCACCACGCAGCCTTTTCCTCGAACAGGCGCACGATAGTTTCCAGATGCGATTTCGTGTCGTTGCGTCGAAGCTGTGCCGCATTGGCGACCAGGCGCTCATACGCGACACGCAGTTCGGCCGGCGGTGCAATTTCGTAGCGTGCATAGTCCTCGACGCGGTCGAGCACAATCAGCGAAGTCTCGCGCGTCACCAGCTTGAAGCGCTGGCCGAGGCGGCGAATTTCGGCGCGGTTGAAGTCGTGCTCGCCTTCGAGCTCATTCACGCGCAGGCGTGCCCACTGCGATGCCGCCATCATGTTGTCGGCTCTGGAGCGCTTGATCGGCACGTCCAGGGTATTCAGTTTGCCGTCCGGCGCTTGTAGCTGGATATGCAGCATCGTTTCGGCATCGTTCAATATGCCGGCGATCAGCACGCGACCGTCCTGTGGCCAGGGTGCAGCCGCTACCAGCTGCGACGTGCCGACCGCATCGAAATTTGCAATGCGTGTGCCGGCAGTCAGCAGGGCGCGTGCTGCTTCGCTTGTCGAAACCGCGAGCAGATCGATAAAGCGTCCACCGCTACGTTGCGCGATATGGGCGAGGAAAGTGGTGTCCGCCTTCGTGGCCGCTGCAATCGCGTACAACGGTACGGCTACCTTCGCGAACGGTTTGTCGCCGTAATTGCCGAGGCCATCGCTGAACAGCAGGTACTCGCGCACCTCGCTGTCGGGCACGAACGCGCCGAGGTTGGTCGCGCCGTCGTAGTCGCTGCGCATCAGGGCATTGCGCAGGACACTCCACTCACCGTTGCGGATGCGGAAGGTTCCTGCGGATTCAGCCACATCGCGAATGCGCGTCAGCCGCACCTCCCCGTTGCGCATCTTTTTGAAATAGGCATCGAGCAAGGCCAGTTCGCGACCATGATCGCGCGCGCTGCCACTGCCGGAGCTGTCCCAGATCAGGCCGACCACATTGGGCATGCTGCGCGCCGCCTCAATGGAGGCGATCGGCACATCGGCCATGAAATAGGTCTTGCCGTCGAACGACTGCGTGGCAATCTGTGCTGCACGGCTTTGCGGAATCACCAGCTCAAGCACACCTTCGCCGATAAAGTCGCGGCGCGATTCGCGCAACTGCCAGGCATCGCCCTCGTGAGCGAATTTCGCCTCGCCGAAGGCGCTGCGGATCGCCAGCGGCGTTTTGGACCCGCCATCGACGCGCACGGCCAGGCTGAAATCGCCGATGCGCTCGGCAAACCCCAGCGGCACCCGGTAACGGCTGCTGCCACCGGTGTCGGCGAGCGTTTCGACGATGCGCAGCAGCACCTGCTTCGCACCCTGCGCCGGAATCGGATAGACGCGCAGTTTGAAGTTGTTGCCCTGGGTTGCTTCCAGCAGGCCGGGGTCGATGTTGCCGCGCACGATATCCTCGAATACCGTCTGCCCGCGCGCCTTGTCGACCGGCACCGCCTCGCGCAACACGCCATTCACGTCCATCGCGAAGCCGGCCATGCTTTGTCCCGCCGTGAGCGGAAACTGTAACTCGCCCTCAAGCACGCGCCGGTTCGGATTGAAAAACGTCATCTCGATTTCGGTCTGCGCAAAACGCCCGCTGATTTCGACGCGGATGCGCACCGACTTCAACTGGATGGGCTGATCGGCGCGCGACGGCAGTACCAGCCGCGGCGGCTGCCAGATCTGGATGGGCAGCGATTGCGATTGGGCGGCAGCAACGCTGCTGAAGCAAATGCCGGCTACGGTCAGCAGGGCAACAAACGGGGCGAAAAACAGGCGGTTCACGGCGATCTCCTTTGGGGTGCAAACACCTTAAAACGGTGAAGCCACCCCAAAGGGTTAAAGCGAGTAAAAAAATTTGCAGCACCACGGCTGCAGACGGGCTTCGATCCAGTTCCTCGACAGCGAAGCAGTGGGCGGATTCAGTCCAGCAGCGTGGCGTAAGCCTGCCGGTCAGTGGCGTAACAGCCGCATGCCGCTGCTTCGAGCCCGCTACGGTTGAGCACGGTGAGGTTGCCGTGGTGGTATTCGATCAGCCCGCTGCGTTGCAAGGCGCCGGCCGCCGTCGTGACGCCGACGCGGCGCACACCGAGCATGTAGGCGATGAACTCGTGGGTTATACGGAAGCTGTCGGCGTGGGCACGGTCCTGGGTCATCAGCAGCCAGCGTGCCAGGCGGGGGCCGATCTGGTGAAAGCGCTGGCACGCCGCCGACGCAGCCAGTTGGGCCATCAGCACATAGAGGTAACGGCTCAGGCTGCGTTGCAACGCCGTGCTGCGTGCCAGTTCGCTGCGGAAGGCGGTAGTGCCGATGCGCCACGCCGCGCCCGGGCCTTGCACCAATGAGCGCAAGGGTGCGGTCACCACACCCAGGGCCAGCTCTACACCCACCATCCCTTCACGGCCCACCATCCCGACTTCCAGGCCTGGATGGCCGTCGATCAGCGCCACCAGCGAAATGAATCCATTGGTGGGGAAATAGACATGGTGCGTCGGCTTGCCCGGCTGGGACAGCACTTCAGCCAGCACAAGTTCCACCGGCTCGCAGATGGCGAGCAGACGCAGGCGGTCTTTGCGCGGGAGCAACTCGATCAGGTGGTTCTCGACGGTGGCCAAATTGGTTTTCCGGTATGTAGCTGGCTCCTGCAAATAACGCGGCGTGCTGGAGATCGCGTTGTTGTCGGAATGCCATTTCGCTCGACCCACCGAGTTTGCGCCGAGCACTGCCACGCGACTGTCTGCCAGCGAACATAGCGGAATAAATTGTCGCATCGGGCGGTTCGTGGCATTGACGGCGGCCCGCCATATCCCGTGGTGAATTGCCTGTCCGGCCGGGCTATTTGAGGCAGGAAGGTCGTGTTCCGGGTAAATCCGTGCGTCATTGACAGGCTATGTTCGCCAGCGCACAGACGTCAGCTTAAAGCGAGCTCAATACCATAAAATGGTGCAAACTATGAACTTAACTATGTGTGGCAGATGTGAGGTGCATATCCGGTCGCTGTCCCGTTGTCTGCCCGATAAACGCCGTACACTCGCTGCCCCGTGTACTCTCTTCATGAAAGTTGGCCATGCTAAAAACAGGAAGCGGTTCCATGCTTGCCGATGATATCGGTAAAGCGGAGAGCATCCACGAATTGCGGCGCCAGGAAGCGTTGCTCAAAACGGGGGTCTTGCAAAGCGTGATTTTCAACAGCGCGAATTTTCTCTAGTATCGCCACTGATGAGAAGGGCGTCATCCAGCCATTCAACGTCGACGCCGAGCGCATGATGGGCTGTGCGGTCGTCGAAGTGATGAACAATCTCTTTCTGTGCACGGCACTTAATGCGACAGAATCCTTGCGATCCACAAGATGAGGACCAAAAATGAAAGCTGTAACCAAAGGACAGGCATCGCGCGGGGAACTTGACCCCCAACTGTTATTGAGCGTCTTGACGGCGGTTAAAAAAGGGGACTTTTCGGCGCGCATGCCGCTGGACTGGACCGGCATCGACGGCAAGATCGCCGACACGCTCAACGACATCATTGCGCTGAACGACAAAACATCCCTCGGCATCGACCGCATCAGTAAAGTGGTGGGCAAGGAAGGGAAGCTGGCGACGCGCATTCCGTTGGGATCCGCCAGCGGTGCATGGGGGCGCCAGGTCGAGTTGATCAATGCGCTGATTTCGGATCTCGTCTGGCCCAGCACGGAAATGGCGCGCGTGATCGGTGCGGTGGCCAAGGGGGATATGATCCAGAAGATGGACGTGGAAGTGGACGGCAAGCCGATTCAGGGCGAATTTATGCGCACCGCCAAAATCGTCAACACCATGGTGGACCAGCTCGGCGCGTTCGCTGGGGAGGTGACGCGGGTGGCGCGCGAGGTGGGCACCGAGGGCAAGCTCGGCGGCCAGGCGCAGGTCGTGGGCGTGGCCGGCATTTGGAATGACCTCACCGTCAACGTCAACCTGATGGCCGCCAACCTGACCGACCAGGTGCGCAACATTGCGGTGATCACGGCTGCGGTGGTTAGCGGCGATCTATCGAAGAAGATCACGGTGGATGCGAAGGGCGAGGTGTTGGCGCTGAAGAACACCGTCAACACCATGGTGGACCAGCTCGGCGCGTTCGCTGGGGAGGTGACGCGGGTGGCGCGCGAGGTGGGCACCGAGGGCAAGCTCGGCGGCCAGGCGCAGGTCGTGGGCGTGGCCGGCATTTGGAATGACTTGACCGACAACATCAATGCAATGATTCGCAGCCTCAAGGACACCACCGACAAGAATACCGAGCAGGACTGGCTCAAGACCAACCTGGCACGATTCACGCGCCAGTTGCAGGGCCAGCGTGAAATGCTGACGGTGTGCAAGCTCATCCTGTCCGAGTTGGCGCCGCTGGTGAATGCCCAGCACGGCGTGTTCTACGGCATGGACGGGGAAAAGGACGACGCCCGTCTTGGGCTTCAAGCGAGCTATGCCTACAAGGAGCGCAAGAATCTGCCGAAACAATTCCGTTTGGGCGAAGGCCTGGTCGGGGAGTGCGCTCTGCAGAAACAGCGCATCCTGCTCACCAACGTGCCGAGCGACTATGTGCAGATCAGCTCCGGCCTTGGGGAAGCTATGCCCACGAACGTCGTGGTGCTGCCGGTAATGTTCGAAGGAGTGACCAAAGC
>JANLPP010000088.1:0-3038 GCA_031367295.1 Hyphomicrobiales bacterium | reverse complement strand
CGATCTCGGCAGCTGAACCAACACCGATTCCGGCCTCCAGATCACACCCCAAACCACCCCTCCAGCCTCCGCCTATGCCGCCCTCGTCGCGGGGGCCATCGCCATGGGCATTTCACCGATATTCGTGCGGCTGGCCGATGTCGGCCCCTTCACCAGTGCTTTCTGGCGCGTGGCGCTGGCGCTGCCGGTGCTGTGGCTCTGGATGCGCCTGTCCGAGCGCGGAAAAACCACGCCGCATCAAAGCTTTAGCCTGCCAACCCTGCTGGCGGGCCTCGCCTTTGCCGGAGACCTGTTTTTCTGGCACCTGTCGATCACCAAAACCAGTGTCGCCAACGCCACTTTCTTTGCCACCACCGCCCCGATTTTTGTCGTCCTGTTCGGATTTATCCTGTTCCGCCAGAGGGTTAATGGCAATGTTCTGGGCGGCCTGTGCCTGTGCATCGCGGGCGGCGCGGCGCTGGCCGGCCAGAGTTTCGGCGTCTCCTCCACCCGTGCCCTCGGCGATCTCTATGGCGTGGCGACGGCGGTTTTCTTCGGCCTGTATTTTCTGGCTGTCACCGCTGCCCGTCCGCAGGCAAGCGCCGCGCGGGTAACCTTCGAACTCACTGTAATTACAACATTAATTCTGCTGATTGTCGCCCTGACGCTGGAAAGCCGGTTCTGGCCGCAAAGCCCGCGTGGCTGGGCCGCGCTCGCCGCCATGGCCATTATCAGCCACGCGGGCGGGCAGGGTCTGCTTTCCGTGGCGCTGGGCCGCCTGCCCGCCGTGTTTTCCTCGCTCGTGATATTTCTGGAGGCCATCGCCGCCGCGCTGTTTGGCTGGCTCATCCTCAGCGAACCAGTCAGCTGGCTGCAGGTCCTGGGCGGCGTCATCATCCTTGCGGGCATATGGGTGGCACGCCCGAGAAGCGCGGAAAAGTGAGGAATCCCCGGCCAAAACGCGCAAAAAGAGCGAAAAATCTGGACAATACGCCCCGTTCGGGTGACACAGGGTGGCGATTCCGCTCCCGTCTCACCGCTCCGGTCCGCATGCCCGCAAGCCGCCCCGCACTACTCAGCTTTCTCCTCGCCGCGCTCTGGCCGGCGGCGGCGCTTGCCGATTTCCGTCTGTGCAACAACACCGCCAGCCGTATCAGCGTCGCCTTCGCCTATTCCGAAAAGCAGGTCTGGGTCAGTGAAGGCTGGTGGAACCTGAAGCCCGCAGCCTGCGAGACATTGTTGCGCGGACCGCTTGCGGCTGAGTACTATTATGTCTACGGGATGGACGAACGCGGCGGCGAGTGGAAGGGCAAAGCCTTCATGTGCTCGCGCGACCGCGAATTCAAGATTGACGGCCGCGACGATTGTTTTGTGCGGGGATTTGACCGCACCGGATTTTTTGAGGTGGATACTGGCAAGGACGCCAAAAACTGGACGGTAGAGCTGACTGATCCGGCAAAGCCCTGAAAAGCGGCGGTTATTCCGGGGCACTAACTCAGCCCCGCTAGATTTAAGGCAGGACCATGAGACGGCAGCGCCGCATCAAAATACTGGCGACGCTGGGACCGGCTTCCGCCGACCGCGAGACCATAGCCCGCCTGTTCAAGGCCGGGGCTGACATGTTTCGCATCAACATGAGTCACGCCAGCCACGATGGCATGCGCGAGCGCATCCGCATGATCCGCGCGGTGGAGGAGGAATTTAAGCGCCCCATCGGCATTCTGGTGGATCTGCAAGGCCCCAAGCTGCGCATCGGCACCTTCAAGGACGGTCCGGTGGAGGTTGCCAGGGGCGCGTCCTTCCGCTTCGACTCAAATCCCGCCCCCGGCAATGCGGCGCGCGTGCACCTGCCGCATCCCGAAATTCTGGCGGCGCTGGAGCCGGGCCATACGGTGCTGATTGATGACGGCAAGGTCCGCCTGCATATCACCGAGGCGACCAGGGACTATGCCACCGCTTTTGTCGATGTCGGCGGCAAATTGTCGAACAAAAAGGGCGTCAGCCTGCCGGACACGACGATTCCGGTCTCTGCCATGACGGAAAAAGACCGCTCAGACCTTGATGCCGCGCTGAATGAGGGCGTCGACTGGATTGCGGTCAGCTTCGTGCAGCGCCCGGAGGATGTCGCGGAGGTGCGCAAAATCGCGCGCGGGCGGGCGCTGGTGCTGGCTAAACTGGAAAAACCGCAGGCCATCGCCCGGCTGGCGGAAATCATGGAAATTTCCGACGCGGTGATGGTGGCGCGCGGCGATCTGGGCGTCGAAATGCCGCTGGAGAAAGTGCCCGGCATCCAGAAGCGCATCACCCGCATGGGCCGCCGCCTTGGCAAGCCGGTGGTGGTGGCGACACAGATGCTTGAATCGATGATCACGTCTCCCGTGCCGACCCGCGCGGAGGTTTCCGACGTCGCCAACGCAGTGTTTGAGGGCGCGGACGCGGTCATGCTGTCAGCCGAGAGCGCGTCCGGCGATTTCCCGCTGGAGGCGGTGATGACGATGAACCGCATTGCCGAGGAGGTTGAATCGGACAGCGCCTATGCCTCGATCATCAACAACCAGCGCTCGGCCCCCGAGGCGACTGGCGCGGACGCCATTGCGGTCGCCGCCCGGGATGTCGCCGAAACGCTGGACCTCAAGGCTATTGCCGCCTGGACCTCGTCCGGCTCGACGGCTTTCCGCATCGCCCGCGAGCGGCCAAAGTCGCCGGTTCTGGCGCTGACGCCCAACCGCGACACAGCCCGGCGCCTCTGCATGGTCTGGGGCGTGCATTCGGTTGTCACCAAAGACGCGCATGACATCGACGACATGGCCAAACGCGCCTGCAAATTCGCCCACCGCGAGGGCTTTGCCGAGGAAGGCAACCGCATCATCATCGTGGCCGGCGTGCCGTTCGGAACGCCGGGGGCAACGAACATGGTGCGGATCGCGTTTGTGGGAACGGAAGGGGCGGCGTAGGGGGTGAGCTTCCACTCGGTCCTCGAACTTATTCTGCATAGCTCGCGGCACAAGCAACCTGTGCCCAGAATTGCTTCAGGTACTCAAAACCCGTTAGACTACGAT
>JANLPP010000042.1:0-13440 GCA_031367295.1 Hyphomicrobiales bacterium | reverse complement strand
GCTGGCGTGACCGGGCGCAAGATGCTGCACGATGACAAAGCCCATGCCGGTATTCACCGGCAAAGCCCGCAACAACTGCGTCAGCGCTTCCAGCCCGCCGGCCGACGCACCTACCCCGACGACGGGAAAAGCCGCGCCGCTCCGCACCGGCGCTTCGTCAACCAACGCTTCGGGGTTTATTTGAGGGCCCAGCGGGCCGCCTTCCGTTGTGGCATCCGCCACGCCGCTGGCTTCACCGCTGTCGTTGCTGTCGGAGCCCGGGTTGCTCATGAACTAAATCCCTCAGAACCGATCAAGGCAGGAATATTTCCGCTCCCAGCCTGAACCAATCAACTATATGTTACAATATGTGGGTGCCATATTTTTTCCCGTTCATTCAACGTTCACGCAAATTTTCATAAACCCCGCCAACACCAATCGTCAGTCTGGAGATTGTTATGAAAGTATTTCGTTGCCTTTTCGCTGCATCGGCGGCGCTTTGCCTCGCCGCGACGCCCATCCTCGCGCAGGACTTCACTGGACGCTACGCCGTTACGCTCGTCACGGATACAGGGACATGCGAGGCCAAAATCAACTGGTCGGTTGGTGTGGTCGACGGTCGCATTGACGAAAGCGGGCTGTTCGTCCGCACCACAGGCCAGGTGAATGCAAAAGGCCAGGTGGCGTTGAAAGTTGTAAAGGGTTCAGAAACGCTGGCCGCTTCGGGTCTTTTGTCACACCAGGGCGGCACTGGAACCTGGACCTCGCCAAGCCGCGATTGCAGCGGCCGATGGCAGGCTGCGAAGGTTTGAGGCGGCCGGGCAAGCCGAAGCGAAAATCATGACGCGGGCGTGTTGTTCCTGGCCGGGCGCAGGACCTTGGCCGCATTCCAGAAGTCAGCCCATGGGCGCGTGCCAAGTTCTGCAGGAATGATGGCGACCGTGACTTCGTCTGGATTAGCTCCGCGTTGCAGCTTCTCCCAGCTGACCGGCAGCGAAACCGGCGCGGTCGCCCGGGCCCGCGTCGAGTAGGGCGCGACCGTTGTCGATCCCCTGCCATTGCGCAGATAGTCAATGAAGATTTTGCCGGTGCGCGCCTGCTTCGACAGTGTTGCCGTAAAGCGCTGGGGCTCAGCCTGCGCCATCGCCTGCGCAAAATCGCGGGCGAATGTTTTTACAAAGCCCCAGTCGGCCTGCGGCTTGAGCGGCGCAACGATGTGATAGCCCTTGCCGCCCGACAGTTTCACAAAACTACGCAACCCCAGATCCTGAAGGTGTTCCTTGATGGTGAGCGCCGCAGCGCGCACGTCCGCAAGCGCAACCTGCGGATCGGGGTCCAGATCAAAGACAATCTGATCCGGCAGTTCAATCGCATCGATCTTGCAGCCCCAGATGTGAATCTCGACCGTGCCGAGCTGTACCAGCGCCGCCAGCCCGTCGAAATCGCGGATGAAGAGCAAATCCTCGCCGTCCTTTGGGTCGGTCATTTTTGCAATTGCAGCATGCATGCCCGGCGCTGCGTGCTTTTGAAAAAATGTCTGGCCAGCGATGCCGTCAGGCGCGCGCAGCAGACTCAGCGGCCGGTTGATTACAAACGGCGCCATCAATTTCCAAACCCGCGCATAGTAATCCAGCAGGCCCTGCTTGCTCAGTCCAGCGTCGCTCCAGAGCAGCTTGTCGCCGTGGGTTATTTTTACAGATGTGACTGGCTCGCCGGTTTCAGCACCGCTGATACGGGGAGAACGCGGCACAGACATTGCAGTCGGCAAATCTTCAGCGGCAATCGGTGCTTCAGCGACAACTTCCATCGCGGGTTTGTCCTCGCGCAGCCCCTGAAACGAAGCGTGCCGCAAGCTGCCATCGGCCGTCCATCCGCCAAACTCAACTTCCGCCACCAGCTCAGGCGCCACCCACACGATGCCCTTTTCCTGCGCGGCAACGCCAGACAACGCGGAGGAGGACTGCATGTGTGGATCAAGCCGTTTCTTGAGCGCGTCAGCGGCCTTTGCGGTGAATCCGGTTCCGACGCGGCCTGCCGGTTTGAAGCCATTGCCCTCGCGATAACCGACCACCAGCGAACCCAGGCCGCGTGCCAGCGTCTTCGACGGCACATAGCCAAGGATCACGAATTCCTGGCGCTGCTTGCATTTGGACTTGACCCAGGCGGCACCCCTGCCGCTGCGGTAGGGCGCATCCACGCGCTTTGACACAACCCCTTCAAGGCCCATGCGGCACGCATGTCTGAGCATCGTCTCGCCGGATTCCATGAAATCCTCGCTATAACGAAGGATACTATCACCCGTCTGCGGGCCGAGAAGACCGGCGAGGCGCTGCTTGCGCGCCAGCAGCGGCTCGCCGCGCAAATCTTGACCGTCAAGAAACAGCAGATCGAAAATAAAGCAGACGAGGTCGTCAACGCGCGCTTGTGTCAGCGCCGCCTGCAGGGCGGCGAACGATGAAATGCCTTTGTCCGTCAGAACAACGATCTCGCTATCCAGAATGGCGTTTTGACAGTGCAGTTTTTCAAAGGCGGATCGTAAAGAAGCGCCGAATTGAGCTGTCCAGTCCAGACCTGTGCGGGTCAGCATGCGGACCGCGCCGTGCTGGATGTGAACTTGCAGCCGGTAACCATCAAATTTCACTTCGTGCAGCCATTGCGCGCCGCTTGGGGGAACTGTGGCCAATGTCGCAAGGCAGGGCGCGATAAAACCAGGCAGAGGGGCTATCGCCGCGCTCGTCGAGTCGCCGGTTACGGGCAGCTTCAGCCGTTTGCCAATGCTTTTCTGAACGGGCGCATTCTTGCCTGCACTGACGTCTTCCACCGTGCGCCCGGATATGACGGAATGCGGCTCCGTCTCCAGAATATCGCTGTCCGTCCGCGCCTGCGCATCCGCCGCTTTCATCAGCAGCCAGTTGTCGCGTTTTTCGCCGCTGCGGGGTTTTAACCGCACAAGATGCCAGCCGCCGCGCAGCTTGTGCCCTTCCAGCGTGAAAGACAGATGGCCCTTTTCGAGGCCCGCTGCCGGGTCCGCTTCCGGATGCCACTGCCCGTCATCCCAAACGATGACGGAGCCGCCGCCATATTGGCCTTTGGGGATGTTGCCCTCAAAACTGCGATAAGCGAGCGGATGATCTTCCACATGAACGGCAAGCCGCTTTTCCGCAGGGTCGAGACTCGGCCCTTTGGTGACAGCCCAGCTCCACAACACGCCGTCATGTTCCAGACGAAGATCGTAATGGAGACGCCGCGCTGCATGTTTGTGAATGACGAACGAGCCGCCAATGAAGGCAGTTGGCTGTGCGTCCGCCGCCCCGGCCGGTTCGCTTGTCTTTTCAAAATTCCGCTTGGCGCGATACGTATCAAGGCTTCGCATAGATGACGCCTCAGGCTGTCTTCCGCTTTTTGCCTGGGGCAGCAACGGGTTTTTCCGGAGCCTTCCTGTCCTCGGTTACGACTTTTGCGCCGCTGTCTTTGCCGCCCTCTTCCGCAAGACTCTTCTTCAGCGCATCAAACAGATTGACCACGTTGCGCGGCCTCGGCGCATCAGTTCCCTTGACCGGTTTTTCTCCAGCCTGTTTTGACTCAATGAGCGCGATCAAAGCATTTTCATAGCGGTCCTCAAATTTGGTGGGATCGAAACGAGCCTGCTTCCTGTCGATAATATGCGTTGCCAGGTCGATCATTTCGGCGTCGATCTTGATTTTGCCAATGCCTGCAAATGCATCCGCCGACTGCCGCACGGTTTTGTCGTAGCGCAGCGTGGTCAGCAGCAGCCCGTTGCCCAACGGTTCTATAACCACCGGGCGCTCACGCCGGTAGAGCACGATACTGGCTAGCCCCGCCATTTTCTTGCGCTGCATCGCCTCGCGGATCACCGCAAATGCCTCCTCTGAAACTTTGTCGGCAGGGGACAGATAATAGGGCGTGTCGAGATAAATCTGCTCAATCGTGGATTTCTCGACAAAGCTTTCGATGCTCAGCGTATGCGAGGATTCAATCTCCACCGCCTCGATTTCCGCCTCCTCCACCAGCAGGAATTCATCATTGCCGGTTGGATAGCCCTTCACCTCGCTGTCTTCATCAACCGCCTTGCCCGTCACCGAATCCAGATACTGCCGCTTCAGCGTGTTGCCGGTTTTGCGGTTCAACATGCGAAAATGAATCTTCTCGCTGTCACTGGTCGCGTTGGAAAGCTCCACTGCGCAGGTGACGAGCGACAGCTTAAGGTAGCCTTTCCAGGCAGGCCGAGTTGCCACTAGGCCATCCTCCCGTGCTGGAGCGGCGCGTAGCCGCTTGCGGTTTGCTCCGCAAAGTTCAAATCATCCTGCGTTATGACAGGCACGGGGTCGGCGAGCATCGCGGTCAGGACTTCGCGCGACAACTGCCCGGCACCAATAACAGCATGTAACGCCGCGCGGGTCTCGCGTTCCGCCCTGAGCAGGGCGCAGAGCGAAAGGATTAATCTGTCCCTGAGGTCCATTGGTAAAATCCGGGCTGGTGACAGAAGTCAAACGCGCTGCGGCGCCCCGAGTTCCGCCTGCGTCTCCTCCATGTCTTACGATGCTGCGTGCCCGGCGGCAGAGAGGAGCCATTGGTCACCACAATGATGAGCACAAAAAAACACCCGTAATGGCCAAGGCCATTTCGGGTGAGCGTAACGCAGAGTTTGGGGGGAGGGAGGGATTTTGCCTGCGATGCTGGACAAATAATGTCTCAGATATGGAAGGGTTCCAGTTCAGGGAGACATTTATTTTGAAAAATTACATCGCCACCGAACAATCCTGCAATGTCAAACATCGCGCCGACGGTTTTTCAGACGCAATCGGCCGACGACCGGCAGAGATGACACATCGATGATCCCGCAGATTAATGCGCCAAAAACTGCAGCAATTCCTGTCCAAGTTGTTCCGGCGACTCCTCCGCCATGTGATGTCCGCAATGGAGCCCGCGCCCTCGAAGGTCAGGTGCCCACGCCCGCCATACATCGAGAATATCGCCATGCAGACTTTCCAGATCGTCCAGCAAAGACCAAAGCACCAGTGTAGGGCACGCAATTTTGCGCCCGGCCATGCGGTCTGCCGCGTCATGCTTCCGGTCAATGCCAAGGCCAGCGCGATAGTCCTCCATCATCGCATGGATAACTGCCGGATCATGGATGGCAGCGCGATAATCTGAATAGGCTTCCACGCCCATCGTTTGCGGCGATCCGCCATACCAGGCATCCGGATCAGCGCAGATGGCGCGCTCGGGCTTTTCGGGCTGGGCGTAAAAGAACCAGTGCCACCAAGCAGTGGCAAACCGGGCGTCGCAGCGCATCAGCGCGTCCACAATCGGCACCGCATCAAGGATCGCCAGATGCGTGATGCAGTCTGGATGGTCCATGGCGGCGCGGAACGCAGTATAGGCGCCTCGGTCATGTCCGACGATAGCAAAACGCGTAAAGCCGAGCGCTGACATCAGCGCAACGCAATCACCTGCTTTCGCGCGCTTGGACGAGCCGGAATGGTCGGGTGTATCGGCAGGTTTTGACGAAAAGCCAAAACCGCGAATGTCGGGACAGACCACCGTATGGGTCTGCGCCAGCAAGGGGGCCACCTGATGCCAGGTGGCATGGGTGCGCGGATGCCCATGCAGGAGCAGCACCGGCGGGCCGGAACCGCCATGCCGGACGCGCAGGGTCGACGCTGGAAGGGAAATCATTTCCAGTTTGAAGCCCTCGAACATTCTGGCCTCACTGCTTGCCGACGCTGCGCGTTGCGGCCCTCGCCACAGTGCGCTTGCGGGCCAGGAAAAACCGCAGCATCTCGCGCGACGCATCTGGCCCTGTGGGGTCTGTGTGCGTTCCTGCGGAATTGCCACCCGACCAGGCATGGCCGCTGCCATGCACAACCCAATCCTCCAGCAGCACACGGCCAGCGCTGTCGGCATAAACCGTGCGTGTGTAATCGCGCCCGCCGACGGAGCGGCCCGGCGCGGTCCGCCCCTTGACAGGATTGGCACCCGAACGCCGCAACTGCCTCAAAAAACCGCCAGCGTTGGCGGGATGGACCACATTGTCTTGATCGCCGTGAAATACAATGGTGGGCGGCGGGCGCGCCGGCCTGCCGGCGCTGTCGCCTCCGCAGCCCTTGCGCATGGCCGCAACCGCCGCGCGCAGCGTCGTTATATCGCCGCGCGCCAGACCCGAATGCACGCCGGCCGCAACATAGATGTCAGGGTAAGCCGACGCGACAATTGCCGCCGCCGCTGCCCCGGCCGATATGCCCGCAACGTAGACACGCGCCGAATTGGCTTTGCACGTGGCCAGGATATGGCGGGTCAGGCCGGCGATCAGAGCCGGTTCGCCGCCGTCGCGCTTCTGGTCGCCGGGACGGTGCCAGTTCCAGCAGCACGCGAGATTGGCGCGAACCGATTGCTGCGGATACAGCACCAGAAAGCCCAGCTCGTCGGCGAGTGCGTTCATGCCGGTCCCAATCGCCAGGTCATCCGCCGATTGCTTGCAGCCATGCAGCATGACAACCAGTGGCAGCTTGCGCCGCGATGAGCCGCGCGGCGTGTAAAGTTTGTAGGCCAGCCGCCCCTGCGCGTTTTTGAACTGGCCATCGGCAAAGCTGCCAGGCTCTGGACGGACAGCGCCTGAGCTTTTCACAGAAGCGCGGCGCTTGGCCGGCGCAAGGGCGGATTTGCCGCGCCTGGGCTTGACAACCGCCGACAGCAAAGCGCGCTGCATTGCAAACGCCGCCGAAACCGGACTTTTCCGGGTCAGTCGCGACGCTTTGAGCAGCATCCGAAGTGGATTTTTCATGCGTGGTGGTCCTGGAGGCGGCAATAGCGCTGCGATGGCAAATGCGGGGGATGCTCGAAAAGTTCCACGCGGCAAAAGCCAGGCCGGGGAACTTGCGCGTGCATAGCGCGTTGCATTTGCAGGTGCGCGTCAACCGGACGCGGCGGCATAGGGAACAGAATGGTTTTTCCGGTTTCCCGCTTTGACCAACGCAAAGGCAGTCGAGCCCTTGTCCCGCCCGCCCCGTATTTTCTGAACCGAAGGAAAAAACAATGGCCGAAAATACCGGCAGCCAAGCCCCGCAACGCGGCGCGGAGCACGAGAGACTCAGCGTTTTTCTGGGCAAATGGCATGCCGACGGAGAGTCCTACGCGGCGGGCCAATCTAAAGACAATCCGCGCAGCGCTGTCGAAAAATGGAGCAGCGACGAGACATTCGAGTGGCTGCCCGGGCAATTCTTCCTGCTCCAGCGCTGGGATGCGATGATTGGCGCGAATGCTTTCAACGGCATCGCAATCGTCTGCTGTGATCCTGAAACAGACAACTACACCACGCGATCCTACGAAAACCACGGCTTCATCCGCGATTACGCCACCCGCGTCGATGGCGATGTCTGGACTTTTGCAGGCGGCACCGAACGCGCCCGCATCGAATTCACGGATGGCGGCGACAGGCAAAAGATCAACTGGGAATGGCGGAAGGCTGGCGAAGACTGGCTGCCCTTGTGCGACCGCGTGGCGAAGCGGGTTGGATAGCACTTTTGAAAAAACTGTGACCTGGTGGAGAGCCGAAAAGAGGACAAAGTTCGAAAACTCATCCCTTATGAAAAAGCGCACCCCATGCGGAGTGCGCCGCCTTCAGATACGACGCCGCCTCAAGTGACTGTCGATGCATGCCTGCCTTTCAAGGCGCCTTCTCTGTCATCTTTGCGGCAAACGCCTTTTTCAAATCGGCCGCCGCAATTTCCTGCGCCTGTCCGGCTTTAGCGACAACAGCGTTCATACCGAAAAATTCGTGCGTGACGCCGCTGAAATGCTGGTAATTGACAAGCGAGCCTGCCGCCTTCAGCTTTTCAGCCAAGGTAACGCCCTCAGACATTAACGGATCAATCTGCGCTGTAATAAGCGTGGCGCTGGGCAGCCCCTTAAGATCGGCTTTGCCAATAATATCCAGCATCGGATTCATTTTGTCGTCCGGCTTGCCGAGAACCTTGTCAAAAAACCACAGCATGTCCGCTTTGCCCAATGGTGCGGCTTCAGCGTTTTGCACATAGGAAGGCGTATTGGTGTCATTGTCGGCAACCGGATATACCAGCAACATATGGACCGGCGCTTGCAGCTTCTGGTCGCGCGCCATAATCGCGACGTTGATGGCAAGGTTGCCGCCAGCCGATTCGCCGGCAACTGCGATGCGGCGCGCGTTGGCGTTCAAGCTTCCGGCATTGCCTGTCACCCACTTATAGGCGGCGATAGCGTCTTCATGCGCTGCAGGAAAACGGTTTTCAGGCGCGTGTCGGTACTCGACGCTGGCGACAACCGCGTTGGTCTTGTGCGCCAGCGCCATGGCCGAGGCCTCATAGGCATCGAGATCCGCGATGACAAATCCGCCGCCATGATAATAGACTATGACGGGGAAGCCGCCTTCGGGCGCATCGCCCTGGGGGGTGTAAATACGGACGGGCTGAGTGGCGCCGCCTGCCGGATAAGCCATGTCCTTCCTGGTGATTTTCAGTGCCGCCATTATTGCGGTAGCATCTTTGCCACCGTCCTTCAGAACGGCTTTGACAGCGTCCGCCGGCGTTGGCTGCTTGCGCGCCTGTTCAACTGAAAGTGTAGAAACCGGTTTGGCCCCGAGGTCCTGGAGCTTTTTCAGCACCACGCCCATGTCCTTGTCGGCTTGCTGCATTTCCGCTTTCATCGTGGCGGTTGGAGTTTCCTTGGCGCTCTGCGCGCTGGCGTTCAGCGGCATCATGCAAAAACCCATGAGGCAGCCAATGGATACGGCTGCTAAAAGCTGATGTTTTGAAAACATGATGATGACCTTTTTGGTTTTGATGGAAGCCGGGCGATCTGATTGCAGATGCTGGTCACACGGATAACGGCGCTTTGCCGGAATCGTTCCTCATTCACAAAGCCAGTATTCATGCGCAGCGCTACAAGCTTTTTGCGCGCCGGGACCGGAACATATTCTCTACTGGCGACTGCCCGCAGATTGTGCGTGACACCGCAGTCGCCGTGCGGCTCGGACGCCGCTCTTCAGAAAATCGGATAGAACAGTCAGGCGGATGCAGTTGATGCTTTGAAGCGCTTGCACACGGAATTGGTCAATAGACATGAAGGTGATCAGCATGACTTCTGCGACGGTGTAGCCGCTTTTCTGTCTAGACCGTGACCCCAGTACCGATCTTCGTATGTGGCAGACAGCCGACGGCTGGCCCGGCCCTTCTAGAAATTGAATGCCGGCCTGCAGTATGGATGCACAGCATCCGAACCGACTGGAACAATGTGGGAGTCCTCGCGTTTGATGCACTGGGCTGTTCTGGCCCTTTGCAAGGAGAAACTGCCATGATCAAAACCACCTTTGCTTTTGCCGCTCTTGCGCTGACATTGGCCGTTGTGCCCGCCGATGCCCAGCGCAAATATGCCTGCACTGATGCAGACCTCACGATGATGGAGGCAAATCTGGCCAAGCTGGATGCCAACAAGAAAAACGGCATGGCGCAGGAAATCATGGAAGCGCGCAAAATGATGGCTGCGAAGGATGACGCTGGCTGTCTGACCCACATGGATTCGGCGTACAAAATGATGCCCACGCAGTAATCCGTTCCGGGCGGGGCCCGCGCTTGAGCGTGATCCAGGCCTGAAAGCAATCTAGCGGATCGGGATGAAACAAATCTCTTGAATTTATCCCGGCCTGCTGATTTTCCGGTCAAAGAAACAGCATATAAATTCTCTGATACCGCGTCCAGGGCTGCACCCCGCCTTCAGCGGTAACAGAAAACCAAGGCTGAGCAGCGATACCATCGGCCGTTCGGCAAAAACCGAGCGCGGGAAAATGTCTCCGCTTGAAGGAGTTCATGGTCATACTCTGCGCTTGCTTGTGCCTCGCCGCCCGCCTCATTTTGTAAAGACATGATGCTGTTTACAGTATGCGATTGCACAGTGATAACGTCCGATGTTACAATTCTTCCTGTGCAGCGCTATCAGCGCATTCGCACTCTGGTGCCCGAAGGCGCGCAAAGGAGCATTGGCCCAGTTTGCGTCGGCTGTTTCTGGCGCGCCATCTTTTTCAAATGAGCTGAGCTGCTGCTGGAAACAATGCGCTTGAAGCACTTTTTCATCGCCGCAACAGGCGTGATGGCAGCGGCTGCGCTTGGTATGTACTCTAGTTGGGACAGCTGATTTGGACAGTGCCAGAACGTCAGCACGGAGCAGAATATTAAGGTCCGCACCGGGGCGTACGGCAGCCGCAGCCGTCCTCGCGGCGGGCACCTTTTATGCTATGCCAGCGCATGCCGCGTCCTCGCCGGGCGGCGTGGACCCACAGATCGCTTTCCTGATCCAGTTTGCGCTGCTTCTGCTCATTGGCCGGTTATTTGGAGAAGCGGCGCAGCGTATGGGCCAGCCCGCTGTCATCGGGCAACTGCTCGCCGGTGTGGTACTGGGTCCCTCCGTTCTCGGCCTGATCTGGCCGCAGGCCGAGGCCGCGCTGTTCCCGGACGACCGCGCGCAAAAAAACATGATCGATGCCATTTCCCAGCTCGGCGTGCTGATGCTGCTGTTGCTGACCGGCATGGAGACCGATTTGAAGCTTGTGCGCAAAGTCGGTCGCGCGGCGGCGAGCGTTTCGATAACCGGCATTCTCATCCCCTTCGCTTGCGGCGTAGCGCTTGGAGAAATGCTGCCGGACTCGATGCTGCCACGGCCTGAGCTGCGGCTGATCACGTCTTTGTTCCTCGGCACCGCGCTGTCGATCTCGTCGGTCAAAATCGTCGCGATGGTGGTGCGCGAGATGAACTTCATGCGGCGCGATCTGGGTCAGATCATCATTGCCTCGGCAATCATTGATGACACTATCGGCTGGATCATTATCGCGATTATCTTTGCCATTGCGCAGCACGGCTCAGTTGATATTCGCTCACTGGCCTGGAGCGTCGCAGGCGTGGCACTGTTCCTTGCTGTCAGTTTCACGTTTGGCGGGCGCATGGTGTCCGCGCTGATACGTTTTGTGAACGATAATTTTGTCAGTGACATGGCCGTCATAACAGCCATTCTGCTGGTGATGGCGGCGATGGCGCTGATCACCCATGCGATCGGCGTTCACACCGTGCTTGGGGCCTTTGTCGCCGGCATTCTGGTAGGGCAGTCGCCAATTCTGACGCGCCATATTGACGAACAACTGCGCGGCCTGATCGTCGCCCTGTTTATGCCGGTGTTTTTCGGGCTTGCCGGGCTTGGCGCCGATTTCAAAATACTGGCGGATCCGCTTCTGCTGGCGCTGGCGGTCGGCTTTATCGCCATCGCCAGTCTGGGAAAATTTCTCGGCGCGGGGCTTGGCGGTGCGCTTGGTGGCCTCACCGGTCGCCAATCGCTGGCGCTGGCTTTCGCAATGAACGCGCGCGGTTCAACCGAAGTCATCGTCGCGACAATCGGCCTTGCAATGGGCGCGCTCAACCACACCCTGTTCACCATGATCGTCGCCATGGCGATTATCACGACGATGATCATGCCGCCCAGCCTGCGCTGGGCTTTGCGGCGGCTGCCCTTGGGCGCGGAGGAAAAAGCCAGGCTTGAGCGTGAGACAATTGAGGCAAAAGGTTTCACCACCAATCTCGAGCGCTTTCTCGTTGCTGTGGACGAGGGTGCCAGCGGGCGGCTCGCATCACGCCTTGCGGGGCTGCTCGCCGGAACACGGCAAAAGCCGGTCACGGTTCTGGAAATTCCAGGCGGTGAAACGCGCGGAGACGGTGCTGCGACCCTGGTGGCAAAGCAAGCTGCGCAGCAAGCCGGCGCGACTACGGGAGATGACGGCACCGCAACACCAGAGACCCATGTTACGACCCGCCACGGCCAGGGCAGCGCCGACACGGCGGTGGCACTTGAGGCCAGCAAGGGCTATGATCTGCTATTAATTGGCCTTGAGCAGGCGGCGAATGCGGATGGCGAATTCAGCCTGCAAGCATCGCAGGCCGCCGCTGCTTTCGAGGGCAGTCTGGCGCTGACAATAGCGCGCGGTGTTCACGGTGAGGAGCCTGCCGGCGACCGCTTGCGCATTCTTGTGCCCATCAGCGGCAATCCCGCCTCGCGCCGTGCCGCTGAAACGGCGATAGCGCTGGCGCGGGCGGAAGCGGCGGCGGTAACTGGCATTTATGTGTCAAACACGCAGGCACCGCGACAGTGGCACCACCGCTGGCGGCATGCGCTGGCCAGCGACGAGGCGACACTCCTGAAGGATTTTGTGGCACTGGCGGACCGCTATGGGGTTGCCGCGCGAACCGTCGTGCGCCGGGACGCCGTGGTTGAAAATGTTGTGCTTGCGGAAATGGCCACGGCAACGCACACGTTGCTCGTGCTGGGCGTCAGCCGCAGAAGCGGAGAGGCCCTGTCTTTTGGCAATGTTGCAAAAGTGCTGGTGCGCGAAAGCCCGATTTCATTGCTGCTATTGTCGACTTGAGGCGCGCGGAGCGTTCCATGGCAAAGCCGCCGCCGGCAGTGCCGCAGCGGTCCCTGCGATGACCAAGCGCGTGTCTGAAACCAAATCGGGGAACCGGGATAATAGTCTTGTTCCGACTTTTATCCCGACCTGTCATTGCGCGGAAAAAACCGCCAACTTACCTTACGAAGCAGGTGTGCGATCTGTTGCACGCTCGTGAAAGCGATGTTCACGCAGGGCTTCTGTCAGATCGGCAAGCCCATCGCCCGCAACTGCGTTGACGATAACACCCTCGTCTGAATCTTCCCCGATGCCCGCCGCTTCCAAAACCAGTTCGCCCTGGCCCAAAGCCAGAAGAGGCTTGCCATGGCTGTAGGCTTCCATGACGAACTGCACGGCCAAGGCAGATTTCGCCAGTGCCGCAGCTGACTTGCCGCCAGGAATTATAACTGCGTCATAGATGACAGATGGCGCGTTGTGCGCTGCACGATTGACCTTATGCAGGCTTGCGTCCGACGCGCTTATTGTCCCCGCTTGCGCGGCAATGATTTCCGGCAGCAAGTCCAATTTCGATAACTGCTTGATTGACATAGCGAGATGTCCACCATCAACCCCGTGGCCGGCCAAAACAGCGATCCTTCGCCCGGCGAGATTGAGACAAGGCTTGTCCATGCTGAGCGCGGGCGAAGACGCGGGATTGATTGTGTCGCGCAGCGGCCCCGACGGAGAAGGCGCCGAAGGTGTCGGCGTTTGGCGCGGCCCCGCGCGGGCAATTTTGATGCCGGTTTGATGCGAGACGCGCTGCGCCAAATCGTCGGAAATATTGACGAGCATTTCATTCATGGCCCGGGCACGGACGGCATCATCTTCAACTTGATTGAGTTCGAATGAAAATGCTGCGGCAATGTGCTTTTTCTCCCACTCCGCCATGCTGTTCCAGAACATTGTCGGCTGGCTGAAATGATCGGCAAAACTTGCGCTGCGCTGCCGCACTTTCGCGCCGTCAACCCGCGCCTCGAAGGAGC
>JANLPP010000339.1:0-2773 GCA_031367295.1 Hyphomicrobiales bacterium | reverse complement strand
CATAGGCAACCGTGCTGGAGGTGACCATGCCGGGGCCATGGCAATGCGAACAATGCCGGGCGTAAAGCGACTTGCCCGCTGTCGCCAATTGCGCGTCGGGCGTTGCCGCCGCTGTCGGCGCGGGTGCCTGCGCTGCGGCGGGCACCAGCGCTTCCACTGCGGCTGGTGGTGTGACGCAGAGGGCGGCGGAAATGACGATTGGTGTCGCAAGGTCTCGAAGAATTTTCATGGCTGCTCTTGCAAAATAATACCAGGAGCCTTCAAGCGTGACTCACCTGCGCTCGCAATGACGGAAATTGCAGGGGCAAAGGTCATCGCCAAGGGCCGCTGGGCATAAGGGGCCGCCAATGCGGCGGCCCCGCTGTTTCGGATCGCGCTTATTGGGCTGCGAGGGCGAACACCCAGAGTGAGCCGCCAGCCGGAATATTGGCAAGGCCCGGATCGCCCGAAACCGCCACATAAGCGCCGCCATGGCCACTGGTGACAGCGACATATTGCACGCCGTCCTGGCTCCAGGTCACCGGCTGTCCCTCGATGCCCGAGCCGGTCTTGAACTGCCACAGTTTGGCGCCGGTATCCGCGTCAAACGCCTCGAATTCGCCGGTCAGCTTGCCCGTGAAAACGACGCCGCCGGCGGTCGACAGCACACCCGAAAAGCGCGGCGTATCGCTGGGCACTTCCCATTTCGCCTTGCCGGTCATCGGATCAATGGCCTTGAGGGAACCGCGCTTGCCATCTTTCGGCCAGACCCAGAGGTCTTCAAAGCTGATCTGGATATACCATTCGCCAGCCTTGTAGGCATCGGTCGTGGTCTTGTAGTTGACGCCGACATTAAGCGTGTTGGCATAGGCGAGCCCGGTGGCCGGACTGAACGACATCGGCGCCCAGTTCTTGCCGCCAAGCAAGGATGGCCAAATGGCAACCTTCTCGCCCTTGCGCGCCTTGGCCGAAACCTCGGTCTCGACCGGGCGGCCAGTCTTCAGGTCAATGCTTGAGGCCCAGTTGACATCAACAAACGGGTTGGCCGCGAGTGGCTTGCCGGTGGCGCGGTCCAGCACGTAGAAGAAGCCGTTCTTGTCGGCGTGCAGGATCACTTTTGTCGGCTTGCCTTCGACCTTTACCTCGGCCAGCACCATCTCGTTGACCGAGTCATAATCAAAACTGTCGTTCGGCGTGAACTGGTAGTGCCACTTGATTTTGCCGGTCTTGGGGTCCAGCGCCAAAACCGAAGACGTGTAGAGATTGTCGCCCGGGCGGGTCGCCGCATTAAACGGTCCGGCATTGCCGACGCCCCAGAACACAGTGTGCGCCTCAGGATCAAACGATCCGGTAATCCAGGTTGAGCCGCCGCCAAATTTCCAGGTGTCGCCCTTCCATGAGTCGCCGCCCGGCTCGTCTGGCGAGGCAATCGTATAAGTGCGCCACAGATGTTTGCCGGTCTCCGGATCCCAGCCGTCAATAAAGTCGCGAGTGCCGAATTCCGCGCCCGATACGCCGGTGATGATCACCCCATCGGCGGCAAGCGGTGCCGCGGTCATCGAAAAGCCGGCCTTGATGTCGCCGGCGTTCATGCGCCACAGCTCTTTGCCGGTTTTGGCGTCAATGGCCACGACATTGGCGTCAAGCGTGGTGCGGAACAGTTTGCCGTCAAGAATGGCGACGCCCCGGTTGATCACGCCGCAGCAGGCGACACGCAATGTTTCCGGCGGATACTCAATCTTGGATTTCCACAACTGGCTGCCGGATTTCACGTCAATGGCAATGGTGGCGCTGTTGGTCGTGACATAGAGAATGCCCTTGTAGACAATCGGCTGCGATTGCTCGGCGCGGCTGTCGTCGAGGCTGTAGTTCCACACTGGAGCCAGCCGCTTGACTGTTGTCTTGTCGATCTGCTTCAGCGCGCTGAAGCGCTGCAAATCATAGCCCATGCCGTAGTTGACGACATTGCCGGTGTCCTTGGCGCCATTGGCCAAATCGGCGGCTGTCTGCGCCATGGCGAAACTGGGCAGGCACAGTGCCGCGACTGCCACCATTGTCGTAAATTTCATTTTGTTTTCCTCCCTGTTTCGGCTTCTCACGAGCGCTGTCGCTCTGGCCGCGTTGGTATCGATTTTTGGTCGCTGCCCGGTTACCCGCGCGGGTGGCCAAAAGGCACGTCAAAAAGCAAGACTTCAAAGCAAGCTTCAAATTAAGGCTTCACCGGCGCGACTTTCCGCGCACTGTTGCAGAAGTTTCCAACTGCACATTCCGATTGGCTCGAAAACATTCTGACGGGTATTGTTCATGAATTTAAAGGCGGCGTCAAGCCTCGTGGGGGACGGTGATCTGAATATGTCCCTTTGACAAAGGTCATATAATTAAATTATCAGACCAAATGACGGCAAGAACGAATTGCCGCCGGCATGATCAGACCGGAGGCCATTGCGTCACCGGAATGGGCAGGAGGGCTGGACGCTGGACGGGCACGTTTCAGGATGCGCAGGGCGGCAGCGGGGAAACGTCGTTGCGTCGCGCTGTCATTGCGTGGCCGGGCGCGTCTTTGCCCATCCCCCGGCGGAACGGCGGGCATGAGCGCCGTCTTCATCGAAAGCCTGGCTCAACGGCTGGTCACCGGCATTCTCGTCGGCAGCGTCTATGGCCTGCTCTGCGCCGGCCTCGGCATGATTTTCGGCGTCATCCGCATCATCAACTTTGCCCAGGGCGAGTTCATGACGCTGGGCATGTACGCGACCCTGTTTGCCGCTGCGGCTCTCGCCGCGCTGTTTGGCCTTTC
>JANLPP010000479.1:0-4746 GCA_031367295.1 Hyphomicrobiales bacterium | reverse complement strand
CCCGCGCAGTGGTGGTCTGTTGCGGCTGCGAGAACAGGAGAGACCATGCCGCAGACGATGACGACAGCCGGGGCGCTGGTGCAGCGCCTGTGCGACCACGGCCTTCGCCAAATTTTCGGCCTGCCCGGCCTGCATAATGATCCGCTGTTTGACGCCTTGCATGGCGCGCAGGACAGACTGCGTGTGCTGCATACGCGGCATGAGCAGACCAGCGCCTATATGGCGCTGGGCGCGGCGCTGGCGACAGGCCGCCCGCAGGCCTTCGCCGTTGTGCCGGGGCCGGGGTTCCTCAACGCCTCCGCCGCGCTGCTCACCGCCTTTGGCATGAATGCGCCGGTGCTGGCGCTGCTGGGGCAAATTCCAGCCACCGACATTGACCGGGGCCACGGGCATCTGCACGAGCTGCATGACCAATTGGGCATGGCGCGCCACGTGACGAAATATGCCGCGCGCATAAACGCGCCGCATGAGGCGGCGGGGCTGGTCGATGCGGCCCTGTCTGCCGCGCTGGCAGGGCGCAGCGCCCGGTGGCGCTCGAATGCGGCATGGATGTGTGGGCGCGGCGCGGCCCGGTGGTTTTCCCCGCCCTGCCTGCTGCGCCACCCCGTCCGCCGGTTGACAAGGACGCGGTGCAGGCGGCGGCAAAGCTGCTGGGCGGCGCGAAGTCGCCACTCATCGTTGTGGGCAGCGGTGCGCTTGATGCCAGCGCCGGGGTGCGCGCGCTGGCCGAGCTGCTCGAAGCTCCGGTCGTCAGCTACAGGCGCGGGCGCGGCGTTTTGCCGACCGCGCATCGCCTCGCAGTCAACCTGCCGGTTGGCCACCGCTTGTGGAAGGACGCCGACTGCGTGCTCGCCATTGGCACGCGGCTGTTCATGCAGCAGTCGCAATGGGGCATCGACCCGTCGCTCAAGATTGTCCGCATTGATATTGATCCGGCTGAGCCGGCCCGCTTCGCCCGCCCCGCCGTGACACTCAATGCGGATGCCCGCGACGCTTGCGCCGCGCTGCTGGCCGCCCTGCCCGCGCACATGGGCAAGCGCGCCTCACGCGAGGAAGAACTGGCCGGCCACCGCGCCTGGCTGGCGAAGCGGCTGTCACGTTTGCAGCCGCAGCTGGATTTTTTGAACGCCATGCGCGCCGCCCTGCCCGCGAACGGCGTGTTTGTCGACGAGGTGACGCAATTGGGCTTTGCGGCGCGGCTGGCGTTTCCGGTGGAAAAGCCCCGGCAGTTCCTGTCGCCGGGCTATCAGGACAATCTCGGCTGGGGTTACGGCGCGGCGCTCGGCGTCAAGGCGGCGCTGCCGGACACGCCGGTGCTCGCCATCGCCGGCGACGGCGGGATTATGTACCAGATCGGCGAACTTGCGACCGCAAAACACCATAATCTGGCGGTAGTGCTGGTGGTGTTCGACAATGGCATGTTCGGCAATGTGCGCCGCATTCAGGAAGAGAGTTACGGCAACCGCATCATCGCCGCCGATCTGGTCAACCCGGATTTTGTCAGGCTGGCGGAGAGTTTTGGCGTCGCCGCTTTCCGCGCCAAGACGCCGGCCGAACTGGAGAAGGTTTTACACGAAGCCTTCGCGCTCAACGCGCCAGCGCTGGTGCACGTGCCCTGCGGCGTGATGCCAAGCCCATGGGATATGCTGCATATGCCGAGGGTGAGGGGGTGACGGCGCGGCAGAAAAATTAGCTTGATTATATTCCATTAATAGAATAATAGTTCGTCATGAGCTGGGACGTTGAATACACTGACGAGTTTGCCGTTTGGTGGCAGGCGCTTACTGAAAATCAGCAGGAAGACGTGACAGCGGTGACGATGCATCTGACGGAGAAAGGACCGCAGCTGCCGTTCCCCTATTCGTCAGGGATAGCGGGCGCTCGCCACGCACACATGCGCGAGCTGCGTGTCCAAAGCAGCGGAAAACCCTTGCGCGTTTTCTATGCCTTTGACCCGTTGCGCCACGCGATTCTGCTCATTGGCGGCGACAAAACCGGCGACAAGCGCTTTTACGAACGTATGATCCCGATTGCCGACGCTCTTTATGATCAGCATCTGGCGGAACTTGAGAAAGAGAAACGGACACCATGAGTGGACACCGGCCCTTCAGCGAATTGACAAAGACCTTCACGCCGGAGCGCCGCGCCCGCATTGCCGCCAAGGCGGCGACGCTGAGCGAGGAGATGTCGCTCCATGAATTGCGCAAGGCGCGCGGTCTGTCACAGGAAACTGTCGCGGAGGCGCTCAGCGTCGGCCAGCCCGCCGTGGCAAAGCTCGAAAGGCGCGGCGACATGCATGTCAGCAATCTGCGGCACTATGTCGAGGCCCTGGGCGGAACATTGGAAATCACCGCCCGGTTTCCCGGCGCGAGCGTTGTTATCAGTGATGTTGGAGATGGCGCGCGGTGAAGCAGGGCGCGAACTGAACCGGGAGGCACCAAGCACGGTACTCGCGCTCAACGCCCCGGCGCTCGTGCCGGTGCCATGCGGCGTGATGCCAAGCCCTTGGGACATGCTGCATATGCCGAGGGTGCGGGGATGATGGCGCGGTGCGCACTTGTCAAAAAGCCCGGCGGTTGCTAAGTTGTGCACATGTGAACATATGATGAGGGGTTATCATGTCCGATGTCACCGTGACGGTACGCATGCCCAGTGAGATGCGCGACCGGCTGGAGGCTATTGGCGCTGCGACGCAGCGGTCGAAGTCGTTTCTGGCCAAGATGGCTATCGGCCGCTTTGTCGAAACAGAGTCCGAAATTATTGAGGGCATCAAGGAAGCGCAAGCCGAGCTGGACGCGGGACTTGGCATATCACACTCCGAAGTGATGAAGCGGGCCGAGGTGATCATAAGGAAGGCTGCTTCAAGAAAGGCCCCGCAACGCAAGGCAAGCTGATGCGGACGATCATCTGGTCGCCGAAGGCAAGTCGCGATCTCTTTGAGCAGCTGGCATATATCGGCATTGACAGCCCTGTGAATGCAAGCCTCGTGCGCGACCGTGTCATGGCGAGCGTGGCGCGCCTGTCGGATTTGCAAACCGGGTGCGCCGGACGTGTCTTCGGAACATATGAGATTGTCGTCCCGAAAACGTCGCTGATACTTGCCTATGATTTGCCAAAGACGGATGACGTGCGCATTCTCCGGCTCATTCATGGCGCGCGCAATTGGCTGCCCGGCAAATGGCCGAAAGACTGAGTAATGCGGCCTTCGCCCAGGAGTTCAGCGATACGCGCCCTACCCCCGCCGCCGCACCCTTGCATCCGCGGCGAGGCACAGCATCGTGAACAGCATCTGCGCGCCGCACTGGGCGGTGTTGCTCGTCGCGTCATATTGGGGCGCGACTTCGACCACATCGCCGCCGACTATGTCGAGCCCCTTCAGCCCACGCAAGATTTGCAGCGCCTCGCGCGGCGTCAGGCCGCCGACTTCCGGCGTGCCGGTGCCGGGGGCGAAGCCGGGGTCGAGGCTGTCCACATCGAACGACACATAGACCGGGCCTTTGCCCACTACCTTGCGGGCTAGCGCGATGACGCGCTCAAAACCCATCGCCACCGCCTCCTCGGCATGGATGACCGTCATGCCGCTCTCGAAGGAAAACTCCCACAGATATTCCGCGCCGCCCCGGATGCCGATCTGGATGGTGCGCTCGGGGTCGAGCACGCCGTCGAGCACAGCTTGCCGGAACGGCCCGCCATGGTGGAATTTCGAGCCTTCGTAGGGGCCGGAGGTGTCGCAATGCGCGTCTATGTGAATCATGCCGACCGGGCGCTTTTCGCCGACCGCCTTCAGGATGGAATAGGAGATCGAATGATCGCCGCCCACCGACAGCGGCGTCACGCCGGCGCCGACGACACGCTTGTAAAATTCCTCGATGTCTTCATGGCAGCTTTGCAGCGAATAGCGCGAGCGGAACGGCACATCGCCAATGTCGGCGACACTGCACATCCCCATCGGCGCCATGCGCAGCACATGCTCGAACGGCCCCATGCGCTCGACGCTGCGCACCGCGCGCGGCCCTAACCGCGCGCCTGCACGATTTGTGACGCCAAGGTCCATCGGCACGCCGATCAGCGCGATGTCTATGCCGCCAAAATCCGGCAAGCCCGCCGCGTCAGGCCGGAATGTCGCGCCAAGAAACGTCGCCGGATCGGCGAAGGGCCACTTGCGCTTGTCGCCGCCCTTGAACTGCGATGCCGCGACTTTTTGAAACTCGGGATCATACATGTCGCCGCCCAGCGCATCGGCGTAGCGCCTGCGCAGGACTTCGAGCTTGGCTTTGCTGACCATGGCCGTCTCTCCAAAAATCAGGGCGCGCCGATGCGCGGAAACTCGGGCTTCAATATTTTGTAAAGGCGGCGGAACTGCTCGATGCGTGGCTTATAGGCTGCGACGAGGCGCGCGTCAGGATGCGTCATGTCCAGCACCGGCGGCAGCGTGCAGACCGCCTCCGGCGTCTCGCCGGTTGCGGCCAGCCGCGCCAGCCGCGCCGCGCCGAAAGCCGGGCCCTTCTCGCCGCCCTTGTAGCGCAGCAGCGGCCGGTCGAGCACAGTGCTCAGCACCTGGACAAAAAAGGCGCTCTGCGCGCCGCCGCCAATCACACCCGCGGCGCCAACCGGCGAGCCTGCCGCCTCGACGCACTCCAGCGCGTCGGCAAAACTGTAGGCGACGCCCTCCATCGCCGCCTGCATCAGGCTGGCGCGGCTGGTGTCGGGCGCAAGGCCGAAAAACACGCCACGCGCATGCGCGTC
>JANLPP010000471.1:0-2652 GCA_031367295.1 Hyphomicrobiales bacterium | reverse complement strand
CGGGTTGGGGCATGAGCCGGTGACAGTGCCGACAGCAGAGGCATAAGGCGTGCCGGTGGTATGCCCGCTGCAGTCAAGACTGGCGTTTGACATGATGCCGCAGCCAGTCAAGGCGACGGACGGCGAACCATTGAAATCAATGGCGTTGGCGGAGGTCGCCATGTTCTTGCCGAAGGCCAGGATGCAGGCAAGGTCGCGAATCTTGACTTTAGCCGTCGCGGTGGCACCGACGGCGACCTTGCTGATATTTGCGATCGCCAGCGTGGAAGTCGGGCTTTCCGCGTGGCCGGTCACCGTCACTTCGTCCAGCGTGCCAGTGACGCTGAAAACGGCGTTGGTGACGTTTCCATTGCCAATGGTCCGGGTTGCGATACTTTGCACCATCGCATTGCGGGCATCAGCTTTTGCTGTGACTGCGGCAAGAGCGCTAGTGTCGGCTGCAATCTGGATCAGGCTGCGGTTGCTGCTGGCAGCTGAATAGTCAACCGCCGCGCCGAGCATCAGGAATGCCGGCATGAGAGAGAACGCGAAGATTATGGCCACGTTGCCGCGCTTGCTTGAGCGAAACTGTGCAATGGCACTCTTGGTTGACCGGAATTTCATGTATGTGCTCCCAAACTCTTCAGAAATATTCCCTCTCAGTTGTGGGGTTCAGGCATTAAGAAAAACTTGCCAGAACGTCATTTGTCCATTTGTGGTGTGAACATCACAAAGATGGAGTTAAACGAAGAAAGTCAATTCTATGGATCGTGGTTCCTGCGGTGCGCGGGTTGCCGCCGGGGCGGCGCTCTTGACCTTCGGCGGCTGCCAAGAGCATGCTTGTCGATGCTGTCGCTTGATTCATTCGAGGTTCTATTGATGAAGCCCCTACAACTGGTCCTGTGCCTGCTTGCAGGCGCGTCTTTGGCGTCAGTTGCGTCAGCCCGCCCCATCGTGCCTGCGGAACAGCGGATCATTCCCTGGCATGCCGATCTGCCGGACTGTGACAATGCGGCAGTGCTGGAGCGCCTGTCGTCGCGCTTTGCGGCCACGGAGGCCGAGTACTGGCATTCGGATTTGCGGATTGTGTCCTATGACCGTGTCGGCGCTTATGGCTGGCGGTCTAATGGCCGCGATTATATCCCGCGCCGCTATTGCGGGGCGCGCGCGCTGCTGAGCAATGGCAAACGCCACTGGACAGTGTACACAATTGGCGAGGAGCTGGGGATCATCGGCTTTGCTTTCGGCCTTGCCGACTACAAATTCGGCCTTGAATGGTGCGTTGAGGGCTTCGACCGCGGCTGGGCCTACGGGCCGGGCTGCGCGGCGCTGCGGCCTGTGGCGCAGAAGCTGAAGCGGGGGGAAGTGTCGCAATACCAGTGGCACACGCCTGTCTATGCTCCCGCTGCCCGGCTCAAGGTCAGCCTGCCCAAGCCGCTGCCGGCGCCGGCATTGCCGCCGTCCTCGCCGTTGGCCCTGCCCAAACCGGCGCCATTGGCGCCGCCAGCGCCGGTCCTTCCGGCGCCAACGCCATGAACCTCGCGAGGACCGCAGCCACGCTCTGTGCAGCCGCCGCGCTGTGGCTGGCTGCCGGCAATGCCGGAGCCGAGCAGCCCTGCGTGCTCGACAAATGCCTGAACGGCGGAGCGCCCGCTGCCCCTGCGCCCGGCAGGGTGCCCGCGCCCCGGCCGCAGGCCGATACGCCTGACGACACCGCACTCCCGCCGCCCCCGCGCCGCCGCTATGGCGGCAACAATGGCTATGGCGGGCGCAGTGGCGGCGGCGGTGCGCCCGGCAGTTTCGATTTCTATGTGCTGACCCTGTCGTGGTCGTCCGGCTTTTGCGAGACTGGCGGCGATGACAAGGGCAAGGCCCAATGTGACGCTGGCAGCGGCCTCGGCTTTGTTGTGCATGGCCTGTGGCCGCAGTACGAACATGGCTTTCCCTCCAATTGCGGCTCTGGCGAAGTGTCGCGTATCGCGCTGAACGAAGCCAGGGGCCTGTTTCCCGATGAAGGCCTTGCCCGCTATGAGTGGAGCAAGCACGGCACCTGCTCGGGCAAGAATGCGCAGGCGTATTTTGCCGATGTGCGCCGCGCCCGCGAGGCGATCACCATTCCCGAGGACTACAGGCAGCCAGCCGGCGAACAGAGCGTCGCGCCCATCGACATCGCCCGCGCCTTCATCAGCGCCAACAGCGGCCTGCGGCTCAACGCCCTGGCGGTCGCCTGCAAAAGCCAGACGCTGCAGGAGGTCCGCATCTGTTTTTCCAAAGACCTGCGCGAGTTTCATGCCTGCCCGGAGGTGACTCGCGGAGCCTGCCGCACGCGCGAGATTCGTGTGCCGCCCGTGCGCTAGGCAGGGCAGCCTACCCGCCGCGCGCGCCATAAAGCGTGCCCGCCAGCAGCATCAGGCCGAGCGCCAGCACGGCGAGAGCCGCTAAAGCCTCAAGCCCGCGCACCACCAGGGCGGCGCGCGCCGACCCTGCGCCAGTCAGCCGCGCGGCAAGGGCTTTGGCCAGCACGGCAAGCGAGGCGAGCGCCCCGGTGGTCAGCGCCGTGCCCAGCGCCATGGCGAGCGTTGCAATGACCCCCGCATAAAAAATGCCCTGCGCCAGCGCAAACACCAGCACCAGAATCGCGCCCGAGCAGGGTCGTGAACCGGCGGCGAAGAC
>JANLPP010000425.1:0-1701 GCA_031367295.1 Hyphomicrobiales bacterium | reverse complement strand
CTGCGCGCCGCCATCGCCCGCATCGAGGCGGGCGGGGCGGCTTTGGGCGCGGGGCCGCGCGGGCGCGTGGCGCTGGGCGCGCACGCCACGCAGCTTGACGCGGTGCTGGGCGGCGGCCTCGCACGCGGGGCGCTGCATGAGGTCGTGCCCGCCGGCGCGCCCGACCGCGCCGCCGCGACCGGCTTCACGCTGACGCTGGCGCTGCGTTTTGCCGCCGCTGCCCCGCTGGGGCGGCGGGCGCTGGTGTGGATCACCGAGGATTTCGCCGCCGCCGAGAGCGGCGCGCTCTACGGCCCCGGCCTCGCCGCCTTCGGCCTCGACCCGGCGCGGCTCATCCTCGTCCACGCGCCGCAGGGCCAGCAAGCCCTGTGGGCGATGGAGGAGGCGCTGAAATGCCGGGCTCTGGCCGCTGTCGTCGGGGAACTTTGGGACGCGCGCGCCTGTGACCTCACCGCCTCGCGGCGTCTGGCGCTGGCGGCGCGGGCCAGCGGCGTCCCGGGACTGCTGCTGCAAGCGCGCGCGCCGCCCGCCAGCGCGGGCGCGACGCGGTTTGCGGTGGCGGCGGCCAGTGGACTCCCCTCCCCCTTGTGGGAAGGGGTTGGGGGGTGCGCAACCCTTGCCGGGACTCGTCGCCCCCCGCCCCTGTCCCTCGCCTCGTCGGCTCGACCCCGCAAGGGGGAGGGGGAACCGCGCGGCAAACCCCTGCCCGGCCCGCCGGCTTTTGACGTGCGGCTCTTGCGCGCGCGCGGCACGCTGCAACTCGACCCTGACCGCCATTTTTCCCTCACCTTCGACCCGACAGAAGGATTTTTGCGTGACCGCGACCCCGCGCCCCAGCCGCATGCTGGCGCTGTTCCTGCCCACCCTGGCGACCGACCGCATCCGCCGCCTGCGGGGCATCTCCACCAACGTCGCGCCTGACGCGCCGCTCGCCAGCATCGCCAAAGTCAAAAGCGCGCTGCGGCTGGTGGCGGTGGACCTTGCCGCCGCGCAGGCCGGCCTCACGCCCGGCATGGCGCTGGCCGACGCGCGCGCCATGCACCCCGGCCTCGACACTGCCGAGGCCAACCCGCAGGCCGAGGCCGCCCTGCTTGCCGACATCGCCGCCTGGTGCCGCCGCTACACACCGCTGTGCGCGCCCGACGCGCCGGACGGCGTGTTTCTCGACATCAGCGGCGCGGCGCATCTGTTCGGCGGCGAGGCGGCGCTGATCACTGACCTCGAAGCCCGCCTCAAGTCGCAGGGTTTTGCCAGCCGGGCCGCCATCGCCGCAACGCCGGAAGCCGCCTTCGCCCTCGCCCGCTACGCGGCGCAAACCATCGCTCCACAGGACCTTGACGCGCGCGCCGCGGCGCGGCTTTACCACCCCCTGCCGCTCGCCGCCCTGCGCCTGCCGTCCGGCACGCTGGCCGGCCTCGCGCAGGCGGGCCTGCGCCGCGTCGGCGACATCGCCCTGCGCCCGCGCGCCCCCGTCGCGGCGCGCTACGGCCCGGCGCTGTTCGCCCGGCTGGACGCGCTGCTGGGCCATGCGCGCAGCGCCATCAGCCCGCAGTTTGCCGCGCCCGCCTATGTGGCCGAGCGGCGCTTTGCCAGCGCCATCACGCAGGACCGTGATATTGAAGGCACGATCCTGGCGCTCGCCCATGAACTCGCCCGCATGCTGGCCCGCCATGGCGAGGGCGCGCGGCGGCTGTGCCTGAC
>JANLPP010000420.1:0-10192 GCA_031367295.1 Hyphomicrobiales bacterium | reverse complement strand
CAAAACTGATCGAGGAAGTCGCGGCCTGGCAGGACAACCGCAACAAACATCACGCCAAGGCCGACTGGCAGTTCACAACAGCGGACGCCCGAGTTAAACTGAAGAGACTCTACCCTCAGTTCGAATGACTCGGGGCACTAGTGTCTCGCGTCATTGTGTATGATGGTATTGTCTGAATCAATGCTGTCGCGAGGAAGCGATGGAGGTGATTCGTGGCCGGGAAAGATATTGCCGTCAAGAAATATGTCGTCAGGCTGGGGGCAGATGAGCGCGCCCGGCTTGAGGCCTTGATCCGCAAGGGCAAGGGCGCTGCCCAACTGCTGGGGAAGGCGCGCATTCTGTTGAAAGCGGACGTATCGGAATCTGGGGAGGGCTGGAGCGACAGCCGGATTGCCGGGGCTTTGGACACCAGCATTCCCACGATTGAACGAACGAGACGCCAACTTGTTGAGGAAGGTTTTGATGCGGTTCTGACCCGCAAAACCAACCCCAATTCGGCCCGCAAGCGGATTTTCGATGGAGTGGCGGAAGCCAGGCTGATTGCCCTGACATGCGGGCCTGCCCCGGCGGGCCACGCCAAATGGAGCCTGCGGTTGCTGGAACAGAAGGTGGTGGAACTGCATATTGTTGAAAGCGCCAGCGACAACACCATCGGGCGGCTTTTAAAAAAAACATCCTCAAGCCGCACCTCCAGAAGCAGTGGGTGATTGCGCCGCAGGCCAGCGCCGCCTTTGTCGCCAACATGGAAGACGTGCTGGAAGTCTACCAGAGGCCGCATGATCCAAAGCGCCCTCTTGTGTGCCTCGACGAAACTTCAAAGCAGCTGATAGCCGAGACGCGCGCGCCAATCCCCATGAAGCCGGGGCAAAAGGCGCGTTACGATTACGAATACCAACGCAATGGCGTGGCCAACCTGTTTATGATGTTCGCGCCGCTGGAAGGCTGGCGGCGCGTGAAAGTCACTGACCGTCACGCCGCCGTTGACTACGCCCAAGCGCTCAAGGACTTGTCCGACACGCATTTTCCCGGCGCAGAAAAAATCGTGCTGGTGCAGGACAATCTCAGCACGCACACCACCGCCTCGCTCTATGCGGCCTTCCCCGCGCCCGAGGCGCGCCGCCTCGCCGAGCGGTTTGAATGGCACTACACCCCCAAACACGGAAGCTGGCTCGATATGGCCGAATCCGAACTAGGCGTCCTCTCAACCCAATGTCTGGACCGCCGTATTCCCGACAAGACAAAACTGATTGCAGAAGTCGCGGCCTGGCAAGAAAACCGCAACAAACACCACGCCAAAGCCGACTGGCAGTTCACAACAGCCGACGCTCGTGTCAAACTAAAAAGTCTCTACCCATCATTCTGAATGACTCGGGGCACTAGATCGTCTGGTTATAGGCGCCAACTTCACGATGCACCCGCAGCTCCGCGTCAACTGCCTTGAACATGGCGTGCAGGCGCGCCTCGCTGACGGGGCTTTCCACAACCACGACCAGCTCCGGCTTGTTGGACGAGGCGCGCACCAGACCCCAGGTGCCGTCCTGCGCGGTGACCCGCACGCCGTTGACCGTGTTGATGTCGCGGATCGGCTGGCCGCAGAACAGCTCGCCCGCCATGTGCATGCGCTGGAAGCGCTCTACCACCTTGTCAACCACACCATATTTCACCTCGTCGGCGCAATGCGGCGACATGGTTGGCGACCCCCAGGTGCGGGGCAGCGCCGCGTATAAATCAGCGATGGATTTTCCGGGATTGCGGTCGAGCATTTCGATGACATGAATGGCGGTCAGCAACCCGTCATCATAGCCGCGCCCCACGGGCGTGTTGAAAAAGAAATGGCCGGATTTCTCAAAACCCGCCAGCGCCTTCAGTTCGCTGACGCGGCGCTTGATGTGGGAATGCCCGGTCTTCCAGTAGTCGGCCTTGACACCTTGCGCAATCAGCACCGGATCGGTGGCGAACAGGCCGGTCGATTTCACGTCAACCACAAAGGTTGCGCCCGGATGCAGCTTCGAGAGGTCCCGCGCCAGCATCACGCCGATCTTGTCGGCAAAGATTTCGTGGCCATTGTTGTCAACCACGCCGCAACGGTCGCCGTCGCCATCAAAGCCAAGGCCAACATCCGCGCCACTTTCCTTTACGGCAACGGCCATGGCATGCAGCATTTCCATGTCTTCAGGGTTTGGATTGTAGTGCGGAAAGCTGTGGTCGAGTTTTGTGTCAAGTGGCACGACCTCCATGCCCAGCATCTCCAGCATCTGCGGGGCAAACGCGCCCGCTGTGCCATTGCCGCAGGCCGCAACCACCCTGAGCCTGCGCGTGATGCTGCGGCCCTTGACGAGATCGGCGAGATAGCGCGCGGCAAAATCATTGACGAAACGGTACGAGCCACCCTGCGCATAGCGGAAATTTCCGCCCAGCACGATTTCCCTCAGGCGCGACATTTCATCGGGGCCGAAGGTGACAGGCCGCTGCGCGCCCATCTTGACGCCCGTCCAGCCATTGTCATTATGCGAGGCTGTGACCATCGCAACCGCCGGCACATCAAGCTCGAACTGCGCGAAATAGGCCATCGGCGACAGCGCAAGGCCAATGTCATGCACGCGCACGCCCGCTGCCATCAGCCCGCACATCAGGGCGTATTTGATCGAGGCGGAATAGCTGCGGAAATCATGGCCGGTCACCAGATCCGGCCTGACACCCATCTCGTGCAGCAGGGTGCCAAGGCCAAGGCCCAGCGCCTGCACGCCCATCAGGTTGATCTCTTTCTCAAACAGCCAGCGCGCGTCATATTCGCGAAACCCGGTGGCCCTGACCATGGGCGCGGATTCATAGGCGAGCGTGTTGGGCAACAGCGCGGCCTGCGGCCTGGGGAATTGCATCAGCTGGCTTCCGGCGGAGGACTCCGCCGCGCGTCCATAGCGGCGTGCTGGCCCGAACGCAATTGCCGCGGATGCACGGGCGCAGGTGCCTACTGCTTCAGGATCAGATTGCCCCCTGCCACCTCAAAGCCGGACAGGCGTTTCAAAAAACTCATGCCGAGCAGGCTTTGGCCAGAGGCACCGAAAGGCAGCACCAGGGCGCTGGTGTTGGCAACCTGAACATTGCCGATGCGAATGTCGTTCAGCCGCGCTTCGCCTGCCTTTGCCGTTCCATTGGCGGTTTGCACGGGCACGTTGAAGGCCAGCGGCAGCACGCCGAGGGTGATCGCGTCCTGCTGGGTCAGCGCCACAAAACTTGCGCCGGTATCGACCAGCATGCGGATGGTGCGCCCGTTGACCTGGACATCGGCGTGATACTGGCCGGACTGGTCCGGCTTGAGCACGGCTGACCGGCCAAGGGCAACAGCCGGGACTGGCGCGGCAACTGCCGCGGCACTGGCTGGCTCAGACGAGCCGGGACCGCCAATCGCGCCGGACACGATCAGCGATTTCATAAACGTCGCGCTGGCTGTCAGGCAGCCGAAGCAAGCAACAATTCCCACTAGCAGGACACGGTTCATGGCGCTCGGTCTATGATCAGGCAGCGGAAGAGAGAAGGAATTTCCGTAATGGAACGCTACCGCGCAGACCCTTCCATTGCCTTAACACCGGGCTAAAATTCTGTTTATTATCCGGTCTGCGTGCGGCCCATGGCAGCGTGTATCGCCGCAAGCCGTGGCAGGCTCGGCTGCGCGCCCCTTTGGGTGCAGGCCAGCGACCCCGCTGTGACACCTTCGGTCATCGCTGACGTCCAAGGCTCGCCGCGCGCAAGCGCCGCAGCCAGCGCGCCAACAAAAGCGTCGCCTGCCGCTGTCGTGTCAATGACAGTGACCGGCGGCGCGGTGGCGTGACAGGTTGTGCCACCGCTCCAGCCAATCGCGCCCCTCGCGCCAAGCGTGACAATTGCGGCAACCCCAAAGCGCGCATCGATGGCGCGGGCGATGTCTGCCGGGTCATTCAATCCCAGACGGAACGTATCCGACACCGCCTGCGCCTCATGCTCGTTCATGACCAGAATATCCAGAGAGCGAAGGTAGGACTCTGAAATCGCCCCTGCTGGCGCAAGATTGAGAATGACCCGCGCCCCCGCCGCCCTGGTATGGCGCGCCGCCGCTTCCCCCTCGCTGTCCGGTGTCTCGCGCTGCAACAGCAGGATGTCGCCCTTGCCCAGTGGCAGTGCGGCAAGCTGGCTGGCGCGCGCCAGCGCGTTTGCGCCGGAGGCGACAACAATCGCGTTCTCGGCTTTTGCGTCAACGCTGATGAAGGCCGCGCCGGTTGGCGCATCGACAGTGACGACCGCCGACAGGTCAACGCCGCCGGCTTGCAGCAGTGCCAGTGCTGTCTGCGCAAACGCGTCCGCGCCGACCGCGCCCGCCAGCGCCACCTCTGCCCCCGCGCGCCGCGCCGCCAGCGCCTGGTTGGCGCCCTTGCCGCCGGGAATGACAGCATAGGATGGCCCCAGCACGGTCTCGCCCGGCGCGGGAATTTTATCGACCCGGGTCACAAGGTCGATGTTGATGGATCCGAAAACGGCGATCATGTCCGCGCCACCGCGTCACGCGCCGCGCGCAGGGCGGCAACAAAATCTGCGGCTTTGCGCTCGACCGACGCCGGGCTGTCTCCCGGCTTGTAGAGGGACGAGCCGATGCCAAAGCCGTTTGCGCCCGCAGCCAGATAGTCGCGCATCGACTGCGGCGTCACGCCGCCGACAATGATCAGCCTGGTTTCGCGCGGCAGCACGGCGCGCATGGCCTTGACGGCGGAGGGCGGAATCATCTCGGCGGGAAACAGCTTGAGCGCGTCCGCCCCCGCCGCCAGCGCGGCGAATGCCTCGCTCGGCGTGGCGACGCCGGGGATCGACACAAGGCCCTTCGCCTTGGCGCGGCGCACCACAGCCTCATTGAAATTCGGCGAGACGATCAGCGTGCCGTTGCAGAACTCGATCTCATCGACCATGTCCGCGCCAAGCACCGTGCCCGCGCCGACCATGCAGGCTTTTTCGCTCGCGCTGCCCGCCTCGCCGATGCCCGCGCCAATGCCCGCGATGGTCAGCAGCGCATCCGGCGAGTTCAGCGGCACCTCCATCAGGCTGATGCCGGCCAGCTCAAGCTCGATGTCAATCATGTGCGCCGTGCGCGGCGTGATGCCGCGCAGAATCGCAATCAGCGGCATGGCGTCAAACAGGCGGTGGAATTTCGCGGTCTGCATGGCGGCCTATCCTGTCAGTCCGGCGGCGAGGGCGAGGCGGTGGAGACCAGCGGTAAAGGCAGTCTCGGGGTCAATGACGTGTATCGCAATGCCGCGCTCCGCGAGCGCCGCGCCGTAAGGCGCCAGATGCGGTTCGCCTGCAATCAAATACGCCCGCTGCGGCGCGCCGAACAGCTCAATGGCGCCCGCGATCTCGCTGCCGATCAGCAGTCCTGAAATAAAAGGCCGCACCCCCGCCCCGGCCATATCTCCCGCCAGCACGCGTGTGCGCGCCTGAAACAGCGCGCGGCCCAGCCCGCCCTTGAGCCGCGCCGCGTGCAGGCCATCCGCCGCCGCCGCAGGATCGTCCGGCGCGCTGGCCAGCCGCGCGACAAACGACGCGCTCATCGCCGCGTATAATTCACCCGTGATAAAACTGGCGAAGCCCGCGATGCGCCCGCCCTGCATCGCAATCCACTTGCTGTGCGTGCCGGGCTGGCAGATGAGGCCGTCGCTGACGCCAGCGCCAACCGCCATCGTCTCCTCGCCGCGCATCACATCGTAAGCGCCATCGGGCGCGCGGTGATCAACGCCGGGCACGATGTGGATTTTCCGCCCGCTTGCATCGACTGCGCAAAACGCCTGCGCCAGTTCCGCCACGCCGCACGGCGCGCGCGCGTAAGGCGCTTCAATCCAGCCGTTGCGGCTGCCGACCATGCCGGCCATCAGCACCGGCAGGCGCGGATGCGCGGCGAGCCACGCGCCGCAGGCCGCCTGCAAGGCAGCGGGAAAGCCGCCCGCCGCCACGCTCTGGATGCCGCTGTCCGACGACAGCCGCTCCAGCACTGCCCCGCCCGCGTCCAGCAGCCAGGCGCGCAGCCGCGTCGTGCCCCAGTCTACCGCAATGAGCGCCGCCCTGCCTGTCATGGAAAGCTCACACCCAGCCGCCATCCACCACATACTGCTGGTTGGTACAGGCGCTCGCCTCGTCTGACGCAAAGAACAGCGTGGTGCGGGCGATTTCGTCCGGCATCAGGCGGCGCTTCAGGCACTGGCGGCTCATCAGCTCTTTCTCGCCTTCCGGCGTCATCCACATGGTCAGCTGGCGCTCGGTCATGATCCAGCCCGGCGCGATGGCGTTGACGCGGATGTTGTATTGTCCGTAGTCCCGCGCCAGAGAACGGGTAAGGCCGAGGATCGCGGATTTCGCCGCCGTATAGGCTGCCATACCGCCCTGCCCGACCATCCACGATGTCGAGCCGAAATTGATGATCGACCCGCCGCCCGCAGCCTGCATGTCGGGCAGCACCGCCTGCGCCGCAAAAAACTGGTGTTTCAAATTCACCGCAAAGCGATCATCCCAGAATTCTTCGGTGACCTCCGGCGTCGGATGGCGCTGGTCATGCGCGGCATTGTTGACGAGGATGGTGATGGGGCCAAAGTGCTGGCGTGCGGCCACCACTGCCGCCTTCAGCGCGCCAATGTTGGTAAGATCGCAATGCTGGTAGTGTACCGCATGGCCTGCCTTGGTGAGCTCGGCTGCAAGCTTCTTCGATGGCTCGTCCGCGATGTCGAGAAAGGCCACCTTGCAGCCTTGTTCGGCAAAGCGCCGCGTCAGCGCCGCGCCAATGCCGCTGCCGCCGCCGGTGATGAGCGCAGTCTTGCCCTTGAGGCTGGGATAGGTGGCGATGGGGCGGTTGATGTCGATATCGGCCATGGGGCACCTCGTGCGTGGAGAATTAGCGCTTGCGGTAACATGCCAGCCGCCCAAGCGCCATCACGCGCAAAAAAAATGCCCGGACCTGCCGGGCATTTTTCATTAGAAACCGGCACGCCTCAGAGGTTGCCGTGGGTGCCATCGCAAAACGGTGCATTCTGCGTCGCCTTGCAGCCGCACAGGAAAGCGCGGCCATCTTCGTCTGCCGTATAGGCCAGCGGCACAAAGCTGGTTGGCTTGTGCGAGCCATCGCAGAAGGGCTGCTTGGCCGACAGGCCGCAGGCGCACCAGTAATAGGTTTTGCCAGCCTCAAGCTCAACCGGATAGGGCTTTTTCTGCGCGATATGGGCTTCGGACATCGGGTTGCCTCAAGGGGTTTTCAGATATGGCGTGTAAACGCCTCGGGACCGGTTGTATGCGAAAAGTCAATGCAGTTGCAAATTGGAAGAATTGAAAAGCCCCCGAAAAGCTGCGCGATTCCAGCTTCTCGCTGGCGTCAAGGGCCAGATTCGCGCGGCTGAACAAGCGCTCACGCCCCGATGTCGTCAGCCAAAGCCACCAGCTGGTCCAGCGCCGCGCCCCAGCCCTGCTCAAAGCCCATCTCCGCATGCTTTTGCGCATCGGCGGCGTCCTTATGCAGGGCGCGGACGCTATAGCGGGTGCCGCCGGGCACGCCCTCAAAGGTGAGAATCGCGGTGAACATCAGGAACGGGTCAATGAACGGGCGGTAGCCAGGCGCGAGCGCACTGGTCCACACCAGGCGGCCGGGCGCGTCCACTTCCAGATAACAGCCATTGCCGCCTTGTTCCTCGCCATTGGGGCCGCGCATCAGGGTGCGGAACTGGCCGCCGGGGCGCAGGTCAATGTCGCACTCGACGGTTTTCCACGGCACCGGGCAGAACCATTTCATCAGGTGCACGGGCTGCGTCCAGGCCTTCCATACTGTCTCGCGCGGCACCGGCACGATGCGGGAAAGAGTGAGGTCGCGCGACTCAGGTTTTGCGTTGGCGTCTGGCATGCGCTTTCTCCTTTGCGTGCAGGTCAATGACATAGGCGTCGAGGCAGTCGAGACGCGCCTCCCACACCGCGCGCTGCTGCGCCAGCCAGGCGGCGCTCGTGTCAAACGCGGCCTTGCGCATGGCGCAGGTGCGCACGCGCCCGGTTTTCTGCGACGTGATGAGGCCGCTGTGTTCCAGCACGCGGATGTGCTGGAGCAGCGTGGGCATGGCCATGGTGAAAGGCGCGCGTATCTCGCTGACCGACGCCGGCCCCCGGCACAGGCGCGCCACGATGGCGCGGCGGGTTGGGTCGGCGAGGGCGTGGAAATGCTGGTCGAGCGCGGGGGCGAGGGAATGGATAGGCATATGGCTTACTGATAGGACCGCAGCTCCGATGTCAAGATCATATAGCCTGACGGCTAAGTAATTCGATGCTCGTTTGTGTTGGCCAAGTGCGCGCATCAATGGTTTTGAATTCGGGGAAATGCTGCCAAAAAGCAAAACCGACAGTGCTCAAAGCCAGCCGCGCGTTACTTTGACGTAACTTATGCGTACAAACGCCTTGAAAAAACCGAACGAATCTCAAAACCACCGCACGACAAGCGAAATCCCAGGAAGTTTTCGGAGTCTCAGAGAGTCGCGGTATATCAAAACAAAAAATACCGCTGCGCCATCGGCAGCTCGGTCGCCGCCTCGCAGACCAGCAGCTCGCCATCCGCCGTCACGGCGTAGGTCTCCGGGTCAACCGTGATCTTCGGCGTGGCTCCATTGTGCACCATGCTCTTTTTCGAGATTTTGCCGCGCGTGTTTTCGACTGCCACCAGCGTCTTCCCGACCTTCAACCGCCGCGCCAGGCCCCTGTCGAGCGAGGTCTGCGATACAAAGGTCAGTGAAGTCGCCAGCCGCGCGCGGCCATAGGCGCCGAACATCGGGCGGTAATGCGTCGGCTGCGGTGTCGGGATGGAGGCGTTGGGGTCGCCCATCGGTGCCGCGGCAATCGCTCCGCCCTTGATGATGAGATCCGGCTTCACCCCAAAAAACGCCGGCGTCCACAGGACGAGATCGGCAAGCTTGCCCTTCTCCACCGAGCCGATGTGTTTCGAAACACCATGCGCAATCGCCGGGTTGATGGTGTATTTGGCGACATAGCGTTTGGCCCGCGCGTTATCGTTGCCGCTCGTGTCGAGCGGCAACGGCCCGCGCTGCTTTTTCATCTTGTCCGCCGTCTGCCAGGTGCGGATGATGACCTCGCCGACACGGCCCATGGCCTGGCTGTCCGACGACATCATCGACAGCGCGCCGATGTCATGCAGAATGTCCTCCGCTGCAATCGTCTCCTTGCGGATGCGGCTTTCGGCAAAGGCTAAATCCTCGGGAATCGACGAGTCCAGATGGTGGCAGACCATCAGCATGTCGAGATGTTCGTCCAGCGTGTTGCGCGTAAAAGGCCGCGTCGGATTGGTCGAAGACGGCAGCACATTGGCAAGGCCGGCGACGCTGATAATGTCCGGCGCGTGCCCTCCCCCCGCGCCCTCGGTATGGAAGGCATGAATCGTGCGGCCCTTGAACGCCTTGATCGTGTCCTCGACAAAGCCGCTCTCGTTCAGCGTGTCGGTATGGATCATCACCTGCACATCGTGATCATCCGCCACCGACAGGCAGCAGTCGATGGCAGCGGGCGTCGTGCCCCAGTCTTCATGCAGTTTTAGCGCGCAAGCCCCGGCGGCGACTTGCTCGACGAGGCCAGCGGCCTTCGAGGCGTTGCCCTTGCCGGCAAAGCCGAGGTTCATCGGAAAATCATCCGCCGCCTCGATCATCCGCGCGATGTGCCAGGGGCCGGGAGTGCAGGTCGTCGCAAAAGTGCCGGTGGACGGCCCTGTCCCGCCGCCCAGCATCGACGTGACGCCGGACATCAGCGCCTCCTCGATCTGCTGCGGGCAGATGAAATGGATATGCGTGTCAAAGCCGCCGGCGGTGAGAATTTTGCCTTCGCCTGCGATGACATCGGTGCCAGGCCCGATAATGATGGTGACGCCCGGCTGAATATCCGGATTGCCCGCCTTGCCGATGGCGGCGATGCGCCCGTCCTTGATCGCCACATCGGCTTTGACGATGCCCCAATGGTCGAGAATGACAGCGTTGGTGATGACCGTATCAACCGCGCCCCGCGCGCGGGTGACTTGAGACTGCCCCATGCCGTCGCGGATAACCTTGCCGCCGCCGAATTTCACCTCCTCGCCATAGGTGGTGCAGTCGCGCTCGATCTCGATGAACAAAGAGGTGTCGGCAAGGCGCACGCGGTCGCCCGTGGT
>JANLPP010000411.1:0-5898 GCA_031367295.1 Hyphomicrobiales bacterium | reverse complement strand
CATCGGCGGCAGGTCATAGCCTTCGCCCAGCGCGTAGCCGATGCCAGCCTCGCCGCGGATCGGCAGGCCGCTGGCGACCAGCGCGGCGACATCGCGGTAGATGGTGCGGATGGACACCTCAAGCTCGCCCGCCAGCGCCTGCGCCGTCACCGGGCGGCGGTGGCGGCGCAGCGCCTGCACCAGGGCAAGGAGACGGGGCGCGCGGATCATGGCTGTGTTCCGGGTGGTTTGAGGGGGAGGGCCTGGCTGTCGGGCATGTGGGTCTATTATTTGCTCGAGCGCCCCGCTCACCCCGAGCGCAGCAACCGCACCGCCTCATCGCGCTCAAACAGATACAGCAGCACGCGCAGCGCCTCGCCGCGCTCCGACAGCAGTTCCGGGTCGCGCGCCGCGATCAGCCTGGCGTCGTCGCGCGCCACTGCCAGCAGGTCGCCGTGCACGTCGAGGCGCGCGATGCGGAAACCCGGCTGGCCGGACTGGCGGGTGCCCAGCACCTCGCCCTCACCGCGAAGCTTGAGGTCTTCTTCCGCGAGACGGAAACCGTCTTCGCTCTCGCGCAGCGCCGCCAGCCGCGCCTTGGCGACCTCGCCCAGCGGCGCCTTGTAGAGCAGCAGGCAGGACGACTTGCCCGAACCCCGCCCGACCCGCCCGCGCAGCTGGTGCAACTGCGCGAGGCCGAAGCGCTCGGCATGCTCAATGACCATGATGGTGGCCTCCGGCACATCGACGCCGACCTCGATTACGGTGGTTGCCACCAGCACCCGGGTTTCGCCGCGCTGGAAGGCGCTCATGGCGGCATCCTTGTCGCGGCCCTTCATCTGGCCATGCACCAGGCCGGCCTGCGAGCCGAACAGCTTTTGCAGGGCCTCAAACCGCTCCTGCGCGGCGGCGATCTCGTCCAGCTCCAGGCTTTCGTTGACAAGCGGGCAGACCCAGTAAACACGCGCGCCGCCCGCCACGGCGCGGCCTATGCCGGCCACCACCTCGTCGAGCCGGTCGAGAGAGATCGAGCGCGTGTCGATGGGCAGGCGGCCGGCGGGCTTCTCCTTCAGGGTCGAGACGTCCATGTCGCCAAAATAAGTCAGCACCAGCGTGCGCGGGATGGGGGTTGCGGTCATCACCAGAATATCGACAGCCTCGCCCTTTGCGCCAAGCGCTAAGCGCTGGTGCACACCAAAACGGTGCTGCTCGTCCACAACTGCCAGCGCCAGATCGCGGAAGGCCACGGCCTCCTGAAACAGCGCGTGGGTGCCGATGGCAATGTCGATGCCGCCACCTGCAAGATCATCGCCCGCCAGCCGCGCCAGCGTGCGGGCGCGCTGGCTCGCCGTATCGCGCCCGGTGAGCAGCGCGACAGTGAGACCCGCCTGCGCGCACAGGGGCGCGAGGCGTTCATAATGCTGGCGCGCCAGAATTTCAGTCGGGGCCATCAGCGCGGCCTGCCTTCCGGCCTCAACCGCCTGCGCCATGGCCAGCAGCGCGACAATGGTTTTGCCCGAACCGACATCGCCTTGCAGCAGGCGCAGCATGCGCTCCGGCGCGGCAAGGTCGGCGGAAATTTCGGCGAGGGCAAAACGCTGCGCCCCGGTCAGTGAATAGGGCAGGGCAGCTTCAATGGCGCGGGTGAGACGGCCATCGCCGATGCTGGCCCGCCCCGCCGCCTTGCGCATGTCAGCGCGCACCAGAACCAGCGCCAGCTGGCTCGCCAGCAGTTCGTCATAGGCGAGGCGTTGCCAGGCGGGCGTCGAAGGCTCGGCGTCTTGCGGTGTCTGCGGGTGGTGCAGGGCGCTGAGCGCCTCGGCAAAGCCGGGAAAACCGCGCTGCCGCTGCATCGCCGGGTCCAGCCATTCGGGCAGCATCGGCAGTTTTGCCAGCGCCCCTGACACCGCCTTGGCCACGACCCGCTGATGCAGCCCCTCGGTCAGGCCGTAGACCGGCTCAACCGGCGGCAGTCTCGCAAGTTCATCCTCAGTCAGAATCTTGTCGGGATGCACCATCTGGAGATGGCCGTCCCAGTTCTCCAGCTTGCCTGATACCCAGCGCCGCGCGCCGATGGGCAGCGCCTTTTCGATCCAGCTGTGATTGGCGAGAAAGAACACCAGCTCGCAGTCGCCGGTATCATCCTCCACCAGCACTTTGAAGGGGGCCTTGCCGCGCGCGCTGGCGGGCTGGCGGTGCTCCACCACGCGCACCTCAATCGTCGCCATCGCGTCCCACACCGCGTCTTTCAGTTTGGGCCGGGCGCGCCGGTCGATGGTGCCGATCGGCAGGTGAAACAGCACATCGGCAACGCGGGCGCTGGCCTCGTTCCCGCCCAGCAGACGGTCGAACAGGCGGCCAACTTTCGGCCCGACACCGGGCAGCGTGGTGGCAGGGGCAAACAGGGGGGTGAGCAGGTGCGGGCGCATGATGGGGGCAGGCTACACCATTGCGGGGCGATTTTGCAGCATCGGTTATCGGGTGGCGGGCGCCGCGATCACTCTGCAAACAGCTTGCGCACAACCCACCACTGGGCGAGCAGGCCGGCCATCGCGCTTGCCCCAAATGTCGCCAGCATGATTGTGTCTGAGCCGGTGAGACTGGCGCGCGTCAGCGTGAGCGCGCTGGCGATTCTGGTCATCCGCCGTGTTTTTGGGCTGACAAGCGCCGCGCCGGGGGCTATGCAGGCGCATGCAACGCGCTGCCCGAAATCCGGGCGCGCGGCTTTTTGCATTGGACCTGTGCCCATGACCGATGCGCCCCTCTCCAGCGCCGCGCTTGATCCGCAGCGGCGCAAACTGCTGTTCCGGGCGCGCCACCGGGGCATGCGCGAGCTTGACGTGTTGCTGGGCGGCTTTGCCGACGCGCGGCTGGCAAGCCTGAGCGCGGCTGAAGCCGATGAGTTTGAACGGCTGATGGAGCTGCCCGACCGTGACGTGCTGGCCTGGTTAATGGGCGAGGGCGCGCGGCCTGCGGGGTTCACGAGCGGGCTGCTGGAGGCGGTGGAGGCGCACTGCGCTGCGCCTGCAACCACTTCGCAAGGCTGACAGATGCGCCTGCCGTTGCACACGCGCGTTGGACCGCCGGCCTCCGGCCGGCTTTGCGGAAGGTTGCAAGAGCCGGCCGGAGGCCGGCGGTCCAGGGCGTGGTTCTTTTCTGATAGTTACATGGACATAGCACATTGACTGACCTCAAACGCGCCACTGACCTTCTCGCCAAAGGCGGCAACCTCACGCTGGCGGGGGCGCCCGAAGGCTTTGACGCCTTCGTCATCGCCGACATCGCCCGCGTGCTTGCGCCGCGCGCCAGTGACCGGGCCGCCGTGCTGGTGCATGTGGCGCGTGACGGCGCGCGCTCGCAGGCTTTCACCGACGCGCTGGCCTTTGCCGCGCCGGAAATCGAGGCGCTGCACTTCCCGGCCTGGGACTGCCAGCCCTATGACCGCGTGTCGCCGACAGGCGACATAGTAGCGCGCCGCATGACCACGCTGGCGCGGCTTGCCCGTTCGCGCACGTCCGATGAAAAGCCGCGCATTCTCACCACCACTGTCAACGCGCTGCTGCAGCGCGTGCCGCCGCTGGCCTTCATCGCAGGCGTGAGTTTTTCCGCCGCGCCCGGCAATGCGGTGGATATGAATGCGCTGACCGGCTGGCTGGAAACCAACGGTTTTTCCCGCGCCTCGACCGTGCGCGACACTGGCGATTATGCGGTGCGCGGCGGCATCCTTGACCTTTATCCGCCGGGCCTGCCCGCGCCGGTGCGGCTCGACTTTTTCGGCGACACGCTGGAATCGATCCGCGCCTTTGATCCCGAAACGCAGCGCACCACCGGGCAGCTGCGCTCACTCGATCTGGTGCCGATGAGCGAGGCGCAGATCACTACCGAGACAATGCGCCGGTTCAGGCAGGGTTACATTGCGGCCTTTGGCGGCGAGACGCGCAATGACATGCTGTACGAGGCGGTCAGCCAGGGCCGCCGCCACCCCGGCCTTGAGCACTGGCTGCCGCTGTTCTACCCGCAGATGGATACGCTGTTCGACTATGTGAAGGGCGCGCCGATTGTGCTCGACACACTGGCCGAGGATGCGGCGGGCGAGCGGCTGGCGACGATCAAGGACTATTTTGACGCGCGCAAAGCCGCGCATGAAGAGGCACCGGGCAAATCGGCCTATAAGCCTTTGCCGCCGGATGCGCTGTATCTTGGTCCCGGCGAGTGGCGGGCGCGGTTGGAGGGCGCGAACGTCGTGCGAGTAACCCCCTTCGCCGTGCCGGAAGGCGGGCGTGAAGTTATCGACTGCGGCGGGCGCGTCGGCCATAATTTTGCAGCGGAACGCGCCGATGAAAGCGCCAATGTTTTTGACGCTTTGGCGGCGCATGTGGCCATGCTGCGGGCTGACAAGAAACGCGTCATCATCGCGGGTTGGTCGGACGGCTCGCGTGAGCGGCTTTCTCATGTGCTGGCTGAGCACGGGCTGAAAAAACCGCAGCTTGTCTCTATGCTCGCGCATGCGATGGCACTGCGCGGCGACGAGATTGCGCTGGCCGTACTGCCGCTGGAGCAGGGCTTTGTCACTGCCAGCCTCGCGGTCATCGGCGAGCAGGATATTCTCGGCGACCGGCTGGTGCGCGCCCGCAAAAAGCAGCGCCGCGCGCAGGACTATATCACCGAGGCCGCCGCACTCAGCGCTGGCGATGTTGTCGTGCATGTTGACCACGGCATCGGCCGTTTCATCGGCCTGCGCACGATTGAGGCGGCGGGCGCGCCACATGATTGTCTGGAATTGCATTACGCCGGCGGCGACAAACTGTTCCTTCCTGTCGAAAACCTTGAGCTGCTGTCGCGTTACGGTTCGGAGGATACCGAGGTCGCGCTGGACCGGCTTGGCAGCCTCGGCTGGCAGACGCGCAAGGCGAAACTGAAGAAGCGCATTCTCGACATGGCGCAGGCGCTGATCAAGATCGCCGCCGCGCGGCAGCTGCGGGAGGCCCCGCGTCTCGCGCCGCCGGAAAGCGCGTTTGACGAGTTCTGCGCGCGCTTTCCGTATGACGAAACCGAGGACCAGTCGCGCGCCATTGACGCGGTGCTGGGCGATCTCAACGCGGGAAAACCGATGGACCGGCTGGTCTGTGGCGACGTCGGCTTTGGCAAAACCGAGGTGGCGCTGCGCGCCGCCTTTGCCTGCGCCATCAATGGCAAGCAGGTCGCTGTTGTTGTGCCGACCACGCTGCTGGCGCGCCAGCACTACAAGACGTTTGTCGAGCGCTTCGTCGGCCTGCCAATAAAACTGGCGCAGCTGTCGCGCATGGTTGGTTCGGCGGATGTGAAGGCGGCGAAGCAGGGGCTGGCGGACGGACAGGTGGATATTGTGATTGGCACCCATGCGGTGCTCGGCAAATCGATCGCCTTCAGGGATCTCGGTCTTGTCATCGTTGACGAAGAGCAGCATTTCGGCGTCGGCCACAAGGAGCGGCTGAAGGAATTGCGCAGCGATGTGCATGTGCTGACGCTCTCCGCCACGCCCATCCCGCGCACCTTGCAGCTCGCCATGACCGGCGTGCGCGAACTGTCGATCATCGCGACGCCGCCGGTGGACCGTCTCGCCGTGCGCAGCTTTGTCACGCCGTTTGACGAGCTGATCGTGCGCGAGGCCCTGTTGCGCGAGCGCTACCGGGGCGGCCAGAGCTTTTATGTGTGCCCGCGCATTGAAGACCTTGACGAGGCGGCGGCGTTCCTGCGGCAGGCGGTGCCGGAGGCGAAATTCGTGATCGCCCATGGCCAGATGGCCGCGAGCGAGCTTGAAGACAAGATGAGCGCTTTCTACGATGGCAAATATGACATTCTGCTGTCGACGACGATTGTCGAGTCAGGTTTGGATATCCCCCGCGCGAACACGCTGATCGTTCACCGCGCCGATATGTT
>JANLPP010000402.1:0-7484 GCA_031367295.1 Hyphomicrobiales bacterium | reverse complement strand
GCCTATCTGGAGCGCATTTTTGATCTCATCCTCGACATTCGCAACACCGGGGTCACTATTGTCATGGTTGAGCAGAATGCGCGGCAGGCCCTGCGCATCGCCGACTTTGGCACGGTGCTTGTGGCAGGCAGACATTACATTTCGGACACTGGCGCAAACCTTGCCGCCAATGACGAAGTGCGGCGCGCGTTTCTGGGCGGCGGGCAGGCAAGCGATAGTCCGGCATGAGCGCTTTCATCACCCTCTATCTCATCCCCGCCCTGGCGCTTGGCGCGATCTACGCCATGGGCGCGGTCGGCATTTCGATGATTTTCGGCATCCTGCGCTTCTCGCATTTCGCCCATGGCGATGTCATGACTCTCGGCGCCTATGGCGCGCTCAGCGCGGTCTGGGCCTTTGGCCTGCATCCGCTGGCGGCGCTGCCGTTCGGCATTGCACTGGCGGTGGCGGCGGCGCTCCTTGCAGACCGCGCTTTCTACCGGCCTTTGCGCAAACTGCCGACCATCTATGCGGTCATCGCCTCCTTCGGCGTGGCGCTGATGCTGCGCTCGGCCATGCAGCTGGTCTGGGGACCGCAGAACCAGCAGTTTGTTGACGGCGTTGCCGCGCCGCTCGTGCTGTTCGGCTGGCTGCGCCTGTCGCTGCTGCATCTGGAGGCGATGATGATTTCGGTCAGCTGCGCTGTGGCGCTGCATTTTTTTCTGACGCGCAGCCGCACCGGGCGCTCGATGCGCGCGGTCGCTGACGATCCTGATCTTGCCAGCATGGCGGGGCTGGAGCCCGAGCGTGTCATCCGCTGGACCTGGATTATCGGTGCCGCGCTTGCCGCGACGGCTGGCGTGCTGGCGGGCATGGACACGCAGGTGCATGGCAATCTGGGCTGGAACCTGCTGCTCGCCATGTTCGCCTCCGCGCTGCTCGGCGGCATCGGCAAGCCGATGGGCGCGGTGGCGGGCGGTTTCATTATTGGCCTGGCCGAAGAGCTGTCAACGTACCCGTGGCTGTCAGCCGAACCGCTGGTCTCGCCCAGCTACAAAAGCGGCGTCGCCTTCGCCATCATGGTGGCCGTGCTGATCATCCGCCCGCAGGGAATCATGAAGGGGTCACTGCTGTGATCGCCTATGGCCTCGCGCAATATCTTGTCAGTTTTCTTATCGTCGCCGGCATTTACGCGCTGCTGTGCCTCGCGCTGAATATCCAGTGGGGTTTTGGCGGGCTGTTTAACGCCGGCATCGCGGGCTTTTTTGCGGTCGGGGCCTATGCGTCGGCCATTGTCACCGCGCCCGTCATGCCGGGCCGCTACAGCGGGCTTGGCCTGCCTGTGCCTGCGGGCCTGCTGCTGGCCGCGCTGCTCGCGGGCGCGATCGGCTGGGCGGTGGCGCGCATCTGCATCCGGCTCAAGAGCGATTATCTCGCCATGGCCTCCATCGGCATTGCCGAAATCTTGCGGCTGTTTATTGTCAATGAGCAGTGGCTGACCAATGGCAGCCTTGGCATCGCCAATATCCCGCGCCCGTTTGGCGCATGGATCACCGGCGACGCCTCGGCCTGGGTGTTCGCGCTCACCGTCTGGGCCATCGTCGCGGCCTGCTGGGTGGTCTGCAACCGCCTCTATGACAGCCCGTGGGGCCGGGCGATGCGCGCCATCCGCGACAATGAGGACGCGGCGCGGGCGGTCGGCAAAAACGTAGAGGCGTTCCGCCTGCAAACCTATGTCATCGGCTGCGCGCTGATGGGCGTCGCGGGCGCGCTTTCCGCGCATTATTTCAGGTTTCTCTCGCCCGCCGCCACCGACACGGTGCTGGTGACGTTTCTGGTCTGGGTCATGCTGATAGTGGGCGGCAGCGGCAACAACCGCGGCGCTGTGCTGGGCGCGCTGCTCATCTGGGGCATCTGGTCGGTGACTGAAATCGCCACCGCGCGCCTGCCGGCCGACTGGACGGCGCGCTCATCCTACATCCGCATGTTTCTGGTGGGCCTGCTGCTGCAATTGGTGCTGCAACGCTACCGCGGCGGCCTCGCGCCGGAAAAATCGCCGCCGCTGCGGATTTCAAAGCCGGCGGCCGGCGCGCCGGAATAGCCGACCGCCGCTATCCGGCGCGGCTCTCAGTTTTCGCGCATTGCGCCCGGTCCGGGTGTCGCGCCGGGCGGGCATTTGCCCATGATGATCATCCCCAGCACTTCGTCCTTGGTCACGTCGCCGGTCCGGGCTGTGCCAACGACCCTGCCATTCTTCATCACCGCAACGCGGTCGGCCAGATCAAACACATCGTGAATGTCGTGGCTGATCAGAAAAATGCCGATGCCGTCAGCCTTCAGCTGCTTGATCAGCTCGCCGACCTGCGCCGTCTCCTGCGGCCCAAGCGCTGCCGTCGGCTCGTCCATGATCAGGATGCGGGCGTTGAAATGGATGGCGCGCGCAATGGCGACTGACTGGCGCTGGCCACCGGACAGCGACTTCACCGGTTCCTTGAAACGGCGGAAATTCGGGTTGAGGCGGCCCATGACCTGGCGTGCCTGGCTCTCCATCGCCACATCGTCGAGCGTGCCCCAGCGCGTGCGCAGCTCGCGGCCCAAAAACAGGTTGGCGGCCGCATCAACATTGTCGGCCAGCGCCAGCGTCTGGTAAATCGTCTCGATTCCATAGGCCTTGGCATCACGCGGGTTGTTGATAACCGCGTCCTCGCCATTGATGCGTATGGCGCCATGTTCGCGCTTGTAGGCACCCGACAGGATTTTGATCAGTGTCGATTTGCCTGCGCCGTTATGGCCAAGCAGCGCGACAACCTCCCCCGGATAGAGATCGACGGAGGCATGATCGACGGCACGGATGCCGCCGAAGGCGATGGAGATGTCCTGCATCTCGACGAGCGGCGCGGTTGCCGCGCCTCTGCCTGTGTGAGCTTGAGTTTCCATGACGGCCTCACTCATGTCTGCCGGCGGCGGTACACTTGATCGAGCCAAACGGCGAAAACAAGCACGGAACCGACGACAATGTCTCTGATTGCGGAGTCGAAATTCAACAGGGTCATGCCAGACTGCAGCGACTGCATGACCAGAGCGCCGAGAATTGCGCCATAGATTGTGCCGATGCCGCCCGCCAGCGACGTGCCGCCGATGACAGTCGCCGCAATCACCGAGAGTTCGCTGGACAAGCCGAGCGAATTTGACGCCGCATTGAGCCGCCCGGCCGAAATGCAGGCTGAAATCGCCACGAGCACGCCCATCAGCGTAAACATCCACAGGGTGATTTTGCGCGTGTTGACGCCAGCAAGCTCCGCCGCCTCGGGGTTGCCGCCGATGGCATAGACATAGCGGCCAAAACGCGTGCGCGTCGCGATGAAGGTCATCACTATTCCAACGGCCAGCGCAATCAGCATCGGAATGGAGAAGCCATGAACATACGGCAGGCCTTCTGGCGGGAAGGGTATGTTGTTTTCGCTGGCGTAGTTCTCGGCGACTTTGACCGGCCACGGATATGAATTCACGATGGCGACCATGCCCAGCGCCAATGTGCTGCCAATGATGCCCAGAACAAACTCGGCCCAGACCGGGCGCTGCGGAAAATTAAACCGTGCCCGGGCAGACCGGTTGGACAGAATCGCGAAGAGAATCGCGACGCAGGCTACAGCGCCAATCGCCCAGCTCGCCGTGCCGCCGATCCAGGCCTCCCGCGGCGTGCCGCCGATCAGCTCAAAGCGGCCGTCCATCGGGGCAACGGTTTCGCCCCGTATCACCCACCAGGCGCAGCCGTTATAGACGATAAGTCCGCCCAGCGTGACGATGAAAGAGGGAATGCCCGCATAGGCAACAAGAAATCCGTTGAAGGCACCGATCGCGGCCCCAGTAAGTATCGCGATGACAACGCCGATGATCCAGATAGCGGGGTGGTTGGAGCCCAGGGCCGGGGCCAGCCAGTAGACCTGGGCCACACCGCTAACAACACCGATAAAGCTAAGCATCGACCCGACCGACAGATCAATGTGGCGCATGACAATGATCAGCACCATACCGGTGCTCATGACCGCGATGGCCGAGGTCTGGACCAGCAGATTATAGAGATTGCGCGGCGTCAGGAACACGCCCTCGCCCGTGCGCCACTGCCCGAAAACCTGGAAGCCGACCCAGATCAGGATCAGCGCGCCAATCATGCCCAGCAGGCGTGTATCAATTTCAGTGGCACGGAAAAACTGCTGCATGGCGCTTTCGGGCGCTTTGGCAGGATCGGCCTTGATGTCAGCCTTGCTCGACATTCACTTTCCCCCGCCCGCAATCGTCTGACGTTTTTATGCCCGCCCGCTACCCCGCGCGAGCCAGAGCGAAACGCGCGGCCCGCAATGGACCGCGCGCAATTTTTCAGTTCATCCGGCAGTCACAACCGCCGACCCTGGCCCGCAACCTAGTTGCAGGCTTTGACTGTGCCAGCCTTGACGTCGGCGCAGGCCTTGTCCTTGGTGATCCAGCCGGCGGTGATGACATCGCCGAGGTTGTCTTTGGTGATCGGGTTCGGCGTAAGCAGGATGGCATTCATCTCAACGGCCTTCTTGCCCTTGTTGAACTTGCCGACGCCTGGCAGTTCCGTCAGCTTCTTGCCGCCGGCTATGGCGACAGCAGCTTCACCAGCGGCCTTGCCGAGCGCGCGGCTGTCCTTCCAGACCGACACGGTCTGCGTGCCAACCGCGACGCGGTTCAGCGCGGCAAGATCGCCGTCCTGGCCCGAGACCGGCACCGTGCCGGCAAGGCCCTGCGCCTTAAGCGCCGCGACAACGCCGGAAGCCATGCCGTCGTTTTCCGATACCACGGCGTCGACCTTGTTGTTCTGCTTGGTCAGGCACTGTTCCATGTTCTTCTGCGCATTGTCCGGCTTCCAGCCGTCGGTGAAGGTCTCGCAGACGTTCTTGATCTTGCCGGAATCCATCGCCTCTTTCAGCACTTCGGTAATGCCGCTGAACAGGAAGGTCGCGTTCGGGTCGCCCTTGTCGCCCTTGATGAAGGCATAGTTGCCAGCAGGCTTGGCCTTCAGGATTTCCTTCGCCATCAGGCGGCCGACGCCGATATTGTCGAAGGTGATGTAGAGCGAGTTGGCGTCTTCAAACTGCACGTCATAGGCAATCATCTTGACGCCTGCGTCATTGGCGGCCTTGATCGAGGGCAGGATGGCGTCGGCATCATAGGCGACGACCAGGATGACATTGACCTTCTGCGAAATCAGGCCTTCGATGTCGGTCGCCTGCTTGGCGGCAGAGCCTTGCGCGTCAGCCGAAATATAAGTGTCGCCGGCGGCCTCCACCACAGCCTTGATGGCCTTTTCGTCGGTTTTCCAGCGCTCTTCCTGAAAAGTCTTCCAGGATACAGCAATTTTTTTGCCGGCAGCATCTGCCGTCGAGACCATCGCCAGACCGGCGTAAGCGAGCAGCGTTGCGCCCAGAGCGAGCGATTTCACAGATTTCATGATGTTCCTCCCTGACAAGGCGCAATTCTCTCGATTGGCCCTTGGCGTTGTAGTATCCAAATACAGGTCAGCGGGCTAGCGTATTTTTTGGATGGGCTGATGGAATTACAGGATGGTGATTGCCAGGCGCCTGTCGGGTCAATACGGATGCGAAGATTTGGCCCGGTTGCGCCACGCGTTCCGGTCATGCAGAAGTGCAAAAAAACCTGCGGGAGAGTGAAATTGCAGACAAAACAGGCCGGTATCGGAGCGGCATTGTCGCTCGCCCTCTTTCTGGCTGGCGCTGCCGCCGTGCAAGGCGGCAGCTGGGACGAAAAAACCTTCACCTCGCATGTCGATTTCGCAGCGGTAACCGCAGCGGGTGAGGCTGCCATCCCAGCCCTGATCGAGCGCGGCAAGGTCTTGTTCAAGGCCAAATTCACCACTGAGGACGGCGCGGGCCGCCCCAGGGCGACGCAGGCGATTGTGCCGACCAAGCGCAAAACCGGCGTCAATCCCGCGTTCAGCCGCACCGGCGGTCCGGATGCCAATGCCTGCGCAGCCTGCCATATCGACCCGATTCTGGGGGGCAGCGGCGATTTTGCCACCAATGTGTTTGTGTCCGAAGGTTTTGAGAGCGCGACTTTTGACAATACCGATCCGTCCTTCTCCAGCGAGCGGCATTCCATTTCGCTGACCGGCTCGGGGCTGGTGGAGCTGCTGGCGCGCGAGATGACAGCAGACCTGCAAAGCCAGCGCGCCGTGGCGGTCAAACAGGCCTGGGCCGGCAAGCAGGATGTGCGCGCCGATCTTGTGGCGAAGGGCGTGCGCTTTGGCGCAGTGGTCGCGCATGCTGACGGCATGGTTGATCTTGACGCGATTGAGGGCGTGGACGCCGATCTTATTGTGCGCCCGTTCAGCCGCAAGGGCGTGTTCACCTCGCTGCGCCAGTTCACCATCAACGCCATGAACACGCATCACGGCATGCAGGCAACCGAGCGCTTTGGCGTGCGCTGGACCGGCTCGCATGATTTTGGCGAGAGCGGCGTGCCTGACGCGGTGACCGAGGGCGACATTTCCGCGCTGACCGCCTTTCAGGCGGCGCTGCCGCCGCCCACCGTCAAGCAGGATTTGCCGGACGACTGGCGGGTGGCCGCCGGCATCGGCGAGAAGCAGTTCGCGGGCCTTGGCTGCGGCTCCTGCCATATGCGGAGCCTGCCCCTGAAGTCACTGACCTTCACTGACCCGGCACCGTATGACATGGCCGGCACGCTGCGCGCCTCCGAGGTTTCGCGACCCATTGCGATTGATTTGGCCAAAATGCCTTTCGCCACAGACCTGCACAAAAACGACAAGGGCGAATGGATGATACCGCTGTTCAGCGACCTCAAGCGCCACCTCATTGTTGACGCGCAGGTGAGCACGCTGGGCAATGAAATGCAGGCGCAGCGCTTTGTCGAACGCGACGTGTTTCTCACCCCGCGCCTGTGGGGCATTGGCTCCACCGCGCCCTATGGGCACCGGGGCGACATCCGCTCGCTCAATGAAATCATCACCGCCCATGGCGGCGAGGCGCGCTTTGCCCGCGACGCCTATCTTGCCGCCGACAAGCCCATGCGCGAAAGCGTGGTCGCCTATCTGCGCACGCTTGAAATCAGGGTGCCATGATGCGTTCCCTTGCCTCGAAGATTTTCGGGCCATGCGAAAATCTGTGCACAAAACCTCAGGCCCTGAAATCAACCCGCGAATATTCCTCAAGGGCCGCAAGGATTCCGGGCAACGCGCGAGGATCGTGGATCATCGCCGTCAACAGCTCACCTGCCATCAATTCGCCGGGCGGCTAACTGTGTCAAACAGCGTTGAAACTTGACCGGCAAACAGCGTTCAATGCTGCCCTCACGAAATTTTCCCTTATTTGACGAGGTCACGGTGTATCAGCCTTGCTTTGCCGTTGAGGTCTTCAAAGTATTCTGCTGTCGCGCTGCCGTCTGCGGCCAACGCAAGCATTGCAAAGCCATGGGTGTAATAATCGCCCGAAATAGAAAGTTCTGTG
>JANLPP010000390.1:0-1896 GCA_031367295.1 Hyphomicrobiales bacterium | reverse complement strand
ACGCCACCGGCCCATACTCTCCGCTGGCATGTATCCTCCACGCTTTCAGTCCCGCCTTGGCGACGACGATACGGCCCGACTTTGCCAGCGCCACCAGATATTTGAACACATGCGGATTAAGCCAGGCCATTGGCTTTGCCGGATCGCAGACGGCGCGGAATTCGTTGCTGTCAGCGTCTTCCATCAGAATTGTGCCGACGCGGTCGGGGCGCAGCAGCGGGGCCATTTTGCGGTCCATCATCCATTCGCATTCAAATTCGCGGCAGACCTCCGGGCGCTCAAGGTAAATGTGGCAGCCGCCCGCGTGGTTGCAGTGCTGGCACCAGGCGCCGGCGGGCTTTTTGAAATGTTCGATTTCCAGCACCTTGCAGCACATGGTGCAGGAGCCGCAGTTTTTGCCGGGAATGGGGAGCATGGGAATCAGGCCGCGCGGGGTGAGGGACGCCCGGCTGTAGAGGACGCGCGCGCGCCGCTCAAGCGGGGCATTTATGAGCATCAGCCTGGGGTGAAGACCGCCGTGTCGCCCGCGCGGATCGTGCCTTCCCGCTCCACCGCCGCGTAAACCCCGGCACAGGGCTGGTTGCCAAACCCGGGTATCTCGACGCGGTTGCGCTCCGCCGCCGCCCGCAGCGCCGCCGGGCGCGGCGGCAGAGCCCCATGCGCCAGCGAGGGGATGGCGCAGCGCGGGCTGGCCAGCACGATGCGCAGCGTGACCTTATCGCCAATGCGCAGCACGCCATCGACCCAGGCGTTTTCGGGAAAGCCCGTGCTGCCCGGCGGCGACTGGATGACGATGTTGGGGCGGTAGCGCGCCGGCTCGAACGGCCCGCCCGGCTGGCCGGCGCTCAGAGCGTACAGCGTCGCGGTGGTGATCAGATGCAGCGGCGCGTAATCGAAGAATGTGCCGGGCGGCGCGGCTTGCCCAAGCGTCAGGCTGTCCATGCCAACCTCGGCCGCAAGGCCCTCGGCCAGCACGGCTTCAGGGTGCGAGCGCTCCAGCGCCGCATTGGCGGGCGGCACGCGCTCCAGCCAGACGCCGCGCCCGGTTAGCGCGGACAACAGCTGATCCAGCACGCCATCGCCCGCCGTGTGAACGCTGCCGCCCGGCAGCTGCACGCTGACCTCGGCGCTGGTGTCCTGCGAGCGGGCCGCGCAGCCAAGCAAGCTCCGCCACAGCTGCGGCCGCTTGGCGCTGGCGACATGGCCGGTGGCGGCGTCAATCAGCGCAAAGGCGCGGTCGCCGGTGATGCCCCTTGTTGTGATGCTGACGGTGCCGCAGGCCTCGCCCAGCATGGATTTGACCGGGTAGCGGTGCAGCGCCTGCACCACGCCCACGCTTTGCGTTTTGCTGTCCGCCATATGTCCCGCCCCTTGCTTTGCAGCCGCAGTCCGGCCGACAGGGGCGGAGCTTACCGCGCCTTTTGCGCCGGTCAAACAGCGATGCGCGGCAAGGCTGCGGGTGCCGGGCGCGCTGGAGTGGACGCTGGGTAAGTTTCAATGGAATTGAAGGGGTCTCATAGTGCTTTGCTGATTTGTGACGGTCACAGCTATTGCAATTGTGCGAGCAGGCAAAAAGCTACGCAACTGTATTGACATTGTGTATACGAGATGTCATGGTTCCATTATGTCAAATACCAGCCCCACATATTCGGAAAGTCCCGGCGTTACGGTCGCGGAGCGCGCTTCGGCAAGTGATGCGAAGGGCAGCATCAATCTTCGCATTGAAGCCAATACTCGCCGGCTCATCGACGATGCGGCGACCATCCTTGGCAAGACGCGCACCGAGTTCATGATCGAGAGCGCGCGGCGCGAGGCCATCGACGTCTTGCTGGATCAGCGTCTTTTCACGCTCGATCCCGGGCGCTACGACGCCTTCCTGCATGCGCTCGACAATCC
>JANLPP010000383.1:0-15854 GCA_031367295.1 Hyphomicrobiales bacterium | reverse complement strand
GCATTCATAGGGCTGCGACTTGCGCAAATCCCAGGGTGCGCCCGAGCCGCGCACCATGACGCCGGAAAAGCCCCATTTCCAGCACTCTTCGAGACTCACAACGCCAATGTCGACATTGCGCTGCTTGAAGATGCGGTTGCCAGTCAGCAGCGTTTCCAGATCGTCGCAGACCTTTAAAAACGGATCGCAGAAGGCGTGAATGTCATCGACGAGTTTTTCTGGCAAATCTTGATGCACGCCGCCGGGGCGGATATAGGCCGCATGCATGCGCGAGCCTGATGCCCGCTCGTAAAAAATCATCAGCTTTTCACGCTCTTCGAAACCCCACAGCGGCGGCGTCAGCGCGCCGACATCCATCGCCTGCGTGGTGACATTGAGGATGTGCGAGAGAAGGCGGCCAATCTCGGAATAGAGCACGCGAATGAGCTGGCCGCGTTTTGGAATCGCGATGCCGATAAGCTTTTCCACCGCCAGCGAATAAGCATGCTCCTGGTTCATTGGCGCGACATAGTCGAGACGGTCGAAATAGGGCAGCGCCTGGAGGTAGGTCTTGTGCTCGATCAGCTTTTCGGTGCCGCGATGCAGCAGGCCGATATGCGGGTCAACGCGTTCGACAATCTCACCGTCGAGTTCGAGCACAAGGCGCAGCACGCCATGCGCAGCAGGGTGCTGCGGGCCGAAGTTGATGGAGAAGTTTCTTATATTGTGTTCAGTCATTTGGTTTCTGCGTGGCAGTAGGCAATGGGCAGTCGGCAATGGGCATCCCCACTGCCGACTGCCTATTCCCTGTCCCCCGCTCCTTTCATTTCCAGCGAACGTATCAAGGCCCGCAGCATCTTCCCCAGCTCCTCGCAGTCACTCAGGATCGGCGCTGTCTCCTCATCCTTTGCCATGCCCAGCCGCTCCGACAGAATCAAATGCGTCTCAACTTCCTTCAGCGACCCTTGAGCGACACGCAGAAAATGCAAGTATGAACCCAGCTGGTCGCGCCCATAGCCCTCCGCGATATTCGCCGGAATGGACACTGCGGAGCGGCGCATTTGCGCTACGAGGCCGTAGAGCTCATCCCTCGGAAAAAACTTCGTGAGCCGGTAGCACTTTTCAGCCAGCGCAATGCCCGCCTGCCAAACACGAAGATCACGATAGGAGTTAATCGTCACGCGTGATCCCTGCTGCCGACTGCCACTTCACTAATGCCTTACTTCACTTTCTCATCCCCGGGCAGCACAAACCCGGTACCCTCCCACGGCGACAAAAAATCAAAATTCCGAAACTCCTGGTTCAACTTCACAGGCTCATATTTCACGCGCTTCTCTACATCGTCATAGCGCACCTCTACAAACCCGGTCAGCGGAAAATCCTTCCTCAGCGGATGGCCCTCAAACCCGTAGTCGGTCAAAATCCGCCGCAAATCCGGGTGATCCGAAAACAAAATCCCGTAGAGGTCATAAGCCTCGCGCTCAAACCAGTTTGCCGCCGGAAACACCGGGATCACCGAAGGCACCGGCACCGTCTCGTCGGCATCCACCTTGACGCGGATGCGCTGGTTATGTTTGGGCGACAGCAGGTGATAAACCACCTCAAATCGTTTTTCTCGCGCCGGATAGTCTGCGCCGCAAAGATCAATGATGTTGATAAACAGGCAGGCCGGATCATCGCGCAGATACGTCAGCGTATCGATGATCGAAGCAGCCTCGACATGCAGCGTCAGCTCGCCGCGCGCTACGCTGGCCGTGGCTGGCAGGGCGGCGGCGATGGCTGCGCCAAGGTCGGAGAGAGCAAGCGCCATGACACTCACCGCTCAATCGTCCCAATGCGGCGGATCTTCTTCTGCAGCATCAGCACGCCATAGAGCAGCGCCTCGGCGGTCGGCGGGCAGCCGGGCACGTAAATATCCACCGGCACGATGCGGTCGCAGCCGCGCACCACCGCGTAGCTATAATGATAGTACCCGCCGCCATTGGCGCAGCTGCCCATCGAAATGACATAGCGCGGCTCGGGCATCTGGTCATAGACCTTGCGTAGCGCCGGGGCCATTTTGTTGGTGAGCGTGCCCGCGACGATCATCACGTCGGATTGCCTTGGCGAGGCGCGGGGGGCGAAACCAAAGCGCTCGACATCATAGCGCGGCATCGACAGCTGCATCATCTCGACGGCGCAGCAGGCAAGTCCAAACGTCATCCACATCAGCGAGCCGGTGCGCGCCCATTGCACCAGGTCTTCGGCCGAGGTGACCAGAAAGCCCTTGTCGGACAGCTCGTCATTCAGGCCCAGAAAATACGGGTCATTCGAACCAGCCGGCTTGCCGGTTGCGGGGTCGAGAATGCCCGTGGGGACTGGCGTCACCAAAGTGCCCGGGGTCAGTCCCATTCGAGCGCGCCCTTCTTCCATTCATAGACAAAGCCGATGGTGAGCACGCCCAGAAAGGCCATCATCGACCAGAAGCCAAACGCCCCTATATCACGAAAAGACACCGCCCAGGGAAACAGGAAGGCGACTTCCAGATCGAAAATGATGAACAGCAGCGAGACCAGATAAAACCGCACGTCAAATTTCATGCGCGCGTCGTCAAAGGCGGCAAAACCGCATTCGTAGGCCGACAGTTTTTCATCATCCGGTGCCTTATAGGCGACGACGAAGGGCACCACCAGCAGGACGAGACTGAGGCCGCCCGCAATCCCGATAAAAATGACCAGCGGCAGGTAATCAGAAACCAGACTTGGCATGCGCGCGTCCGTGAGCAGAAACGGTGAAATCAGCCACGCTGAAGCCATCCGACAGCGTGCCCCGGACTAACCCGTTGCTGCGCTGCACGCAAGACGAAACCCCGTACAAACACGCGGCTGTATCAGGGTTTTTACGGCAGCTTTGACTTTGGCAGTCCGGAGGACTGGCGAGAGTGACGGGACTCGAACCCGCGACCTTCGGCGTGACAGGCCGACGCTCTAACCAACTGAGCTACACCCCCGTAAGCGGCGGATTGCCCGCCGCGTCAAGAGATCTGCCGGATAGGATAGCGCGGCGGCGAAGTCAAGGCGCAAATGGCGCGTCGAAGGCGCGGGCGTTCACAGCTTCGGCGACCCCAGCCGCCAGCGTGCCATTTCCTGCGGCGTCACGATATGAATGTCATCGGGTGACACCCGCTCGGCTGTCGCGATGAGGTCCCGGCTGATGCCCATCGATCCCGTATAGCGGCTGACCACGTCCACCATGCCGCCGCTGGCAAACATGCGCTCATGCTTGCGGTTGCGGTCGCCCGCCGGATCGGTGCCAAATTCGTCGCGGAACATGCGGTGAATGCCAACAAAGCTGTGTGAAGGCACGACCCGCTTTTTGCCGCCCATCAGCACAAACACGCAGGCCGACATACAGCGCGCCGAAATGAACTGGCCGTTGGGGTCATCGCTGGAGCCTTCCAGCACGCGCGCCACCACCACTGCGGTGCCAAATTGCCGCATGTTGAGGCCAAGCTTCAGGGCGCTGACCACATGGCCGCCGGGGGAATTGATGAAAACAATATTCTTGACGCGCTTGTCGCGCACGTTGGCGCGGATGAATTTCAGGAAACGGTCCGGCGCGCTCTCGTCAATATCGCCTTCCGCCGCAATCACCTGCGGACAGACCTCGCCGCATTTCTGGGCTTGCAAGGTTACAATGCGAAACTCGATGGCTGCAGCCGCTGCCGGGGCTGCGCCTGCCAGCCCGGAGGCCGAGACAGCAGCCGCTGCAACAACAAAACACCTGCGCATAAAACCGCTGAACATCGGCTGGCCTTTTGGTTTTGGTGGGCAGTGACGGACTCGAACCGCCGACATTCTCGGTGTAAACGAGACGCTCTACCAACTGAGCTAACCGCCCCTCGCAATTTTGACCTGCCGATTGTGACGCATTTGCGCCTGCTTGTCAGACTTAAATTTTCTCCATGGCCAAAAGTCACGCATTCGTCATTCCGCGGCCACGCAGCGGACCTGGAATGACGCCCTGCGCGGTCCGAAGGCCTTATTTACCCTTGTTGAGAATGGCCTTCAGCCCCGTTCCCGCCTTGAAGCGCGCGTTCTTTGACGCGGCAATCTTGATAGGCGCGCCGGTTGCCGGATTGCGGCCCTTGCTGGCAGCGCGCTTCTTGACCGAGAACGTGCCAAAGCCAACCAGACGCACTTCATCGCCTTTCTTGAGGGCTTTGGTGATGCCGCCCATAATGGCCTCGACAGCCAGGGCTGCGGCGGCTTTCGACATGTCAGTTGCGCTGGCAACATGTTCGACGAGTTCAAGCTTGTTCATATGGCCTCTTCCTTTTTTGGACCGGCACCTGTTGCGTGATCCGGCTGTCTGTCCGGAGCCTTGTGCGGGTCATGCAACCCGCAGGCGGCTCCCAAGCCAAGCCAGTTCGTGCCTCGCTCTGTCCCAGCCGGCGATTACCGCGAATCGCTTGCAGGAGACCATGGCAAGATTGCGAAATATGCCAGCAAAAGCAAGGGGGTTCACTGGGAAGCACCCGCAGTCGCCCTGTTTTGCAAGCAGAATCATGCAGTCACGCGCCAAAAGGGCCGCAATCCTTGAGGATTGCGGCCCAATACACGGTATCAGAAAGCGCGGATCAGTGCGCGGTGAAACCCGGCGCCTCTTCAACCACTGGCAAGGCCGCGGCTTTTGCCGCTGCCTTGACATCCTCTTCCCACATAATCGGGACAGGCTGGCGCACGAGGGCATGCTTCAGCACTTCGTCCATGCGCGACACCGGCACGATGTCGAGCGCGTTCTTGATAGAGGCCGGAAGATCCACCAGATCCTTGACGTTTTCTTCCGGGATCAGCACCTTCTTCAGCCCGCCGCGCATGGCGGCCAGCAGTTTTTCCTTCAGCCCGCCAATCGGCAGGATGCGCCCGCGCAGCGTGATCTCGCCGGTCATGGCAATATCGCGGTGTACCGGAATCCCGGTCATCACCGACACAATCGCGGTGGCCATGCCGACGCCCGCCGACGGGCCGTCCTTGGGCGTTGCGCCTTCTGGCACATGCACATGGATGTCGCGGCGCTCAAACAGCGGCGGCTCAATGCCAAAATCAATGCAGCGCGAGCGTACATAGGACGCCGCCGCCGAAATCGATTCCTTCATCACCTCCTTCAGATTGCCGGTCACTGTCATGCGGCCCTTGCCGGGCATCATCACGCCTTCAATCGTCAGCAGTTCGCCACCAACTTCGGTCCAGGCAAGGCCCGTCACGCAGCCAACCTGATCTTCGTCCTCCGCCTCGCCATAGCGGAACTTCGGCGGTCCCAGATACTCGGCGATCGTCTGCGCGGTGACAGCGACCTTCTTCTTCTTCGACAGCAGAATCTCTTTGACCGCCTTGCGGCACAGGTTGGAGAGTTCGCGCTCCAGATTGCGCACGCCGGCCTCCCGCGTATAGCGGCGGATCAGCAGCAGCAGCCCTTCGTCGTCGATGGACCATTCCTTGGGCGTCAGCCCATGCTTCTTGACGGCATTCGGAATGAGATGGCGGCGCGCGATCTCGGCCTTTTCGTCCTCAATATAGCCCGCTATGCGGATGATCTCCATGCGGTCCATCAGCGGGCCGGGGATGTTCAGCGTATTGGCGGTGGTCACAAACATCACGCTCGACAGGTCGTAATCGACCTCAAGATAGTGGTCGTTGAATGTGCCGTTCTGTTCGGGGTCAAGCACTTCCAGCAGTGCCGATGACGGGTCGCCACGGAAATCCTGGCCCATCTTGTCGATCTCGTCGAGCAGGAACAGCGGGTTGGCGGTCTTGGCCTTGCGCATCGACTGGATGACCTTGCCAGGCATCGAGCCAATATAGGTGCGCCGGTGGCCGCGGATTTCGGCCTCGTCGCGCACACCGCCCAGCGACATGCGCACGAATTCCCGGCCCGTCGCCTTGGCGATGGACTTGCCCAGCGAGGTCTTGCCGACGCCCGGGGGGCCGACAAGGCAGATGATCGGTCCGGTCAGTTTGTTGGCGCGCTGCTGCACCGCCAGATATTCCAAAATGCGCTCCTTGACCTTCTCAAGGCCAAAGTGGTCACCGTTGAGCACAGCCTCGGCGGCGGGCAGATCCTTCTTGATCTTGGAGCGCTTGCCCCATGGAATCGACAGTATCCAGTCGAGATAATTGCGCACCACCGTCGACTCGGCCGACATCGGCGACATCTGCCGCAGCTTCTTCAGCTCGGCGGTAGCCTTGTCGCGCGCCTCTTTCGACAGCTTGGTGTTCTTGATCCGCTCTTCAATCTCGTCGAGCTCGTTCTTGCCGTCCTCGCCGTCGCCGAGCTCCTTCTGGATCGCCTTCATCTGCTCGTTGAGATAATATTCGCGCTGGGTCTTCTCCATCTGGCGTTTTACGCGCGTGCGAATCCGCTTCTCGACCTGGAGAACTGAAACCTCGCTCTCCATCAGCGCGAGACACTTCTCCAGCCGCTTGGCAATCGAGGGAATTTCGAGAATCGTCTGCTTGTCGGCGAGCTTGACCGCAAGATGCGAGGCGACTGTGTCAGCAAGCTTGGCGTAGTCGGTGATCTGGCCGACAGCCGCCACAACCTCGGGCGAGACTTTCTTGTTGAGTTTGACGTAGCCTTCGAACTCGGACGCGACCGAGCGCGCCAGCGCCTCGACCTCGACAGCGTCATCCTCGGAGGTGCCCAGCACCTCCGCGTCCGCCTCGTAATAGTCGTCGGTGCGCGAATAGTGCCGCACCTGCGCGCGGGCCGAGCCTTCGACCAGCACCTTGACCGTTCCGTCGGGCAGTTTCAGCAATTGCAGCACGGAAGCCAGCGTGCCAGTCTTGTAAATGGCGTCCGGCTTGGGATCATCCTCGGTGGCGTTCATCTGTGTCGCCAGCAGGATCAGCTTGTCCTGCTTCATCACCTCTTCCAGCGCCCGGATGGATTTTTCGCGCCCGACAAACAGCGGCACGATCATGTGGGGAAACACGACAATGTCGCGCAATGGCAGAACGGGATAACTGTCAATAGTGCCGGGGACAGCAGGCGGGCGCTTGGAGGAAGTCATGACCAGGTCCTTGTTGGCAAGTCCGTGCCAGCGCTCCGGATGAAGCCGCCAGGACGGTGAAGCCGCTGCCCGCCAATGCGGCGGAAGGCAACTTCGCCAGTGAGCCCTTGCGGCACTCCCGGCGGGTGAGATTTACGCAACGCGCGGGCAGCTGAACCGGCATGTGCCCGGCTTCAACGCCTTAGCCAAGATGGCGACGCTGCTCAAATGTTTCAAGGCTTTTTGTTGGGAACCGTCAGATATGCGCCGATGCCGCACGAATGTATTATTCCTGTACCGCCTCGCAGGCCGTGGACCGCGTGAGGTGCCGTTAGAGGACCACCACGCAGCCAGGAAAGGCACTTGCTGCGCCCAGCCAAAAACCGTTCAGGCGCTCTGACCGACCTTCACGGCCTTGTCGGAATAAATGTAGAGCGGACGGGTCTTGCCCTCCACCACCTCAGGCCCGATCACCACCTGCTCCACGCCGTCAAGACCGGGAAGGTCAAACATCGTGTCGAGCAAAATGCCTTCCATGATTGAGCGCAGCCCGCGCGCGCCGGTGCGCCGCTCGATCGCCTTTTTGGCGACGACGTTCAGCGCCTCGTCCTGGAAAGTGAGGTCGGTGTTTTCCATCTCGAACAGGCGCTGGTACTGCTTGACCAAGGCGTTCTTGGGCTCGGTCAAAATCTTTTTCAGCGCGTCCTCGTCCAGATCCTCAAGCGTCGCGATGACCGGCAGGCGGCCGACGAACTCGGGGATGAGGCCGAATTTCAGCAGGTCCTCAGGCTCGACTTTCTGGAAAATCTCGCCGGTCCGGCGGTCATCCGGCGAGGCGATCTTGGCACCAAAGCCGATTGACGTGCCCTTGCCCCGCGCCGAAATGATGCGCTCCAGGCCCGAAAAGGCACCGCCGCAGATGAACAGGATGTTCGTCGTATCGACCTGCAAAAACTCCTGCTGGGGATGCTTGCGCCCGCCCTGCGGCGGCACACTGGCGACCGTGCCTTCCATGATCTTGAGCAGCGCCTGCTGCACGCCCTCGCCCGACACATCGCGGGTGATCGAGGGGTTGTCAGACTTGCGGGAAATCTTGTCGATTTCGTCGATATAGACAATGCCGCGCTGCGCCCGCTCGACATTATAGTCGGAGGCCTGCAGCAGCTTCAGGATGATATTCTCGACATCCTCGCCAACGTAACCGGCTTCTGTCAGTGTCGTCGCATCGGCCATGGTGAAGGGCACGTCGAGAATGCGCGCCAGTGTCTGGGCCAGCAGCGTCTTGCCGGTGCCGGTCGGGCCGATCAGCAGGATGTTGGACTTCGACAATTCAATGTCGTTGTTTTTGCTGGCGTGGTTCAGCCGCTTGTAGTGGTTGTGCACTGCCACGGACAGCACGCGCTTGGCCTTGGTCTGGCCGATGACATAATCATCGAGAACCTTGAAAATCTCGCGCGGCGTCGGGATGCCATCCTTCGACTTGACGATTGTCTTGTTCTCTTCACGGATGATGTCCATGCAGAGTTCGACGCACTCGTCGCAAATGAAAACAGTTGGCCCCGCAATCAGTTTGCGCACTTCATGCTGGCTCTTGCCGCAGAAGGAGCAATACAGGGTGTTCTTGGAATCGCCACCGGCCTTGCTCATAATATTCTCCGTCGAGACTATGGACCGGGCCGAATCAGGCGCGTCTTCAAGTCAAATTTCAGGCTACTGAATGACCGCCTAACAAAAGGTAGCGACCGATCAGGGTATCGCGCGATTTCTGGCGCAATCCACGTTCTTTTTGTTGAGGCTGCCAGTTTCCCGACAGTGACCCTCAATACCTCCCGCCCAAAAGCCATGCAATCACGTCAATCAGGCGGGATCAAGCAAAACATCGCCCCGGCACCTTGATGCGGCCGATGGTCACAATAATTCGGACTGGACCAGAAATACCGGTTTTTACAGTTTCGAGTCCACCGATTCATCGCTGCGCTTGGCGGGCACATGGTCAACAATGCCAAATGCCAGGGCCTCGTCGGCTGACATGAAATGGTCACGGTCGAGCGTTGTTTCAATAGTGTGGTAGTCTTTGCCGGTGTGCTTGACGTAAATTTCATTCAGGCGGCGCTTGACCTTCACGATGTCCTCAGCATGGCGCACAATGTCGGAAGCCTGGCCCTGGAAACCGCCGGACGGCTGGTGCAGCATAATGCGGGCGTTTGGCAGGGCAAAACGCAGGTCTTTTTCGCCCGCGCAGAGCAGCAAAGATCCCATGGAGGCCGCCTGGCCGGTGCACAGGGTCGACACCTTGGGGCGGATGAACTGCATCGTGTCATAGATCGACAGGCCGGAAGTGACGACGCCGCCGGGCGAGTTGATGTAGAAAAAGATTTCCTTCTTGGGATTGTCGGCCTCAAGAAACAGCAGCTGGGCCACTACCAGCGTCGAGGTCTGGTCATCCACCGGGCCGGTCAGGAAGACGATGCGCTCTTTCAGCAGGCGCGAGAAAATGTCGTAGCGGTAGGAGCCGCGCGACGTGCTTTCCTCAACCGAGGGAATGACAAAGCTGTCGGTGATGCGGGTGTAGAGATCAACGGGGTCGCGCATGAAAAAGGGTCTCTTGGATGGTAGGGCGGGCGAATCAGCGTAGCCCGAACATAGTGACGCCATGCGGCTTCGCAAAGGGCGGGGGAAGCGCCAATCGCGGGCGCCCACCCTCTCCCTTTGAAAGAATGTCGCGCGAAGCGAGGGGTGAGGGGCCAGAGCCTCTCAAGGTTTGCGCACTTCACCACGCAAAACCTCCCGGCATTGTAACCCCTCACCGCGGCCCTTCGGGCCGACCCTTTCCTGCAGGGAGAGGGTTGCGGCAATACCTCACGCCTTGGCTTCGTCGTCGTCTTCCGGCTTGAACAGCTCTTCCTTGCTCACCGTCAGGTCTGTCACTTTGGCCAGCGCGATAATGTGGTCGACCACCTTTTCCTCAAAAATCGGCGCGCGCACCTCAGCCAGCCGATCCGGGTTCTTGCGGTAGAAATCCCAGACCATTTTTTCCTGGCCAGGATACTGGCGGGCGCGCGCGACCAAAGCGCCGGTCACCTCATCATCGGAGACCTGCACCTTGCTCTGCTCGCCTACCTCGGCCAGCAGCAGGCCAAGGCGCACGCGGCGTTCGGCAATCTTGCGATAGTCGGAGCGGGCTGCCTCCTCAGTGGTCTTCTCGTCCTCAAAGGTCTTGCCGGTCTGCTTCTGCTCGGCCTCAACCTGCGCCCAGATATTGGTGAACTCGGAGCCAACCAGCCCCTCGGGCAGGTCAAACGAATAGCGCTTGTCGAGCGCGTCGAGCAGCTTGCGCTTCAGCTTGTCACGCGAGGCGCGGGCAAAATCCGCGCTGATATTGGTGCGGATGGTGTCCTTGAGCTTGTCGAGGCTCTCCAGCCCCAAGCCCTTGGCGAGTTCGTCATCCAGCGCAACTTCGGAGGGCGTGGCGATTTTTTTCGCGGTGACATCGAAGGAAGCGGCTTTGCCAGCCAGATGCTTTGCGCCATAGGCCTCGGGAAACGTCACCGCAACGACGCGCGTCTCGTCAACCGAAACACCGTCCATCTGGTCCTCAAAGCCGGGAATGAAACTGCCGCTGCCCAGCACAATATCGACATCCGTGCCCGAGCCGCCCTCAAAGGCGACGCCGTCAATGGTGCCGGTAAAATCCATGGTGACGCGGTCACCCCTGGCGGCTGTCACGCTGTCGCCGGTCTTGTCGGCATAGGTGCGGTTGCGCTCGGCAAGCCGCTCCAGCGAACGGGTCACCTCTTCCTCACCCACCTCGGCGACCGGGCGCTCCAGCGCAATATCGTCAAACGCGCCAACCTCAAATTTGGGCAGCACTTCCAGCGACACATTGAAAGCCAGGTCGCCCTTGGCCTCAAGCGCCTGCTCCATTTGCGCCTGGTCCGTGGCAAGATCAATCTTCGGGCGCTGCGCGAGGCGCAGGCCATGGTCCTCGACGATCTTGGCATTTGCCTCATTGATCGCAGTTTCGACCACCTCGGCCATGACCGAGCGGCCATAGACGCGCTTCAGATGCGCGACAGGCACCTTGCCAGGGCGAAAACCGTTGATCTTGACCTTGTTTTTGAGGTCGTTGAGCTGGCCTTCGAGCCGTGAGGCGAGGTCGCCTGCCGCAAGAGTCACTTTGTATTCGCGCTTGAGGCCCTGCGAGAGGGTTTCAACTACCTGCATTTGTTTCAGCCTTCTCGAACAGACCTGTGCGCTCCGGCCAATGCCTGAAGCGCGCGGCTCTATGACAGTTTGAAGCTGCGGACACAAGCGCGCTGGTGCGGGCGGAGGGACTCGAACCCCCACGATTTTCACCACTGGAACCTAAATCCAGCGCGTCTACCAGTTCCGCCACGCCCGCGCCTTGCCAGCCGACCGCGCTCAATATCCCGCTTCGGGTGGCGCTCTATAGCAATGCGGCACGGCTTGCGCAGCAAAAAAATTGCGGTCCGTCAGGTGCCGCCGCCATCGCGCAAATTCGCCCGCGTCACGCGCATCACCGACGCGCCGGTGTATTTGCCCCAGTGGCGCGCGGGTATATTGGCGTCAGTAAGTTGCTTTTCGGAGAAATTTGCCAGCAGGTCATACCGTTCTGGCAGGTCAAAAATCATGCCCAGAGTCTGCTGCAAAAAATCCCGGCCCATCTGGCGGACATGGATCATCGGGCCAAAATACGCGGTCTTGTCTGCAAGGCTGCCCGCAATCAGCTCATCGCGAAACGGTGCGTCGATGATCGGCAGGCTGAACAGCATTGTCCCGGTTGGCACCAGCGCCCGCGCGAGACGCAGCAATACCATGGTGTAGTTGCACTCAATATGCTCCATCACATGGTTATGTACGATGAGGTCATAGTGGTTCCGGGGCAGCCCGAACACATCCCTGCACAGGTCAAAAGGCTCGACCCCAAGCCCCGGATATTTGGCAGGGTCAATGTCGCAGGCGCGGTAATTCTCCCCGCCAATGCCGCGCAGCAGCGCCGACAGGCCACGCTCGGGCGCAAAATGCAGGATGTGCGAGCCTTGCGCGAGATTCAGTTTGTGCCGGATATGCAGGGCGGCGACGCGCGCCCGCTCCAGCCCGCCGCAGCTGGTGCAGCGCGCCAGCGGCCGCCCGGGCATGTCGCTGAAGGCCGTTCCGCCACAGATGTTGCATTGCATTGGCTCACTCCTCTGTCCCCGGCCTGTTTTGCAAAGCCCGCGCCAGGCCGCAAGCGGCATTTGCCCGCCCGCCCTGACTGCGCCAACTGCCTTGACTTCGCCAAGCCAAATCGCCAGTTGTGCCGAGCGCCTGTGCAAGGCGATGGCCAGCGGAAGGTGCAATGCGTTCATTCTTCGATTTTGAGACGCCGGTCGCCGAACTGGAGGCCAAGATCGAGGAATTGCGGGCGCTTGCCGCCAAGGGCGAGCCCATTGCGGTGGATGACGAAATAGCCCGGCTGGAGGCCAAAGCCACCAAAACACTGGCAACCATCTACGCCAGCCTGACGCCATGGCAGAAAACCATGGTGGCGCGCCACGACCAGCGCCCGCATTTCGTCCATTATATCCGCGAACTCATCACCGACTTCACGCCGCTGGCCGGCGACCGCAAGTTTGCCGAGGACGAGGCGATTATTGCCGGGTTTGGCCGCTTCAGGGGCCAGTCAGTCTGCATCATGGGCCATGAGAAGGGCGCGGACATCGAATCGCGCCTCCGGCACAACTTTGGCATGGCGCGGCCCGAAGGCTATCGCAAGGCCGTGCGGCTGATGGAACTCGCCGACCGTTTTGGCCTGCCGGTGATCTCGCTGATCGATTCAGCCGGCGCTTTCCCCGGGATTGACGCCGAGGAACGCGGCCAGGCCGAGGCCATCGCCCGCTCGACCGACGCGTCGCTCAGCCTTGGCGTGCCCAATGTCGCGGTTATTATCGGCGAGGGCGGTTCGGGCGGGGCAATCGCCATTGCCAGCTGCAACCGGGTGCTGATGCTGGAGCATGCGATCTACACGGTCGCCTCGCCGGAGGCCGCCGCCTCGATCCTGTGGCGCGATTCGGCGCGGGCGCAGGACGCTGCGGCAAACATGCGTATCACCGCGCAGGATCTGCTGAAATTCGGCATTGTTGACCAGATTGTGCCCGAGCCGCCCGGCGGCGCGCATACCAGCCCTGAAGTGGCCATAGCCTCGGCCGGAGCAGCTATTTCCCATGCGCTGGGCGATCTGAAAGCCTTGTCGCCAGCCGAAATCCGCAACGCAAGGGCCGATAAATTCCTCGCCATGGGCCGCAAAGGCTGATTTTTGCCGCATCCGCCCGGCCCGGGTTAAGCAATCCTTGACCATGCGGGCCAATTTGTTCCGGTTGCAGAAACCTTTTGCTAAGGATAATTATGTTTTTGGTGGTGAGCTGAACGCGGGCGCGGCGATGCGCCTTTGGAAAGGCGTTTTCGGGGTTAAGGTCCGCGTCGCACAGGCTGGCGCACCACGGCAAAGGACATGAGTGGATGAAGTTTAGAGCTTCTCTTGCGGGACTGGTGGCGAAGGCGCTTGTCGCAGCTTCTCTGGGCGCACTGCTTTCGGGGTGTGAGGACAGCGATGGCCGCATCGCCCGCTCGACTCAGCCAATCCCGTCGAACACGCTGGCTTTGATGGAACAGGCCGGGTCGTCCAGGACCGCGCCCGTCCTCATCCGCACCTACAAGAAAGAAGCCGAGCTTGAAATCTGGAAGATGAAAGCGGACGGGCGCTATACGCTGCTCAAAACCTTCCCGATGTGCCGCTGGTCCGGCCAGCTTGGCCCCAAGCGCAAAGAGGGTGACCGCCAGGTGCCGGAGGGTTTTTATCCGATCACCCCCGGCCAGATGAACCCCAATTCCAGCTATTACCTGTCGTTCAACGTCGGCTATCCCAACGCCTATGACCGCGTCCACGAGCATGGCGGCGGCTCGATCATGGTGCACGGCGCCTGCTCGTCAGCGGGCTGTTTCTCGATGACGGACGAGCAAATCGCCGAGATCTACGCCATTGCCCGCGAGGGCTTTGCCGGTGGCCAGCGCGCCATCCAGATGCAGTCCTACCCCTTCCGCATGACTGCGGAAAATTTGGCAAAACACCGCGCCGATCCCAATATCGCCTTCTGGAAAGAGCTGAAGGAAGGCTCTGACCATTTTGATGTGTCGAAGCAGGAGCCGCTGGTCAATGTCTGCAACCGGCATTACAAGTTCAATGCCTCGCCGGTTGATCCGGGCGCCAGCGTTTCGGCAGACTCGGTCTGCCCGCCGCTGAAGCAGGATGAAAACCTCAAGGCCGAGGTCAGCGCCAAGGCGGCGCGCGACGACGCCAAGGTGGCCGAACTGGTGTCGGCTGGAACCCAGGCGGTCAAGGTTGTCTATGCCGATGGCGGCCAGCATCCCTCTTTTGCCAGCCGCACGCTGGATGTCAGCCGCCCCGACGCGCTCGCCGCCGGGCCGACCGAAATTGCGCTGAACGACAAGGGCAAGCCGAAATTGCCGCTGGTGCAGGTGGCAGTTGCCAGGGCTGTGCCGGCTGGCGCTGCGCCTGCCGTGCCTGTTATTGCGGCACCGGTTATGGCCGGACCGGTAATGGGCGGACCCGCCCCGGTCATTGCCGCCGCTGCCGAAGAGCCTGCGCTGGTTGCGGTCGCTGCCATTCCCGCACCGCCCGCCCGTCCTGTGATGCTTAAGGGCAGCGCGGGCGCGGCAATTGCCATGGCCAGAAAGGCGGGTGGACAGGCAGTTGAGCCTGCCCGTGCGCTGGACGGCAAGGCCGGAACAGGCGCGCCGGTTGAGCCTGCCGCCGCCGTCGCATCGACCGTGCAGCCACGCAGCGACAAGGCAACGCCGTTCTACAAGCGCTGGCTTGGCCTCGAAGAGGAAGAGGCCGCGCCCGGCGAGCCATTGCAGGTCAACGCACCCTCACCCGTAAACGTGCCGCTGCCACCCCACCGCGCCGTGCAGTCAGTGCCGGTAAAACCGCAGGCAAGCCTCGCGCCGGGCGTGTCACCCTATGGCGGGCTGCCGCAAATTATTGTCGGCTCGCAGGACGTGTTGCCGGATAACCTGTCGGCTTACGCGCCGGGGATGGGGAACTGAGGGGAAGTCGCGATTCCGGCATTGCGTTTCTCTGGCTGGCGTGCAGAGCGTTGTTTATCCAGCTGCACCAGCCGAGATTGATGATGCGCTCATCGTGACGTTCAAGGAACCATGCCGATGCAGTGCCCGGTTTGCGCAACAGCGGACCTGATCCACCACACCCGCGACGTCAGCCACGTGTATAAAGGCGAGATGATCGTCATTGCCGCAGTGACCGGCGATTTCTGCCCAGCGTGCCGCGAGGTGGTTCTTGACGCGGCCGAGTCCGCCCGCGTCAGCGCGGCGATGCTGGCCTTCAGCAAAGAAGTGAACGCGTAGCTTGTAGCCTCGGGCTTCATCGCCAGCGTCCGCAAAAAACTGGCGCTCGACCAGCGCGAAGCCGCCGAAATTTTCGGCGGCGGCGTCAATGCCTTCTCCCGCTATGAGACCGGCAAGACCCGGCCGCCGCTGGCGCTGGTGAAACTGCTGCGGGTGCTGGAGCGGCACCCGGAGCTGTTGGGGGAGGTGCGGGCGGGGTAGTGGAGCGAGGGATTGCGCGGTAAAGAATCAATTCGCTCTCCTTCTCTTTATTGATGCATCTTCGGTCGGTCTGAACTGAACCGCCGAATGATGTCTACTACAATATTTTGGCGGCGAAGATTTTTACCTGAAGTTATGAAAGGCCTTGTGATATCGCGCAGTTCAGTTATGTTGGTGAAAGTTAATAGAGCGAGTTTTT
>JANLPP010000376.1:0-1603 GCA_031367295.1 Hyphomicrobiales bacterium | reverse complement strand
ACGACAAAGCGGCCAGCCTTGCCGAGATCGACGAAGGCGCGGGGCGGCGCGGCAGTTCCCGGTAGTGACGCGAATGGCAGCTGGTCTTCCGCGAAGCCGGGAGCGTGGGTGGGCATTGTAGCAATTCCTGACATGAATTTGCGATATGCCCAAAACGCAACATTTGCCATCGATAACAAAGCTGTCAAGAAATGTGCGACGATCGGTCTGATCGGTCCGAAATCGCGGCTATCAAACACGTGCGCATATAGTTACGCATAATGAATTGCGAGCAGGCGCAAAACCGATATAGTGCGAGCGCAACAAGGGCTGTGTCATGCCGGGCGTTGAGACAAACCGCAGCAAAGTGTTGCCCGCTTGCTGAGGGAGGGCTGGGTTTTGGAGGGCGGCAGCAAACATGAAAAGTTCGCGCATGCCGACAGGCCCGGCCTGAAAATCATGGTGCCGCGCCACAGAACCCTGACGCCTGGCGTTGCCCGCAACATCGCTGACGCCGCAGGTTGGTAATGGAGGTCAACATGGAGCGCTATTTCGCGCTGCTTGACGACGGCCCCGGCGCTTATGGCGTCGCCTTCCCCGACTGTCCCGGCTGCACCGCCATGGGCACGGACGAGAACGAGGCTTACGCCAACGCAGTCGAAGCGCTGGGCGAATGGACCCGCGACGCCCGCGCCGAGGGTCTGACGCCAAAGCCCCGCGCCATCGCCGCCCTCCGCCGCGACACGCAGGTCAAGGCGGCGCTGGCCGAGGGCGCGGTGTTTCTCGCCGTGCCTCTCGTCATTGAGTCCGGCCGCCCGGTAAAGGCCAACATCTCGCTCGACCGCGGCCTGCTCGACGCCATCGACGCGGCTGCGGAGCGCAGCGGGTTGACCCGGTCGGGGTTTCTGGCGAGCGCGGCGCGCGAGAAGATCGAGGCGGCGGGGTGAGGTGCAGCATACAGATTTGTCGAAGATGCCAAAAAATGCTACTGTTTTTTCTCAATATACCGCCACATGCTGCAAATCTGGGGCGACTGTGTGTTTATTTTGACTCCGGCCACACTTCCTGCGCGAAGAGCGCCAACCTAACTTAGCGTTAGCAAAGTCGCTCAAGCAGCATTTCATATGCCGTCGTTATCATGGCCGCAAAGATGGACGAGAAAGTCAGGGTGTGAAATGAGTTCATTAAAAAGGACAGGCATCAATGCCAAGCTAGACAGGCTTGTTCTGATTGAGCGCCTGAAGATTGCCGCTGTCGCAACCGGCCTTGTAACTTTGCTTGGGGCAGCGGTGTTACTGCGGCAGTTCTTCCCCGAGACGCAATCCATGCTGGCATATTTTGCTGCTATAATTTCGTTAGTGCTTTTGAGCGGGTTGATAGTGCTGATCGTCGGTGCCTGCGTGTTGGGAATGTATCACGGCGAGCTCAAGAAAACTATTCTGTCCCTGTTTGCAGGAGACCTCGCCTCCGGCTCATTGCCGGACGCCAGCTTCGCAAGCGCGCCAGCAGGAGAATCGAGCTGCGGCGATGCGGGTACAGACGCGTCAGACGGAGGAAGTTGCTAAACGCCCGCAGCGTCGCGGGCGCAGTTGATTGACATTCGCTTCTGACAGCGATCCGCCTA
>JANLPP010000361.1:0-2782 GCA_031367295.1 Hyphomicrobiales bacterium | reverse complement strand
CAGCTGCGAGGCGGGCGTGCGGATATAGTTGAAGCCGGTCATGTTCGCCACGCCGGCCTTTTCGGCGGCGGCAACCATGGCGCGGCTTTGCGCGAGGCCCTCGCCGAGCGGCTTTTCGCAGAACACCGGCTTGCCCAGCGCGAGGGCTGCCAGCGCTATGTCAAGATGCGTATCCTGTGGCGAGGCGATGACAACCGCCTCGACGCGCGGGTCGCTCACCAGCACGCGCCAGTCGGCGGTAGAGCGCGCAAACCCGAGCTGCCGCGCTTTTTCCGCTGCGCCTGCCGTGGTGGTGGTGGCAATCATTTCGCAACGCGGGCGCAGTGGCGTGTCAAACACCGCGCCCACCGCCTGCATGGCGATCGCATGGGCTTTGCCCATATAGCCGCCGCCCACAATGCCGATGCCAATCTCGCGCCTGTTCATGCGTGGTCCGCCGTGTCTGCTGCTTGCAAATGTCTGAAGCGGCTTTAGTGTTGCCGGTCAAGGGGGCAGGCAATGCAGGCACGCGGGTTCAAGATTGAAAGTGCAGGCTCGTGACGCGGCTCGGCAGCCTCGCGCGCAACTGCTTCCTCGTGCTGGGCCGGGCGGGCATGGACCTTTATGCCGACCCGCCCGGAACCCGGGCCGAAGCGGCAACGCAGTTCTTCGCCTGCCTTGGCGGCTCGGCAGGAAACATCGCGGCGGGCATTGCGCGGCAGGGCGCCCGGGCTGCACTGCTTGGCGCGGTGTCCGATGACGCGGTGGGCCGCTTCACGCGCAATGCGTTGCACAGCTTTGGCGTTGACACGCGCCACGTTGCAACGGTGGGCGGCCAATTGCGTAATTCGCTGGCGGTGGTGGAAACGCGGCTGGAGGACACGCAGTCCGTCATCTATCGCAACGGCGCGGCGGATTTCGCGCTTGATGCGGCACAGGTGGAGGAGGTGGACTGGCAGACCTGTGGCGCGCTGATCGTGACCGGCACTGCTCTGTCCGCTGATCCGCCACGCGGCGCAGGGTTTGCGGCGATAGAGCGCGCGCGGGAGGCCGGGGTCTGCGTGATCCTCGATGTTGACTACCGGCCCTATTCCTGGAGTTCCGACAGCGAGGCTGCGGCTGTTTATGGCAGGGCGGCGGCGCTCTGCGATGTGGTGATCGGCAATGATGACGAGTTCGGCATTATGGCTGGCCAGCGCGAGGGCGGGCAGTCGCTGGCGCGCGCGCTGGCGCAGGCCGGCGCGGAAATCGTGATCTACAAGATGGGCGCGGAGGGTTCTGTGACTTTTGCGTCTGGACGCTCGTTCCAGACCGGCATTTTCCACGTGCAGGCGCTCAAGCCAACGGGCGCGGGCGACGCCTTCATGGCTGGCTTTGTCTGCGCTCTGGCGGATGGCATGCCGCTGGAAGCCTGTGTGCGGCGCGGCTCGGCGGCGGCAGCCATTGTTGTCGGGCGCGTCGGCTGCGCCCCTGCCATGCCGACGCAGGCGGAGCTTGCCGCATTTCTTTCCAGCCATCCGGATGGCCCGTCAGACAAGGAAACGGCACATGCACATCCCGCCCTTTGACAACGCCAACATGGCCATCGTTGATGTGAACGATTCACGCGTGCCGCTGAATTATTTCAACATCGTCAAACTGAAGAAGGACCAGGTGTTTGAATACCAGGTGCCTCGTTACGAGACCTGCATCGTGCCCGCGACCGGAACAGTCAGCGTCGAAATCGAGGGCGAGCGTTTCAATGCCATCGGCAGCCGTGGCGCGGATGTGTGGGATGGCGAGCCAGAAGGCGTCTATGTGCCGAGCGGGGCCAAAGCCAGCATTGTCTGCGAAAGTGCAAATACCGAGGTGTTTATCGCCGGTGCAAAGTTTGATGCGGTCCTCGTCCCCTTCGCGGTGCGGGCGGCAGATATTGACCGCATCCAGTACGGCTCAGACGAGACCAAGACACACCGCAGGATAAAGCACATTTTCGGCACCAAATACCGCGGCAGGGTTGGCCGCCTGCTCGTGTCGGAGTTATTCACCGTCGGACAGGGCGGCTGGTCCGGCTTTCCGCCGCACAAGCATGACACGGACCGCCTGCCGGTGGAGACGCGGCATGACGAGACCTATAACTTCCGTTTCCGCCCCAGCACCGGCTTTGGCATGCAGCTGGTGCAGCGCGAGGACGGCAAGGTTGGTGATGCCTATCACATCATCGACGGCTCCACGATTGTGCTCGACAGGGGCTATCATCCCTGTGTCGCCGCGCCGGGCTATGAAATGTATTATTTCACTATCTTGGGCGGCCTGTCACAGCGTTCGCTGGTGCAGTTTTTCCAGCCCGCCCATGCCTGGCAGATCGAGACGATTCCGGGCATCAAAGACATGATCGCGAAGTTCCGGTGACGGCGGCAAACCTGCGCGATGTGCTGGGCCCCGCCATGTCCGCCGGTTATGCTGTAGCCGGCCTCGTGGTGCTTGGCTGGGAGGATGCGACAGCTTTTGTCGAGGCGGCGGAGGAGACCGGCTGCCCGGTCATTCTGCAAGCGGGGCCGGGCGCGTGCAGACACACGCCCATTCCCGTGCTCGGCAGAATGTTCCGGCATCTGGCCGATCAGGCGAGCGTGCCTGTGGTCTGCCATATCGACCATGCCACATCGCTTGAGACCTGCGCGCAGGGCATAGAGCACGGTTTCACCTCCGTCATGTTCGACGGCTCGCGCCTGCCGATTGACGCGAATATTGACGCAATGCAGCGGGTCGTGTCGATCGCGCGTCCGGCGGGTGTGTCAGTGGAGGGCGAGGTTGGTTTTGTCGG
>JANLPP010000333.1:0-11945 GCA_031367295.1 Hyphomicrobiales bacterium | reverse complement strand
GGCCCATAGGCGCTAAGATAAGGGATTCACGCGGGGTTTGCGATGTGATTCAAGCTTTGGATGGAAACTGATTCGACTGATTTGTGGCTGGACGACTGGTCGGGTGCCGAGGCTTTTTTTGGCGGAGCGCAGGCGATTGATGATCTGGCTTTTTCGACCGGGGCGATGGTGCGCCGCAGGGTTGTGCGCGATGGATCGCAATTGTTGCGGCTGGCGCTGGCTTATGCTTCTGCCGGGCAATCCTGCCGGATCACATCGGCGTGGAGCGGGCTGGCACTTGGCGTGGATTTAAGCAATCCCGCGCTGATTGGCCGGCTGAAGCCAAGCGGCGACTTCCTGGCCGCACTGGTCGGGCAGCTTCTGGCCAGGGCCGACCCGGGCGAGGAGCTGGCGGCGCAATGGGACGGCCCGCCCATTCGCCTTGTCGATGGCAGCATGTTCACTTCGCCGGGTGCCAAAGGCGTGCAGCATCGCCTGCATGCGGCCTATGACCCGATGCGCGGGTGGTTCACGTCGTTTGAACTGACCAGCGGCAAAATTGGCGAAAACCTGTCCCGCGCTGATATTGAAAAAGGTACTGTCGCGGTTGGTGACCGCAACTACGCCAAAACCTGGGCGTTGCGCAAACTGGCCGACGCAGAAGCATTTTATTGTGTGCGCACAGGAGTTTACTCCACCCGCATGCTTGACCCGCTGAACGGCGAAAAACTTGCCTGCGCGGCGATCATTGCAAGGCTCGGCGCGCAGGACAGCGCTGAAATACCGGTGCTTCTGATTGAGTCCAGGGGCAAAAAGGAACCGCCCATGGCCGCCCGGCTGGTGATTTTCCGCCCAAGCGAGGCTTGCCAGAAGCGTGAGCAAGCCCGCATCAAGCGCACAAAAATCTCGCATCGCGTCACTCCGCGCAGCGACACCTGGGCGATGGCCGGGATTGTGACCATCCTCACCAACTTGCCGCAAAACTTATGGCCGATTGCACGGATCATGCAGCTTTACCGCCTGCGCTGGCAGATAGAACTGGCGTTCAAAACGCTGAAATCGACATTCCGAATGCGCGACACGCCCTGCAAGACGGCCCCGATGGCGCGCATGTGGATACTCGCAAATCTGGCTGCGGCCCTCCTGGCCAAACACCTCTCAGGCACCCTGAAGGGGTGTTTTTCCCCCACAGCCGGAAAGCTCCAAAAGGCCGCTATGCCAGCGAAGGATACTGACGTTCAGCCGCCTGATAATCCTCCAGATCCTGCTCGGAAATCTCAGCAGCCATATCAAAACCGCCAAAAGCCAACCGCCCCCGAGAGACTTCCATGATACGCCCAGAAAACGAAAAAACCAGCCAGACGTATTCAAAACTGCCTTATCTTAGCGCCTATGGACCGGAGGCCGGCGGTCCAACGCCCGTCACCTTGCCCGGTCACCCCGCGCCAGCGTTATCACCCCGATGATGATTATGCCGGTCAGCAGCAGCCGCATGCCCGGTCCCGCGCCTGCCGCGTTGAGCATGGCGACAAGCAGGAACATGAACAATGCCGCGCCCCAGACGCCGGGCACGCTGGCGCGGCCACCGGCTACCGCCGTGCCGCCTATCACGGTCACGGCGATGGTCAGCAAGAGATATTCCTCGCCCTGGTCGAGCGAATTGCCGCCGGCGAATCCAGCGATCAGCGCGCCGGTGAGACCGGCCAGCGCGGCGCAGGCGATGTAGGTGAGGCAGCGGGTGCGCTCCACCCGCACACCGCCAAAATGCGCGGCGCGGCGGTTCTGGCCGATGGCGCTGACGCTGCGGCCATAAACGGTGCGCTCCAATATCAGCGCGACTGCAACGGCGACAGCCAGCGCCAGCAGCGCGAGCACAGGCACGCCGAAAACGCGCGCGGTGACAAAATCGGCGAAGGGCGGCGGCGGTTTTATTTTCAGGCCGCGCCCGAACGTGATGGCGACAGACTGGACGATGAGGCCGCAGGCGAGCGTCGCGATGATCGGCGGAATGCGCAGCGCCAATATCAGCGCAAAGTTGAACGCGCCGACCGCCATGCCCGTAAGCACGGCGGCGGCGAGGCCCGGCAAAATCATCGCGCTCTGCTCATTCATCACCAGCATCGACACGGCGCTTGACAGCGCGATGGTCGCCGGGATCGACAGATCGACATTGCCGGGGCCGGTGGTGATGACCAGCATCTGGCCAAGCGACACCAGCACGGTGAAGGCGGAGAAGCTGAGCGCCGCGACCAGAATTTCCGCGCCGCCCTGGCCGCGTGCGACCGCGAGCGTGATGAGCCAGACGCCGAGCGCCGCGCCAAACGACCAGATCCACGGGCGGGCAAGCAGCGCTTTCATGCAGCGCGCCCCAGACGGTCAATCACCGCACGCAGGGTCAGCACTATAATCAGGATAATGCCCTGCGCGCCGATCTGCCAGTCGGGCGGGATGTTGAGAAAAGTCAGGAACGAGGCGGCCAGCGTCAGCGTCATCGCGCCCAGCACCGCGCCAGTGGGCGAGACGCGCCCGCCGGTGAATTCGCCGCCGCCGAGAATGACGGCGGCGATCGAGACGAGCGTGTAGCGCGCGGCGATGTTGGCGTCGCCCGAAGTGGTGAGGCCAACCAGTGTCAGGCCGGAAAGAGCGCCGAACCCGCCCGCCAGCGCGTAGACGCCGGCGCGGATGCGCATCAGCGGCCAGCCTGCCCGCTCGACCGCGCGCGGGTTGCCGCCCGCGCCGCGCGCCACCGCGCCCCAGGCGGTGCGCATGACGATAAAATGCGCGGCAAGCCCAATGGCGAGCGGCGCCCGCGGGTTATTTCGCCGCCGCCTATAATACCGGGGGCGATCGACACCAGCGTGTAGCGCGAGGCGATGTTGGCGTCGCCCGAAGTGGTGAGGCCAACCAGCGTCAGGCCGGAGAGAGCGCCGAACACGCCCGCCAGCGCGTAAACGCCGGCGCGGATGCGCATCAGCGGCCAGCCAGCCCGCTCCACGGCGCGCGGGTTGCCGCCCGCGCCGCGCGCCACCGCGCCCCAGGCCGTGCGCATGACGATGAAATGCGCGGCAAGGCCGATGACGAGCGGCGACCAGATGGCGAGTGGTGCCAGCGGCGTCTTGAATTTGACCGCGTCGATCAGCCATTCGGGCGCGCGCCCGCCCGGTGTCGGCAACAGCATAATGGCCAGGCCAAGCCAGACGAAGGACAGGCCGAGGGTGACAACAATGGACGGGAGTTTTCGCCACTCGATCAGCGCGCCGATGGCCGCATAAAGCGCGATGCAGGCGGCGAGTGCCGCGATGGCGAGCGCTGGCTGCGCTGGCAGCAGCGCCGCGCCGATGCAGGCGGTGAGCGACACAAACGCGCCGATGGACAGGTCAAGATCGCCAAGCGCGATGACCAGCATCTGCGCCATGGCGGCGAGCGCGATGGGCACCGCGAGGTTGAACAGCAGCGTCAGGCCAAAGTAGGACGCGGCCATCGGCTGGCGGACGAAGACAGCGGCAAGCAGCGCGGCCAGCGTGACGGCGGGCAGCGCCATGCGCAGAACGGAGGCAAGCTGGGCGCGGTTGAGGCTCATGCGCGGTGGCCTGCGCGCGGGCGCGAAGCGAATATCCCAGCCGTCATTGCGAGCGCAGCGAAGCAACCCAGAGGCCACGCGCGCGGCTCTGGGTTGCTTCGCTTTGCTCGCAAGGACGGGCGAATAGCGGCGCTCATTCCCGCGCCTCAAACGACAGGCTCAACACGCGCTCCTCGGTCAGGTCGCCTGCCGCAATCTCGCCGCTGACCCCGCCATTGCGGAAGACGTAGGTGCGGTCGCAGTGGTGCAACTCGTCGAACTCTGTCGTGTACCAGAGGAAGGTGCGGCCTTTTTCCGCCTCCTGCGCGATAAGCGAATAAACACCCTCTTTGGTGCCGACATCGACGCCGCGCATCGGGTCGTCCATCAGAATGATCTCCGCATCCGACGCCAGCGCGCGGGCGAACAGCGCCTTCTGCTGGTTGCCGCCGGAGAGCGACAGGATGCTGTTATCAACGCTGGGTGTGACGAGGCCCATGCGGGCGCGCCAGTCGTTGGCCATTTGCGCTTCCCGCATGCGATCAAGGCCCAGCGCGCCGGACAGCGCGGCCAGCGAGCGCAGACTGATGTTGCGCGTGATGGACCACAGCGGCAGCACACCGTCGGCCTGGCGGTCGCCTGCCACCAGCGCCACCGGGCCGTTGACTGTCACGCCGCCAGCGCCGCCGCGCGCGTCATGCAAGGCCAGCAGCAGGCGCGTCTGGCCATGCCCGGCAAGGCCCGCAAGGCCGATGACCTCGCCCGCGCGGGCGGTGAGGCGCGGCGCGCCTGCACTTGCGGCGGTTTCGACGCGGACGGGCGCGGCGCTGGCCCCGCGCTGATGCGCGGCGCGCGCGGGTGCCTGCGCGTGGCCCATGGCGGCGACAATAGCGTCCCGCGTAAAATCCTGCGCGGGGCGGTCAGCGACAACCGCGCCATCTTTCATCACCACGATGCGGTCGCAGGCGGCAAGCACCTCATTGAGCTTGTGCGAGATGAGGATGCAGCACTTGCCGCCAGCGACAAAAGCGCGGACATGGGTGACAAGCTGGGCGGCGGCGCTGGAGTCGAGCGAGGAGGTTGGCTCGTCGAGAATGACAAGATCGGCGGGCGTGTCGGTCTGGCTGAAGGCGCGGGCGATTTCAACGGCCTGGCGCTTGCCGATGGGCAGGTCGGCGACGGTCAAGCCCGGCGTCAGGCCATGGCCCGGAAAAATTTCGTCAAGCCGCGCCATGATCAGCGCGCCGGCCTTTTTGCGCCAGCCCCAGCCGCGAATGGCGGGATGGGCGATGCGGGTGTTCTCGGCGATGGAAAGGTTGCCGCACAGCGAGAGTTCCTGAAACACGCAGCGCAGGCCCAGGGCGTGAGCAGCGCGGATTGCCGAGGCGGCATGCGGCGCGCCGGGGCCAAAGGCCGCGCGGCCGCCAATGTGGACGCCGCCCGAGTCTGGCGAGAGCACACCCGCCAGCACATTCATCAGCGTCGATTTGCCCGCGCCGTTGTGGCCGACAATGCCGAGGCATTGTCCGCGCGCGATGGTGAGTGTCGCGGGCAGCAGGGCCCGCACCGCGCCGAAGGACTTGGTGACGCCGGTGAGGGTTGCGGCCGGGGTGGAGGGCATGGGTAGGCCGGGGAGCGGGAATCGTGACAGGGCGACCTGAAGGACACCCGTCCTTGCGGACAGGCTATGGCACCGGATGAGGGCGGTGTCGCAACTTCACACGCCGAAGTTTGAAGATGCAGCACCCTCGCCCTCTCCCGTAAACGGGAGAGGGGGCACAGGCGGCTTTACCGCGCACGATTTATGCGCAACCTCTCAATGCGCCAACGCGCCCCAGCTGGCTATGCCGATGCCGACGGCGGCGAAGGCCAGAGCGGCGTAGTAGAGCCAGCTTTTTTTGGTCAGCAGGGTGATGGCTGACAGCGCCACCGCAACCTGCATCAATGCGGTGCCCAGAGACATGCGCTCGTGCGGAATGAGGTTTGCCTCGGCCACATGCTCTTTGTGTTTTGCCTCCTCGACCAGTTTTCTGGCCTCTTTCTCGATTTCCTTTTTTTCCTCGGCATAGCGCTCGGCATCCGCCTTGAGTTTCTCGCGCTGCTTGTCGTCGCCGGTCAGCTGCGCCATGTTGGTGGCCATGAACTCCTTGGTCGATTTGGCCTGGTAGAAGGCCCACTGGTCCGAGGCCTGGGTGTGCAGCGAGATCGAATCATTCTTGGCCATCATCGCCTCGGTCGCGGTCTTGCCGGACTGGTAGCCGAACAGCGCGCCGATGGTTGCCAGAATGGCTGTCGTCAGCGCTATTTTCTGCGTCAGTCCGTCCGGGCCATGACCGCCATGCGCGCCATGTTCCACCAGCTCTTCGTGTGGGGCATGCACATGCACCCCGCCGCCATGTTCAGACATTCGCGTCCCTTTCGCACCTTCCGCCGCAGGCCCTCAGCCAGCGCAGCCGCTGGTCTAGCACCGAAGCTGCGGGCGCGTAAGCCTAGGCGACGGGCGGCCCGGCGCTGGCGGGCATCTTGTCCACGGGCTTTTTGGGCCGCGCGCGCAATTGCTGCATCGCGATTGCAGGCGGCGTGGCGGCAGGGTTGGGCGGCACCATCGCGCTGAGCCGCAGCAGCCGGTCGGCAAGATCGCTGATGGAGCGGCGCAGCTGCGCCTCGTCATCGGGCTCGGCATTTGCCGCCCCTTGCGACTGGCCGGCGCGCGGCCTGTAAGGCTCGCCCGCCTGCAACAGGCTGAGCTCGCGCTGCAGACGCGCGCGCTCGTCCCTGCCCGCCTGCAACGCGCCTTCTGTGGCAGCATTTTCGCCGCGCGCGACTTCCAGCCGCCGCGCGGCTTCGCGTTCGTTTGTCAGGGCAATTTCCAGCGCCCGCCCGCCACGCTCCAGCGCGCCCTTGTGACGCGCCACGATGTCCAGAATCTGCTGTTCGCTGGCGGCGGCCAGCTCGCCGCGCCGCGCCGCCTCCCGCGCGCCAGCGGCAATCTGCGCGCGTGCCTCGGCAAGGGAGGTTTCAATCGTCGCGTGCTTTTCACCGAGCGCCGTGAGCTCGCCTTGCAGCACGTCCCGGCGCTGGGTGTAGAACACCGTCTGTGCCCGCGCATGATCGCGCTCACTGGTGAGGACGCCGATTTCCACCCGGCGCTGCGCCAGCTCGCGGCTTGCCGCATCAAGGCTGTGTTCGGTGTTTTTGAGCGACAGCAGCGTCAGACTATGCCGCGAATCGAGTTCGTAAAGCGCGACCTGCTGCTGGCCGGAGGTGATCTGCAAAATCTGGCAGGCATTTTCCAGTCCGCGCAGCTCTTCCTCGCGGCGCTCGCGCAATCCGTCCGACTGATGCAGTGCCACATGCAGGCCGCCGGCCTCGGCGCGCGCCTCCGCCAGGCTGGCGCTTGTCGCGGCCCCGGAGCGCTCAAGCCGGTCGACATCGCCGCTCAAGCCATCCACCTGCACGGCAAGCTCCGCCATTTTGCCGGCCCTGCGGCCTAGCTCGGCGAAGTCGCCGGCATGCACCTCCTGCAAGGCTTCGTACTTTTGCTCGATGCGGCGGCGCGTCACGGCAAATTCGGCGCGCAGCTGATCGCGCTCGGCGACGATTTCGCCAACTGACAGGGGCAGTTGCATTTCCAGCCGCCGCGTCGACAGGCGCATGGCGCGCCGCCAGACGGCCGGCAAAAACAGCAGTGTCAGCAATCCGGCCGCAAGAAAGCCCAAAGCAAAAATCATTGCCTGTTCGATCAAGAGCGGTCCTGCCTCACGTCATGGAAACAGCGCTATAATGCCATGCCCCGCCGTGCAACGCAAAACAGGGCGCGCGCGCCGTCACGCAAGGCGCAGGCGCGGCAAGCCTGCGGCAAGCGCTAAAACGGGTTCCACGTCGCTTTGCGGGTGAATTTGAGATAGCCGATGTTGATGCCCAGCCGCGCGCCCACGCCCGAGCGCACCGGCACCAGCACGATGTCGTCGGAGGCCAGCGCGGTGAAGCCGAAGCCGCCGACAAAATAGGCCGAGCCGTCAACGCCCACAAAGCGCGAATAAATGGCGGGCGTGGCCGGCAGCTTGTAGACCAGCATCATGGTGCGGTCGCCATCCGCGCCCGCGTCAAAGCCGATGGACGGCCCCTGCCAGAAGACTTTGATGTCGCCGGCATTGCGCGTGTACAGGATGCCCTCGCCATAGCGCAGGCCGCCGACAAACGCGCCTGACAGCTCCTGGCCCAGAATATAGCCGTTGGGCTGGCCAAAGCGGCGCGTGGCCTCCTCCACCGTCTGGGCAAGGCCGCGCGATATGGTGCCGAAAAAATGATGGCCGCTGCCGATCAGGTCATCGGTGCTGAAACTGCGCGGTGCCTCGCCCTGCGCCAGCGCCTGCCCGGACGGCAAGCCCGCCAGACCGGGCGCCGCGCCAAACATCGCGGCAAGGCTGGCGCAAAGAAAGGTGCGGCGTGTGGCGCTGCGCATTGCTGTCATGTGCATGATCCCGTGTTTGCCAGCGATTCGCGCCAGGCTTGTCTGGGATGCGATAGTCACGGCAAAACATGTCACGGAAATGGCGCGGGCGTGGAACCGGCGCGGCAGGGTTAACGAATCATTGCTCGGCCGATGGCGTCACGCGCATCGCCCCAGGCCGCAAATGCCCCGTTGCGGTAGTGCTGGTCCGCCTTGCCATAGGCAAACGGCCGCCCGTTTTCGTCCAGCGTCATGCCGCCGGCGGCGCGCAGCACAGCGTCGCCCGCCGCAGTGTCCCATTCCATTGTCGGGCCAAAGCGCGGATAGACATCGGCCTTGCCTTCAGCGACGCGGCAGAATTTCAGCGACGAGCCGGCCGCAATGCGCTCGGCTATGGGCAGGCGGGCGAGAAACTGCTCGGTCGCGGCATCGCCATGCGAGCGGCTGGCGAGCGCGGTGAGGCCCGCTGCGGGCGGCTGGCGCACCTTGAGGGCGCGCCATTCCTTTGCCTGCTGCAGATCCTGCCCCGGCGCAATCTGCGCCGCCATGGCGGACGCGCCGCCATACCACAGGGTTTCCAGCACCGGGGCATAAACAGCGCCAGCAACTGGCACGCCGGCGCTGACCAGCGCGATATTGACGGTAAATTCGCCGTTGCGGCTGATGAACTCGCGGGTGCCGTCGAGCGGATCAACCAGAATGAAGGTGTCGCCCAGACGCGGCACCTCGCCGCGCGCCGCCGCCTCCTCCGCCAGCACGGGCATGCCGGGCATCAGCGCGCCAAGACCTGCGAGGATCAGCGCCTCGGCCTGCTCGTCGGCCACCGACACAGGGCTGCCATCGCCCTTGACGCGCACATCGCAGCCGCTGGCGTAAATATCCATGATCACCGCGCCCGCCCTGACAGCGAGCGCGGCAAACTGCCGGGCGAGGGCATCGCGTTCCGATGCTGTGCGGCTGAGGGGTGCGGGCAAGTCCATGCCCGCGCTCTTGCCAGAGAATCAGCGTCTGCGAAAGGGGCGCTCAGGCAGCGACCCGCGTCCCAATGGGGCAGGAAACCCCGGTGCCGCCCAGCCCGCAATAGCCGTTGGGGTTTTTGGCGAGATATTGCTGGTGATAGTCCTCGGCAAAATAGAACGGCGGCGCGTCAATGATTTCGGTCGTGATGGCGCCAAAGCCGCGCGCGGCAAGCGCCTTGCCATAATCGGCGCGCGAGGCCAGCGCCGCCGCCTTTTGCGCGGGCGTTGTGGCATAGATGCCGGAGCGGTACTGGGTGCCGGTGTCATTGCCCTGACGCATGCCCTGCGTCGGGTTATGGCTTTCCCAGAAGGTTTTCAGCAGGTCCTCGTAGGAGACAAGCCCGGGATCAAAGGCGACGAGCACGACCTCATTGTGGCCGGTCATGCCGGTGCAGGTCTCCTCATAGGTGGGATTGGGCGTCAGCCCACCCGCATAGCCCACAGCCGTGGTGTAAATGCCCGGCCCGAGCTGCCAGAATTTGCGCTCCGCCCCCCAAAAACAGCCAAGGCCGAAAATCGCCGTCTCAATGCCCGCAGGATAAGGCCCGTTGAGCGGATTGTGGTTGACATAATGCGGCGCGGTGGCGGCGATGGGCACGGCCCTGCCCGGCAGCGCCTCGGCAGGCCCCGGCAGGCTGGTTTTCTTGCGCGAAAAAAGCATGGATCATCTCCGCAGTGGGTGAGGCTGCAATATAGGCGCTGGCCAGCACGCCGGCCAGCGGCTGGCGCTGCACCGGGCAATCACGACTGCGTGGCAGGTTCAGCGGCCGGCGCCGATGCGGGCCGGACGCGGGCGCACAGCGTAAAACAGCAGCGCCCCGAAGGCGCCAAGCGCCAGCCAGGTTGGCAGCCGCAGCAGGGTCAAAACCACCGGGTCCCACAAAAACGGATGCAGGTTGCGCTCCAGCAAGGGCTGCAACAGGGCAAATTTGGCCGGAAACAGCGTCATCGCATCAAAGCCAAGCGGCGTCACCGCAACCTCGCCCCCGGCAATGGAGCGCGTCGCGTCCTTGACCAGCAGGGCAAAGGCCAGGGCGATGGCAGCAAGCCCGGCAAGGCGGAAGCACAAGCGAAACATGGGCCATTACCTATGCAGGCGCGGGGGAGGACGCAAGCCTGCGGTGCGTATTGGGTAAACGCCGCAAGCGGCGGGCAGGCGGGTGATCGCGCACGCCAGTTGCCTGCTTGCGCAGCAAGTGGCGATGGTATACCTGCCAGCCCTCTGCGGAGGGGTGGCCGAGTGGTTGAAGGCGCACGCCTGGAAAGTGTGTTTACGGGAAACTGTAACGCGGGTTCGAATCCCGCTCCCTCCGCCAGCCGCGCTTCTCATAGCAGCGCATAGTCCTCCAAAAACCATTGAAATAACTAGATTTTTTGGCATTGCTCGCAACATGCGATCTCATTGAAAAACATTGCCACGCAAGCGGTTTGGGGGCATATTGGGGGCATAATTTTTTTGCCCCCAGGTGAGATGCCCCCAAAAATGCCCCTCTCCGACACTACTGTCCGCATGGCGAAGCCGCGCCCCAAAATTTACAAGCTCAGCGATGGGCAGGGACTTTACGTCGAGGTGATGCCAACAGGCTCGCGCTACTGGCGGCTAAAGTACCGCTTCGATGGTAAAGAGAAGCGCCTCGCGATTGGCGTCTATCCAACAGTGACGCTTGCTATGGCGCGCGAAGACGCAATGGCGGCGCGGCGGTTGCTGCACGATGGCATCGACCCCGCAACTCGCAAAAAGCTGCGCGCGCTTGAAAAAACACGGGAAGCCTCAAACTCGTTCGAAGCCGTGGCGCGCGAATGGCACAGGATAATGCGGCCAAAGTGGACGCCGCGCCATGCCGATGACGTTATCGAAAGCCTTGAGAAAGATGTTTTCCCCGCCTTTGGGACGCGGAAAATATCCGAGTTGAAAGCGCCGGAAATTCTCGACGCCATTCGCAAGATTGAAAAGCGCGGCGCAATTGATATCGCGCAGCGCGTGCGCCAGCGGTGCAGCGCCGTTTTCGCATTTGCCATCGGAACCGGCTTTGCCGAGGCCAATCCCGTCGCGGCAATGGCGGGTGTATTCGCCACCCGGAAAAAAGAACCGCGCAAAATGTTGCCGGTGGATGAACTCCCGGTATTTTTGCGGCAGCTGCAATCCTACAATGGCGATATAACGATCAAGCTTGCGGTGCGCCTTGTCATTCTGACCATGGTGCGCACGGTGGAACTGCGCGCCGCGCGCTGGGAGGAATTCGATTTCAAACGGAATATCTGGGTGATACCGGAGAGCCGGATGAAAATGCGAGCACCGCACGTTGTCCCGCTGTCCCGCCAAGTACTTGAGCTCCTCGCGCAACTGAAGCGCTATACTGGCAGCTATGAGCTTTTGCTGCCGGGACGCTCCGACCGCACCAAGCCGATCAGCGAAAACACTTTGCTCTATGCGCTTTACCGCATGGGCTACCATCAGCGTGCCACGACGCACGGATTCCGCGCCCTGGCCTCGACTGTCCTGAATGAAAGCGGCCACTGGCGTCCTGACGCCATCGAACGCCAACTAGCCCACAAAGAACGCAACGCCGTCCGCGCCGCCTATCACCGGGCTGAGTATCTTGAGGAGCGCACCCGTATGATGCAATGGTGGGCTGATTTTCTGGATGCGGCGGAGAAAGAGGGAGAAAGCGCTGAAGCTCCAGTGCAGAAACGGCAGCCCAAAGATAAGGCTGCGCCGCCCGATCTTGATCGGACGTAACCTCGCTACGTCTAAACTTGCATAGCGTTGCCGTAACCAGCCCCCGCCGTCATGCCTTGCGCGTAAAATATCTGCGCAAAAATCTTGTCTGACCGTTCGACGATCTCATCGTCCGAATAGCTCGCGGGTAAGCCGGTGGCGTCGCTATACAGAAAATTGGAAATCACCAGCTTGACGTCATCGCGGGTTGCTTCC
>JANLPP010000329.1:0-6348 GCA_031367295.1 Hyphomicrobiales bacterium | reverse complement strand
CCGTGCGCCGCGTCATCGGCTTTCCTGATCCAGAAATCCCGTGTCGCGTAATAGTGATCGATGACCTCCGCCAGAACCTGCTTTTGCGCGGCACTGCACAGCCGCTCGACATTGGTGGTCAGATAGCAGCTGGTGAAGCGGGCCATGGCCTCGGCGCTGTTGTTGAGCGCACGGCCACTCGACTGGCTGCTTTGCAGGCATGAGTCGGCCATGGCATGGCTGGTCTTGCCGCCGAAGTACAGTTTTACGGTCATGATATTCGGGCGGCCGGACAAGAGTTCGGCGACTTTCATCACGCCGCCAATATGGGATGTGCCCTCGGCTATCGCCTGCTGAATCTCGGCTTTCCGCTTTGCATTGCCTTCAGGGGCCATCATCTCGCCGGCTACTTTGGCCGACAGGGCGAGCTGTTCGTCAAGCATTGTCAGCTGCTCGTCCTTCGAGGCCGCGACTGCGTCGGCGATTGCGCTGCGGGCTGCCACTGGCAGCTGGGCAGGCGTTGGCGCCGCCGCTGCCACAACTGCGGGTTTTGATTTCCCAAAACCCGGAATCCAGCCATGCGCCAGGTCGGGGTTGCGGTACAGGGCAAGACCGCCGGCGGCCAGAATAAAGACAAGGCCCCCCAGAAAAACAGTGGTGCCCAGACCCGAGTTTTTCGGCTTTGTCTTCTGGGCCGGAAGGAGACTGCGGAGTTCTGAGTTCTTCATCTGCTGCTGCCCCCGTCCCTTATGCCAGCGTTGCAAAAATTAGTTAAGCGAATGGGCATTCACGTCAGGGACCGGCCGCAGCGCAGCCCCGGACGCTGCCGCCGCAGTCGGCTTCAAGTTGCCGGGTTTTCGCCCCGGCGCCGTTGCGCTGCCCCGCTATGCAAGCTATCGAAACAACCGTGACAGCTCTCCCTCCCACTGCCTTTATCAATGCCCGGCTGATTGATCCGGCACGCGACCATCCCCTGCATGGCGGGCTGCTGGTGGTGGACGGTGTCATAGCCGCCGTGGGTGCGGACGTTGCGCGCGCCTCGGTCCCGGCAGGCGTCCGCGTGATTGACTGCCACGGCGACTGCCTGTCACCGGGCCTGATTGACATGCGGGCCTTTTGCGGCGAGCCGGGCGACGAGCACCGGGAGACCATCGCGACCGCCAGCGCCGCCGCCGCAGCGGGCGGCGTGACAACGATCATCTCGATGCCGCAGACCAGCCCGCCGGTGGATAACCCGGCGGTGGTCGATTACCTGTGCCGCCGGGCGCGCGACACAGGACGCGTGCGGGTGCTGCCTGCCGCAGCGCTGACCAAGGGCCTTGCAGGTGCGGAGATTGCCGAAATCGGCCTGCTGCGCGAGGCCGGCGCGGTCGCCTTCACGGACGGGCCGCATACGCTGCGCAATGCCCTGGTGCTGCGACGGGCGCTGACCTATGCGCGCGATTTTGATGCGCTGGTCATTCACCAGCCTGGCGACGCGGATCTGGCGGGCCAGGGTGTCATGAACGAGGGAGAGCTGGCGAGCCGCCTTGGCCTGCCCGGCATTCCGCGCGAGGCAGAAACCATCGGGCTGGAGCGCGACCTGCGGCTGGTGGCGCTGACTGGCGCGCGCTATCATGCGGCGCTGGTGTCAAACCGCCTGTCGCTCGATGTGCTGCGCGCGGCGCGGGCCGCCGGACTGAAGGCCAGCTGCGGCGTCTCGATCAATCACCTGACGCTGAATGAAAATGACATTGGCGACTACAGGACATTCCTGAAACTGTCGCCGCCGCTTGGCAGCGAGGACGAGCGCAGGGCGTTGGTCGAGGCGCTGGGCGAGGGGCTGATCGACGTCATTGTGTCCGATCACGATCCGCAGGATGTCGAGACCAAGCGCCTGCCGTTTGGCGAGGCGGCGTTCGGCGCTATTGGCCTTGAAACCATGCTGGCGGCCGGGCTGCGCCTCGTGCATGATGGTTCGCTTTCGCTCAACCGGCTGATCCGCGCGATGACGCTCAATCCCGCCGTGATTCTGCGCCTGCCGCAAGGTCGGCTGGTGGCGGGTGCCCCTGCCGATGTCATCCGGTTTGATCCCGATGAGCCCTTCACTGTCAGCAAGGCAAGCCTGCATTCGCGCTGCCGCAACACGCCGTTTGACGAGGTCCGCTTGCAGGGCGTCATTAAAATGGCGATGGTTGGCGGCGCGGCGGTCTGGGAGAAAGCCTGACAGGCTGGCACCGGCCGGCGCATGTGCGGGGAGATGGATTGGCGGGGCGTTGTCTGGAGACATATCCGCATGGCAATTATCCGGAGCTACATCGCGGCGAGTCTCGATGGATTCATCGCTGACCGGAATGGCGGAATTGACTGGCTGACGCCATTTGCAGAGCTTGAGCTTGGCTATGCTGATTTCATTGCGGGCATTGGCGCCACCGTCATGGGACGCCGCACCTATGAGCAGATCATGTCGTTTGGCGGCCCCTGGCCTTATGCGCGGCAAACAAGCCTCGTGGTGACCGGACGTGCGCTCAGCGACGCGCCGCAGAGCGTGCAGGCCTGGCATAAGGGAATTGCCGCCCTCGCCGCGCATTTGCGTGCCGAAGAAGGTCCCGATGTGTGGGTCGTCGGCGGCGCGATGCTGCAATCAGCATTGCTGGACCGGCGGGCGCTGGACCGGCTTGAGTTGTTTGTCATGCCGGTGCTGCTGGGCAGCGGGGTGCCGCTGTTCCGCCGACTGGTCAACCAGCCTGCGATCAGCCTGCGATCAGCGCAGGGCCTTGCTGGCGGCGTCGTCAAACTTGACTATCACTTTGGCCCGCCGCCCGGCAGCGGCAAAGAATCCCCGTGACCGGAGGGCAAAGCTCAATTAGCCTGTTGCTCGTGCGCAAGTGAGCCTGTGAGACAAGTGAAGCCGCAATGACCCTGTTCCAGACCGCCGCAGATTTTCTGGTGCAGATGCTGACTGTCCGGGGCGCGGCGGTGCTGGCGATATCCTATCTGCTTGGCTCGGTCGCCTTTGGCCTCATTCTGACACGCCTTGCCGGCACGCAGGATTTGCGCAGCATCGGTTCAGGCAATATTGGCGCAACCAATGTGCTGCGCACCGGACGCAAGGATCTGGCGGTGGCCACTCTGCTGCTGGATGGCCTGAAGGGCACGCTGGCGGTTTTGACTGGCCTGTATTTCGGTGAGACTTATGGACTGATTGCGGCGCTAGGGGCTTTTCTGGGCCATCTGTTTCCAGTTTGGCTGGGTTTCAAGGGTGGCAAGGGTGTTGCGACGTTTCTTGGCTGCCTGTTTGGCTATGCCTGGGTGGTCGCGCTTGCCGCCTGTGCCGTCTGGCTGGCAGTGGCCGGTCTGACGCGATTGTCGTCCGCAGGCGCGCTGGCTGCCAGCCTTGCGGCACCAGTGGCATTTCTGCTGCTGGGCCAGCCCGGGGCCGCCGCGCTGTTTTTTCTGCTCGCGGCCTTGCTGTGGTGGAAACACCGCGACAACATCGCGCGTCTGCGAGCCGGCACTGAAGGCAAGATTGGCCAGAAAACATGAGTGGCCAGCGCCTCAGCGATGCGCAGCGGCTTGACTGGCTGCAACTGATCCGCTGCGGCAATATCGGTCCGCGCACCTTCCGCATGCTGCTGAATAAATTTGGCGGCGCGGGCGCGGCGCTTGCGGCACTGCCGGGACTGATCAGCAAGGGCGAGGGCGCGGCGGTGATAAAACTGGCAACGCGCGCCGAGGTTGAGAGCGAGGTGGAGGCTTCCGCCGCATTGGGCATTATTTTCGTTGCGCTGGGGGAACCGGACTATCCGCCGGCGCTGGCGGAGATTGACACGAGTCCGCCAGTGATCGCGGTGCGTGGCCCCCTGGCGATTTTGCAGCGCCGCTGCATCGCGCTGGTTGGCTCGCGCAATGCCTCGGCTGCGGGCCTTGCTTTTACGGCGCGCCTGGCACGCGAATTTGGCCGAGATGGCTTTGCTGTCGTCTCCGGCCTTGCGCGCGGCATTGACGCGGGCGCGCATCAGGCTGCGCTGGTCACAGGCACCATCGCCGTGCTGGCGGGCGGGCATGCACGCATCTATCCTTCCGATCACGAGCCCTTATGCGACGAGATTATCGCGGCAGGCGGTGTGGTGATCTCGGAAATGCCGCTCAACTGGGAGCCGCGCGGACGTGATTTTCCGCGCCGCAACCGAATCGTCTCCGGGCTGTCGCAGGCTGTCGTCGTGGTGGAGGCGGCACGCCGGTCCGGCTCGCTGATCACCGCTAAATTTGCGCTGGAGCAGGGCAGGGAGGTTTTTGCCGTGCCGGGATCGCCGCTCGACCCCCGCGCGGAGGGAACCAATGACCTGCTGCGCCAGGGCGCGGGCCTGTGCACGCGTGCGCAGGACGTGACCGATGCGCTTGGGGCAGCGCAGCGCAGTTCCCGGCCCGACCCCGGCCTGTTTGGCGAAGGCGGCACCGACACGCAAGAGCCGCTGTGGGACGAAGCCGATCCGTTTGGCACATCCGTCCTTGATATTCCGGCATTTGAAACCGGTTTTGAGCTGGATGAGCCCGAACGCGCTGCGCCAGGCAACCCGGACGTGGTCCGCACTACCCCCGGCAGGCTGGCGGGCATGGGCGGCCCGGTACAGGGCGCTGCGAGCGTTGAGGCGCTGCTGGGGCCATCGCCGGTGTCTCTCGACGACCTGGTGCGGGCCTGCGGGCGGCCGGCGCGCGAGGTCATGCGGGAGGTGTTTGAGCTTGAGCTTGCAGGCAAAATCCTGCGGCAGGGCAACGGGCTGATCACCCTGATATCCGCCTGACGCCGCAAATTGAAACGGCTGCCGGACTTTAGTCTGCGGTCGGCCAGTCCTGCCTCGCCGAACTATTGGCCGGCGGGTTGCGGGAGGCCACCAGCTCGCTTTCGATTCTCGCCATGTCGAGAAAATACGCGAGCAGGTCAAGATCGGCGGCGGCGGCCAATTGTGCCAGTTGCGCCGACATTTCTGCAATGTAGCGCGCGATTTCGGCTGAATTCGTGGCTTTGTCCGCATTGCCACGGCGTGGCATGATGCCGTGCCTGACCCGGCCAGCCGGGCTGTGATTGATGGGTTTGTCGCACGTTGTCATGTTGTTGCGCTCGAATATGTCTGCCATATCCCGTCGCATGAGCTGCGAAGAAATTACACGATCTTCAATTCATACGTGTGTGAATAAAAAAGTACACATAATTTTGTCATAACTTTGGTAGGGCACCCATCTCTGCCAGTTTCGCCTGTCAGACGCTCGCCCGTGGAGAATTCCGGGGCGCACTGAACGCATTTTTGCACAAGGCCGTTCAGGCCTGTTGTTCAGGCGGGCTGCCGACCAGAGCATGTGTGCCGCTGCTTCATTCATTTTCAGTTCAGCTTCGTCCCCCTAATCAGGCTTTCTGTCGTCCGGCTTGGCGGCACAGGGAATTTGGCCCGTGTTGCCTCAGGCACAGGGCCGTGAGGGGAGTGTGATGTCTAATTTATCTATCCGCCGTCACCGCATGTTTGTGTCTGCCGCAGTCACCGCCGCCATGCTTGTCGGCGCTGTGGCAGAGGTTGCCGCCGCGCCGACCCCGGTTGCGCCGGGACAGGGTGCCGCCATTGCCGCAGCTTCCGGGACAGCGCCGGTTGAGGCGGGTTTTGTCCGCAACCGCAATTGGCGGCACGGCCATGGCATTGATGGTGGCGGAGCCCTGGTGCTCGGCATTGTTGGGCTGGGCATCGCTGCGGCTATCGCCGCCAACAACCATCCGCGCCGTTATTATGACCAGCCGGCCTACTATCCCGCTGATGAGCCCGCATACCAGCCGGCCTATGAGCCAGGTTATTACGAGCAGCCTTACTACGCGCAGCCCCAGGTGCCCTACGCCCCGCAGCCCCAGGTGACCTACGCCCCGCAGCAGCCCTATTACAGCCAGCCCTATTACCAGCCGCGCCGGCACCATGGATTTTTTGAGCGGCACCACTGGCAGAATGACGGGTATCAGCATCAGGATGAACGCAGGTTTGAAACCCGCAGCCCGCCGGTTGCCTATCAGCCGCAGCCGCAGGTGATCGTGCAGCAGCGTCCGCCATTTGAGTCGCATCGCGGCGGCTGGCCGCATGTTGGCGGCGGGCGGGGCCATCATGGCGGCGCGTTTGCCTGCGAGCCCGGGCAGCTCTGCGGTCCGCATAACTGAAGCGTTTGGTGCTGGCAGTTTCCTCGCCCCAAACTGTGGACGCGGGCCGAAAGGTCGGCGTCCTTTTTTATTGCGCCTCGGGCGGCCTTGCGGCCTTCAGAAAAGCCAGCCGGTCGAGCGCGCCCTGCAGAATATGCGCTGCCGCCATCTTGTCGACCAGGGTGGCACGTCTGGCGCGCGAAAAATCCTGCTCGATC
>JANLPP010000317.1:0-13694 GCA_031367295.1 Hyphomicrobiales bacterium | reverse complement strand
CATGGCGGCGCTCCTGCGTCTTTTCTTCAGCCAGCTTTGCCTCGATGCCATATTCGGCTAGAGCAAGGCGGGCAAAGCGTGACTGCGGGCACAGGGGATGATGATAAAGCTTGGGCATGAATCCTGGGCAAAGTCTTGGCGCGCACACACTAAGCCGCCTGGTGCGGCCCTTGCGCGGCAACAGGGCAGCGCCCCGTATAGAGGGCACCCTGCCAAGGTACAATAGAGCGCGCATATCAGGCGAATCTGTGGGAGCAATAACGCCGGTGAACCATCTTTATGACCTGATAGCCGGGCGCATCACCGATCCGGCGAAGCGGCTGATTGATGCCGACGATGGCCGCAGCTTTTCGTGCGCCGACCTCATCGTCCTGACCGGGCGCATGGCGGGCGCGCTGCGGGCGATGGGTATCGGCGCGGGCGACCGCGTGCTTGTGCAGGCGGAAAAATCGCCGGAGGTGATTTTTCTGTATCTGGCCTGCCTGCGCGCGGGGGCGGTTTTCCTGCCGCTGAACCCGGCCTACACGCCAGCCGAGCTGGCGCATTTTGTCGCTGACGCGCGGCCCGCGCTGATGATCTGCGGTGAGGCGCAGGGTGCCGCCATGCGGGCGCTGGCGCAGGCGCTTGGCGGGCGGGTGGAGACGCTGGGCACCGGCGGCGAAGGCAGCTTCATGGCTGCGGTCTGGCAGGCCTCGCCGGCTTTTGCCAATGTGCCGCGCGGCCCCGATGACCTTGCCGCGATCCTTTACACCTCGGGCACCACCGGGCGCTCCAAGGGCGCGATGATGAGCCACGGCAATCTTGCGTCAAACGCGCTGGCGCTGTGTGACCTGTGGCGCTTCACCCGCGACGACGTGCTGATCCATGCGCTGCCGGTGTTTCATACGCACGGCCTGTTCGTCGCCACCAACGTCGTGCTGCTGTCCGGCGCAACGATGCTGTTTCATGCCAGATTTGACCCTGCTGGCGTGCTCGCCGCCATGGCGCGCGCCACTGTGCTGATGGGCGTGCCGACCTTCTACACGCGGCTGGTTGACCACCCCGGCCTGACGCGGGAGGCGGCGCTGCCCATGCGCCTGTTCATCTCCGGCTCCGCGCCGCTGCTGGCCGCCACGCACGCAGCCTTCAGGCAGAAAACCGGCCACGCTATCCTGGAGCGCTATGGCATGACCGAGACAAACATGATCACCTCCAACCCCTGTGCGGGGGACCGGGTCGCCGGAACTGTCGGCCTGCCGCTGCCCGGGGTCAGCCTGCGTATCGCCGATCCGGACAGCGGCGCGCCGCTGCCGCCGGGTGCGACGGGTGTCATCGAGATCACCGGCCCGAATGTCTTCAAGGGCTACTGGAACATGCCGGAAAAAACCGCCGCGGAATTCCGCCCGGACGGCTGGTTCATCACCGGCGATCTCGCCCGCATCGATTCGCGCGGCTATGTTGAAATTGTCGGGCGGGCGAAAGACCTGATCATCACCGGCGGCCTCAATGTCTATCCAAAGGAGATCGAGGCGGCGATTGACGCTTTGCCCGGCATTCTCGAAAGCGCCGTCTTCGGCGTGCCGCATCCCGATTTCGGCGAGGCGGTCATCGCCGTCGCAGTTCTGGACGCCGCTGCCGGGCTGACAGGCGATGAACGCGCCATGATTGCCAGTCTGGCGCGGCAGCTGGCGAAATTCAAACTGCCCAAACGCATTGTTTTTGTGGCGCAGCTGCCGCGCAACGCGATGGGCAAGGTGCAGAAAAACGCCTTGCGCCAAAGCTGCAAGGACCTTCATGTCGCCTGAGGAAGCCGCAGCGGCAAGCGGCAGCGGACGCTCCAGCCATAACCGGCGCATTGGCTTTGCGGCGCTGGCCTTTGGCCTTGCCGCCGTGCTGCTGGTGCTGATTGACCGCAGCGGCGCGCCCGAGCGCCTCGTCCGCGCGCTGGCGCTCGGCATAACACTGGCGGGGATGGCAGTGGTCGGCATCCTTGGCCGCACCATGCTGGTATCGCGCTTTTATGCGATGGGCGAAAACATCGCGCCACCCGTTGCGGGTCTGGGCTGCGCCGCCCTGGTATTTGGGCTGGCACTGCCGCTGTTGCCAGGCCTGCATGCGGGCGTTGCGGCGGCAGTTGAGGCCCGGGTGCTGCTGGCGGGCTGCGCCGCCGGCCTGGCGTTTGGGGCGCTGGCGATCTGGCCTTTGCTGCGGGCCACAGGCGCGTTTTCCCTTGCCGATCTGCTGGCGGCGCGGTTCTCCGGCGGGCCTGTGCGGTTTCTGACCGCAAGCCTGACAGCGCTCGTCGGCGCTCTGATTGCGATGACCGGAGCCAGCCTTGCGCTTCAGGCGCTCATCAGCGGCGCGGGCATGACCGCTGCCGCCGCCGCAGGATTGCTGGCTCTCACGCTGGCCTGTGTCTGTGTTCCAGGCGGCTTGCGGGGGGCGTTTGGCGGTGCCCTGGCGAGCGGCGGCTTTTTGATTTTGGCGCTGGGCGGCGCGGTGCTCTATGCCATCATGGCAAGGCAGGGCCAGCCACTGGCCACAGCTGGCGCGCTGGCGGTGGGCGCCGCAACTGACGCGCTGCAAACGCTGGGACAGGCTGCCACCGAGGCAGCCGGGCGTGACACTGTTCCGCTGGCGCTGGTTGCGGCGCTCGGGCTTGCCACATTGGCGCCGCTGACCCAATGCGGCTTGGCCTGCTCCAGCCCGGGACAATCAAGGCGTGCGGGCCTTGGCGCACTCGGATGGGGCCTCGCTATTTTCACTGTCGCGGCCTTTCTGGCGACTTTGGGTGAGCAGAATCTGGCCAGCCTGTTCAGCGGGCAAGCGGCGTTGCCGCAATGGCTGTTTGACCCGGGCGCGGGTGGCGCGCTGGCCTTTTGCGGGCAAAGCGCGGCCAGCCTCGCCGCCGCGCAAAAAGCCTGCGCGCAGGATCCCGGATTTCCGGGCGCGCTGCAACTGTCCAATATTGATGCGGGCGGCGCCTGGCTGCTGCTGTCGCTGCCGCGTTTTGCCGCCGCCAATCCGGCCATTCGCGGCCTCGTTGCCGCAACCGCGGCGGCGCTGGGCGTGTCCGTCGCAGCCATGGGGCTGCACGCTTTTGCGACAGCGGTCGGCCATGACGCCCTCTACCGCAGGGGCGGCCTGCCAGTGCTGACCTCCGCCCGCCTCGCCATGACGCGCCTTGTCATGCTTGGCGGCGCACTCTGCCTTGCGCTGGCCGGTGTCAGCGTCAAGCCTGACCCGCGCGTCCTTGTTGGCCTTGCCGTGGCGCTGAGCGCCGCTACCTTTGCGCCGCTGCTGCTGCTGGCATTCTGGCCGCGCGCGACAGGGGGACACGCGGCGGCGGCAACGCTGGCCGGGCTTGCCTGTTTTGCGCTGGCGCTGGCGCGGGCCGGGCTTTCGCCAGGCTACGCGCAACTGGCGGATGCCACGCTGGTGGGTATCGCGGCTGCCCTGCTGACGGGCGTTTGCCTGGGCCTGACCAGCCGGACACGCCCCGCCAACCGCGCTGCGGCGCAAGGACTGCGGCGCGGCACGCTCAAAGCCCTGCAGCAGCGCCCAGGCGCGTGACCCTGCGGCAAGGCCGCTGAAACACCTCGCGCCAAGCTTCCGGTCCCGGCAGGCCTGTGCTAGCAGGAAAATACCGCGCAGGCACCTGCGCCAGACAGTGCAGAGACAGCCAGACATGAACGACAAACGCTCAAGTTTCGAATATGCCGATCTGCTGGCGTGCGGGCGCGGCGAATTGTTCGGGCCGGGCAATGCCCAGCTGCCACTGCCGCCGATGCTGATGTTCGACCGGATTGGCGAAATTGCCGAAACTGGCGGTGCCAACGGCAAGGGCCTGATCCGCGCCGAACTGGCGGTCAACCCCGACCTGTGGTTTTTCGGCTGCCACTTCAAGGGGGACCCGGTGATGCCCGGCTGCCTTGGTCTTGACGCGCTCTGGCAGCTCTGCGGCTTTTATCTGGGCTGGCTCGGGTCATCAGGGCGCGGGCGGGCGCTCGGCGTCGGGGAAGTGAAATTTTCCGACCAGGTTCTGCCCAGCGTCAAGCACGTGGTCTACGGCGTTGACCTCAAGCGGGTGTTTCGAGGCAAGCTGGTGCTCGGCATCGCCGACGGCTGGCTTGAGGCTGACGGGCGGCGGATTTACGAGGCGAAAGATCTGCGGGTTGGCCTGTTCAAGCCGGAGGCGGCCAGCTGAGCCGCTCCTGAAAACCAGCGCGCCGCCGGTGAGGGCGGCGCGTTGTGCAAACTCAATGCAGCGATGACGTCAGTTCGCCTGCGCGAAAGCCTTGTCAATGCCGGCCTTGATTGGCGCAGCAGCCTCTTTGGCGATTTTCTGGGCCAGCGCAGCCATGTCCCTGGCCTGAATGGCCAGCGTGTCAAACTGCTTGCGCATGTGGCCGGTCTGCACTTCCATGGCCTCCGGCAGGCTTTTGGCGCCAGTCAGCGCCTTGAGGAAGCCGAAACCAGCCTCAACATTGACGCGCAGGGCCTCGACCGTCTTGGCATTGATTGCGGTCACGCCCTCGCAGGCGGCAGCGTAGCTGGTTTCAAGCGACTGTGTCGCGTCCTCGGCGGAGGTTTTGACACGCGCATAAGCGGCGCGGCTTTCGGCAACGCCCTTCTCGGCGGCCTGGCGCAGGGATTCCTGCATCTCGCGCGCCGGAGCGGCCAGAGTCTCTTCGACCTTTGCGGCCTCGGGCAGCCGCTTGGCGGCGGCGGTTTCATGCACGGCCGCAGCGGCGGTAACAGGAACGTGAGGCGCGGGTGTCGGGGTCTTTTTTGGGGCAACAGCCATGATCAAATCCTTTCGGGGAGAAAAATTATTATTTCTTGGTGACGGTGCTGGCGGCGGTCTGCACCATTGCCGCAAGTTCCTGTGCCTGCTTCTGGATGGCGGCGAGCTGCGTTTTGGCAAATTCGGTCTGGATGGCCAGCACCTGCTGGATATCGCGGGCGGACACCAGCTTCTGCGCCAGTTCAAACGCCGCGTTGACGTTGTGGCTGGCGAAAGTCACGGCCTTGCTGGTGGCATCCTTGGCACCGACACCGACGGCCTGGGCAGACGTCTCGAGTTTGCCTGCCGCCTGCTGGGCTGCATCCATATAGCCCTCAAAGGCCTTGCGTGCCTGATCAACGCTTTTTTCGGCGAAATCACGCATTTCATTGGGAATTTCATAGGGGGTCTTGGACATGACGGTCTCTGTGCCTGGAGCGGCAAAGTTTGCCCGAAACATTCAGGCAAAGCCGCATTGGCCGCTCAGCTATCACAACAAATGGTGCAGTGCAACATTTTTCTGCAATGCAGCATCCAGATTAACTGTGCAACGAGTTAGAACGCCAGCCGCATGGACGCCGACACAGTTTTTCCTTTAATGTTTTGTTAGGGATAGGAGTGGCGCAGGCCGCGCGCCATTCCCAGACAGGATTGCCTGAACCACCGTCAGTGGCGTCCACCAGTCTGGAACCAGGAAACATCTGCACAATGCGCAACCCGGGGCAACCAATTGACGCAGCCAGCCTGCTGGCACCGCCCCACACAGGCGCGCTGACCGCCATGCTCACCGATCCGGTCATCACGGAACTGCTGCGCGGACCCTGGCCGCCGATGATTGCGGCCTGCGGGCCTGAACCCAAAGTGGTCTGGGCAACACCGCAGGCGCTGGCCCTGTTCGGGGCGCAAACTCTGGCAGAGTTAAGTGCCCGCCTGTTTGCCGGTGGCGCACAGGGCGCGGCCCGCCTTGCCGGGCTGGCAGTTTCCTTGCCACCCGGCGGCAAGCCGCGGCTTGAGCGGCTGCGGTTTCCGGTCGGGCCGCTGGCGCTGCCGCTCACCTGTCTCGTCAAGCGCTACAGCGCCCCGGGCGGAGGTGCGCTGTTTGCTGCTGCCGTGCTTGGCCATAAACCGGATGTGCCGGGCTGCGCGCCCGCCACGCCAATGGACTGCGCAGTTGTTGACGATGCGGCATTTGTGCGCACGTCCCTGCCACTCGATGTTGCGCCGCCGCAACCACAGCTGACGCGGGCGCAGGCCGCCACCGAACTCGACCAGCGTTTTGCGGGACGCAGGACGCCGCGCTTCGTCTGGCAGACAAATGCCGCCGATGAACTGGTGGCTGTCGGCACCGAGATGGCGCTGTTGCTAGGCGACGATGGCGCTCCGGTGGCAGGCGCGCGCTTTGACACCTGTCTTGCTGCCGGTGGCATTGATCCCGATGGCGCAGCGCGCGCGGCGCTGGCGAGCCGCAAAACATGGAGCGGCATCGAGACATTCTGGCCGGTCTTCGGCGGTGCCGCAACCGTGCCGGTCACCCTTGGCGCGGTGCCGGTATCGGCGCGGGACCATGGTTTTGAGGGGTATCGCGGCTACGGCCTCATTCTGCTGGAGCGCCTTACCGGCAACGATGATCATGCGGCTGCGGCACCCGGGCTGCCGCCGGCCGATGGCCTGTCGGCCCTTGAGCGGATATTGCCCATTGTGCTGGCACCTGCGTCTGCCCGGCTGCTGACTGAAACTGAAAGCCCCGCAATCGCGGATGCGGTTGAAGACCCGGTTGCGGTTGAAGCCGTTCCGGGATTTGATTCTGGAACTGATTTTGAGGTGGACGCGCCGCAGGACCCTACGCTTCATACCGCCCAGGATGAAACCGGTGCCGGAGAGTCAGCCCCGCTGCGCAGTCTGCCGCTGAGCGCCGGTTTTGTCCTGCTGCGAAAATCCGCACTGCTCATTCCGGCGTCGCAGGCCGGCCCAAACGTTGTGCCGATCCGGCCAGGCATTGCCGCCACGCCGCCCGTGCGCCCCATGCTGCGGACCGTGCGTCCTGACGACCCGGCCAGGACCCTGCCGGGCGAGTCGGTTGCGTTATCCTCCATCGAGCGCAGCGCCTTTCGCGAGATTGCGCGCGCACTGGGCGCGCGCACGCATGACGATCCGCCCGGTGTTGCGGAAACCGGCGAGCCAGTACCGGAACCGGCCGGGCTGGACGCGGCTTCACCCACGCCCCTGACGCAAGAGGCGGGACTGCAAGAGGCGGGACTGGAAGAGGGGGCACCGGAAGATTTGACACCGGACGAATTGACACCGGACGAATTGCCGCCGGAAGATTTTCTGCTGGACAACCCGCCGCCAGACGTGTCGCAGGCAGCGCCCGCGCCCGATGCCGGCGCACCAGTGGCCGACATGGAGGCTGACAGCCTGCGGCGCAATGCGCCCGGGCTGCTGGACCGGCTGCCGGTTGGCATTATTGTGTGCCGCGGTGATGTGCCGATTTTCATCAACCGCACGCAGCTGGATTTTCTCGGCTATGAAAACGCCGATGATTTTTACACGCATGGCGGCGTCAACCGCATGTTCCGCGGACGCCAGCCCGAGGCGCTCGACCCCGGCGCGCTGGGCGGGACAGTGCCGGTTATTGCCGCTGACGGCGAGGTGCTGTCGGTTGACGCCAGATTGCAGTCCATCGACTGGGACGGGCTGCCAGCGACCCTGATCACCTTCCGCCGCGCGGCCGAGCCTGAGGCAGTGCCGCGTCTGCGCGCCATGGAACTTGATCTGCGGGCCCGCGAGGATGAGCTGCGCGAGCTCAACGCCATACTGGACACGGCGACCGACGGGGTGGCTGTGATGGACGAGGCAGGCCAGATCCTGTCGCTCAACCGCTCCGCTGAGGCCGTGTTTGGCTATGACCTGAACGAGGTTGCGGGCGAGCCGTTCACGCTGCTTTTCGCGCAGGCGAGCCATGGCCAGGTCAAAGACTATTTTGACAAGCTCAAGGGCGATGGCCCCGCCAGCGTGCTGAACGAGGGGCGCGAGGTGACGGGACGCGAACGGCAGGGCGGTGCCATGCCGCTGTTCCTCACGCTTGGCCGCATCGGGCAGCGCGGCACCGCCAAATTCTGCGCGGTCCTGCGTGATCTGACGCAGTTTCGCCGCGCCGAGCGCGAGCTTGGCGAGGCGCGCAGGCAGGCCGAGAAGGCCAGCGAGCGCAAATCAGACTTTCTGGCCAAGGTCAGCCACGAAATCCGCACACCGCTGAACTCGATTCTCGGCTTTACCGAGGTGATCATGGACGAGCGCCTCGGCCCGGTCGGCAATGACCGCTACAAGGACTACCTGAAAGACATCCATGCCTCAGGCTCGCATGTGCTCAGCCTGGTCAATGATTTGCTCGACCTGTCCAAAATCGAGGCTGGCAAGGCGGATATGAATTTTATCGCCGTGGACGCCAACCGCATTATCAGCGAGTCGGTTTCGCTGATGCAGCCGCAGGCGGCCAAGGTGCGGGTGATCATGCGCCTGTCGCTGGCTGGAGCGCTGCCGTCCGTGGTCGCGGACGAACGCTCGCTGCGCCAGATCGTGCTCAACCTGCTGTCAAATGCCATCAAGTTCACCGAGCCGGGCGGGCAGGTCATCGTCTCGACCGCCATGACCGAAAACGGCAATGCTGTGATCCGCGTCAAGGACACTGGAATTGGCATGACCGAGGAGGAAATTGGCATCGCGCTCGAACCCTTCCGCCAGATTGCATCCACCCGCAAGACGGTTGGCACCGGCCTTGGCCTGCCGCTGACCAAGGCGCTGATCGAGGCCAACCGCGCCAGTCTGTCGATCAAGAGCCGCCGCAATGAAGGCACGCTGATCGAGGTGACTTTTCCGGCGACGCGCGTGCTGGCGGAGTGAGCGGCGGAGCAAAGCGGCGCAGCTCACAAAAACGGCTTGACCACCACCAGCGCGACAATTGCGATCAGCAGCAGCGTCGGTGCCTCGTTGTAAATGCGGAAGTAGCGGGTTGACTTTGTGTTGGCGTCCCGCGCGAAGGCACGCTGATAGATGACGTTGTGCACGTGCAGCGCGGTCATGGCGATCACCAGCGCGCATTTGATCTGGAACCACAGCGCGCCGTAATGCGCGCCTGAGACGGCAATATGCAGGCCGGTGAGCCAGGTCACCACCAGCGCCGGCGTTGCAATCGCCCACAGCAGGCGGCGCTCCATGGTCTTGAACGTCTCTGACAGCTCGCCGCCGGGCGCGGCGCCGGCGTGATAGACAAACAGCCGCGGCAGATACAGCATCGCCGCCATCCAGGCGATGACAGCGATAATGTGCAGGGATTTGACAATGAGATAGGTCATGCGCGTTCACCCTCTGACCCGCGCGAGCAGTTGCCCGACATGCGCAATAGGCGTGTGCGGCAGAATGCCGTGGCCGAGGTTGAACACATAGGGGCCGTTGCCCAGTGTCTGCATGATGTGATCGGCCTGGCGGTCAAGCGCTTGCCCGCCGGCGATCAGCGCCAGCGGATCAAGATTGCCCTGCAAGGCTTTCGTGCCCTGCAAGGTTCTGGCTGACCAGGCGAGGTCAGCCGTGGTGTCAAGGCCCACCGCAGCGACGCCCGGCATGGCGGCAAACTGCGCCAGATTATGCGCCGCACCGCGCGGGAAGGCGATGACCGGGACGCCGGGATGGGCAGCCTTGAGCGCTGCCGCAATCTTGCGCATCGGCGCGGCGCACCAGCGGTCAAACTCCTGCGTCGGCAAAATGCCTGCCCATGAATCAAACACCTGCACGGCCTGCACGCCGGCCCGGATCTGCGCGCAAAGATAGGCGATGGAGGCCTGCGTCACCCGCTCGATGAGGCCGGCAAAGCCCGCCGGATCACGATAGGCAAAGCCGCGCGCCGCCGCGTGGTCGGTGCTGCCGGAGCCGCCCACCATGTAGCAGGCAATGGTCCAGGGCGCGCCGCAAAAGCCGATCAGCGGCGTATCACCCAGCTTGCCGCGCAGCCGCTGAATAGTTTCAAACACCGGGGCGAGGTGCTCAAGGTCGATGGTGTCTTTCAGTTTGGCGAAATCCGTCGCATCCTGCATCGGCGTCAGCTTCGGCCCGCCGGTTGCCTCAAACCAGACGCGCTGGCCGAGCGCGTCGGGCACCACCAGAATGTCACAGAACAGGATCGCCGCATCGAAGCCAAAGCGGCGGATCGGCTGCATCGTCGCCTCAACCGCCAGCCTCGGCGTGTAGCAGAACTTGAGGAAATCAGGGGCTGTGGCGCGGATTTCACGGTACTCGGGCAGGTAGCGCCCGGCCTGGCGCATCAGCCAGACCGGCGGCCTGGCGGATTTTTGGCCCGCGAGGGTTTGCAGAAAAAGGCTTGAGGTCTGGGAAGTCATGGCGCTCTCGGCAACTGCAAGGGTCAAATCGGATACAGGATAGCAGCCATAACGCCAAGCGCGCCTCGCGTTCTTCTCTCCCGCAAAGCGGGAGAGAAGAAACATGCGCCAACCCTCCGCGCGCCTTGCACAAAACCCTCCCCCTGCTGTAGAGGCGGCGCAATGACCGACCTTACTCCCGCCGCGCGGCGGCGCACTTTCGCCATCATCTCGCATCCGGACGCTGGCAAAACCACGCTGACCGAAAAGCTGCTGCTGTTCGGCGGCGCGATCCAGCTTGCCGGCGAGGTGAAAGCCAAGGCCAACCGCCGCCAGACCCGCTCCGACTGGATGGGTATCGAGCGCGAGCGCGGCATTTCCGTCGTCACCTCGGTGATGACCTTTGAGTATGGCGGCCATGTTTTCAACCTGCTCGACACGCCGGGCCATGAGGATTTTTCCGAGGACACCTACCGCACGCTGACCGCGGTGGACTCTGCAATTATGGTGATCGACGCGGCCAAGGGCATCGAGGCGCGCACGCTGAAACTGTTTGAGGTGTGCCGCCTGCGCGACATTCCCATCGTCACCTTCATCAACAAGATGGACCGCGAGACGCGCGACCCGTTTGACCTGCTTGACGAGATCGAGAAAATGCTGGCGCTCGACACCGCGCCGGTCAACTGGCCGATCGGGCGCGGCAAGGCGTTTGCCGGCACTTATGACCTGACCAAAAACACCATCCGCCGTCTTGACGCCGAAGCCGCGCCGCTGCCGGTCAGCGGGCCGGAAGACCCGCGCATCGCGGCGCTGCTGCCGGCCCATGAGGCGCGCGCCGCCATCGACGAGATCCTGCTCGCCCGCGACGCCTGCAAGCCCTTCGCCCTGCCGGCGTTTCTGGAAGGCCACCTGACGCCGGTGTTCTTCGGCAGCGCGCTGAAAAATTTTGGCGTGCGCGATCTGATTGACGCGCTCGGCGCCTTTGCGCCGCCGCCGCGCGCCCAGCAGGCCGATGGCCGGATGGTTGAGGCCGATGAGCCAAAAATGACCGGCTTCGTCTTCAAAATCCAGGCCAACATGGACCCCAACCACCGCGACCGCATCGCTTTTATGCGCGTCTGCTCCGGCAAGCTGACGCGGGGGATGAAGGCCAAGCTGGTGCGCACCGGAAAAAACATGAGTCTGCACGCGCCGCAGTTTTTTTTCGCGCAGGACAGATCGCTTGCCGAAGAGGCATACGCTGGCGATGTTGTCGGCATTCCCAACCACGGCGCGCTGCGCATCGGCGACACGCTGACCGAGGGGGAAGACCTGGTTTTCCGGGGTGTTCCAAGTTTTGCGCCGGAAATCCTGCGGCGCGTCAAACTGTCGGATGCGATGAAGGCCAAAAAACTGCGCGAGGCCCTGCAGCAGATGGCCGAGGAGGGCGTCGTGCAGATTTTTCTGCCCTTTGACGGATCGATGGCGCTCGTCGGGGTCGTCGGCGCGTTGCAGCTGGATGTGCTGAAAGAGCGGCTCGCCGCCGAATACGGCCTGCCCGTCACCTTCGAGCCGAGCCGCTTCGAAATCTGCCGCTGGGTGCAGGCGGCGGACCGGCTGGAGCTGGAAAAATTCAGCGACGCCTACCCCTCCTCAATGGCGCGCGATCTCGACAATGCGCCAGTGTTTCTGGCAACCTCCGCCTTCAATCTCAAATACGAGCAGGACCGCTGGCCAAAGGTCAGCTTTACCGACATCAAGGATTATCAGAAGACGCTGTGATACCCGAGGCCCGTGTACCTGACTCTTTGCACACTCGTCTGTCATTGCGAGCGAAGCAAAGCAACCCGGGAGTCACAGGTGGCACGCTCTGGATTGCTTCGCTTCGCTCGCAAGGACGGAGAGTTGGTCAAATCGGTCACGGACCGGGGCCGCTGATAGTACCGGTCCTTGCGGGCACAGCGAAACAACGCGAGACTCACAGGCCGATCCCTCACGCCTCACGGCCGGATATAGGCATAGCCCTGCGCCTGCAATTGCGCGATCAGCACCACACCGCCCTTTTCGGCGATGGCAAAGCCTTGCAGCAGGCCTGCCAGCGTCACGTTCTGCCCCTTCATCGTGTGGCTGCATGCATGCAGCGACACGCCATTCAGCACGGCTTCCGACACACGCGTGCTCATTTCCAGATTGGCGCTGCCCGCATGAAACGCCCGCAGCGCCGCGCCATGCACGACCAGCGCGATGGTGACCTTGTCGGGCCCGCCCGCGCCATCCAGATGATGGCGGATGTTGCCGAGCACAAACGCCACCTTGTCAAAATCGGCAAGGTGGTAGACGACCTTGAGCGGCGCGCCCTCCGCCGCGCGCGCCGGGCGTATCGCGGCGGCGGCAACCACGCCTGATGCGCCCGCCAGCAGGCGGTGGAACAGGCTGCGGCGGTTGACGCTCATTCCTTGCCCAGCACGGACAGGCACTGGCGCGTGCCGGATGCGCGTGTCAGCTTGAAAATCTTGTCGTCGGAGCCAAAGCGCGCATTGGCGGGATTGTTTTCGTCGCTGCCTCCCCGCCACAGCCGCGCGCCGTCAGGAACTCTCAGATAGATGGTTTGCGCATCCTTCAGCGCGATGCTCATGCTTCCACCGTCGCATTCCGGGCTGCAGTTGACAGCTTTGCCCTCCTCGCCAAGCGAGCAGCCGCCGCCGGTTTCAAAGGCCAAGCCGAGTTTGCGGAAATGCACGCCGACACGCGTGCCATAAGTGGCGCCCGCATCCGCGTCTTTGGCCGCCGTCATCAGGATCACCATGTCGCGGACATTCTGCTGCGGATGGCTGGCAAGGTGCGCGGGCGTGTAGAGGCGCGTGAAGCAGATGCTGGTTTTGCCATTGCCGGGGTTTTTGCCAAACAGCGCCCTGACCAGCGGGCTGGTGCTGGCGTCGGACGCCTCAGCCGTGCCGCTGATGGCGGCGGCTGTGATGAAAATTGCGGCTGCAAGGCTGCGGAGCATACGGGGACTTTCTGGCCGAGGCTGGAACAGGAACAAAACCGACACCGGCGCATTGCATTCATTGCCATGAAGCGTCTGTGCGGCTGCGCACCTTGCGGCATGTGCGCCAGCATACGGAAGCTTAACAGTTTGCGAGTAGGCTTCAAGCAACGAAAAAAGGGAGGACGGTCGGGACACTGGTTCGAAGCTACAACCGAAGGGACTTTTCCCATGAGCGCGTTTTCGACAATTATCCTCGTCTGTTCCATCAACCTCAGCCACGGCGACTGCCGCCCTGACACAGCCATCGATGTTATCCGCGCCGGCGGCGCTGACAGCCTGATGATGTGCGCCATGCGCGGCCAGATGACCCTGGCCTCGACAGTTCTCGCCCCTGTCGAGGGCGAGGAATACACCAAAATCATGTGTGTTTCGAGCGAGCGGGCTGACGGCATCTTGCGCGAGGCTACTGTGCGGATCGCGCCGGAGGACTGAGGTGTCAGGCCGCTGGCAAAGTCAGCAGCCCCGCCTCGCCTCCAGCCGTGCCGAACAGCAGGCGCTGTCCCCTGGCGTCCCAGCACAGCGCGCTGACCGC
>JANLPP010000306.1:0-2661 GCA_031367295.1 Hyphomicrobiales bacterium | reverse complement strand
CGCCCTCACAAAGGCGCACCATCCCGGACGCCGGACACATAAAAAAAACAGGAGCACATCATGACCACTTTCTTCAAGAAGACCCTCGCCGCCACCCTGACTGCCGCAGTTCTGGCTGGTTCGCTTGCTGCCACTCCCGCTTCGGCCAGGAATGGTCAGAACGCGGCTTTCTTCGGCGGCCTCGTCGGCGGCCTTGCGGTTGGCGCGCTGGCTGGCGGGTTCGGCGGCGGCTACGGCCATGGCTACGGCTACGGCTACGGCGGCGGCTACGGTCATGGCTACGGCTACGGCGGCGGCTACGGCTACGGCTACGGCGGCGGCTACGGTCATGGCTACGGCTACGGCGGCGGCTACGGCCATGGCTACGGCGGCGGTTACTACTACAGCGGCTACAACGACTGCTACATAGACAGACAGCCGCGCTACAACCACTGGGGCGATGTCGTCGGCTACCGCCGGGTGCGCGTCTGCAACTGAGCCATTCACAGTTTGTGGGACCGGTCAGGCTCCCCCCCCCCCCTCAGTCCCTCAAAACGGCGCGGCGCTGGTGTCCCCCCACTCCGGCACCCGCCTCAAGCCCCGCCGCAAGGCGGGGCCTTTTGCGTTGAACTCTCAACCAAACCGCCGCAGCAGGAATTCCACGATCGCAGCGGCGAAAGCATCATTGCGGTCACCCGCCACCATATGGCGCGCACCCGCCACGTCAACAAACTCGGCCTGCGGGCACAGCGCACGAAATTCGGCCGCCTCGCGCTCGCGCACCAGCTCGCTTTCCAGCCCGCGCACCAGCAGCACCGGCACGCTGGCGGCACGCGCCGCCCCCTCCAGCGCGCTCTGCAAGCCTGCGTCATGCGCGCCGACCGGGCGCGGTCCGTCCAGAAAGCGCGGATCCCAATGCCAGTAAAATCGGCCATCATTGCGCCGCCGCAGGTTTTTGCGCAGGCCTTCCAGTGAATTTGGACGCGGGCGGTGCGGCAGGTAGGCGGCGATGGCGCTGGCCGCCTCTTCAACGCTCGCAAACCCCTCCTGCGCGCGCGCCCCCATAAAGCTGCGCACATTGGCAACACCCTGCGGATCAAGCGTCGGCGTCACGTCCACCAGCACGAGTCCGGCAAATACATTGGCGCGGGTGGCCATTGCCAGCAGGGCGGCAATACCGCCCAGCGAGGCGCCGACCACCACTGGCGCCCGTCCCGTTTCGCGCGACAGGGTGTCAGCAACCGCCGTCACATCAGCCCCAAAATCGGCGAAAGCGTAGGCACCTTCCACGATCCATTCGCTGTTGCCATGGCCGCGCTGGTCAAGTGCAATGACGCTGATACCGGCTTGCGCCAGCGCTTTTGCGGTTTGGACCCATGCGTGTCGCGTCTGTCCGCCGCCATGCAGCAGCAGCGCCGTGACGCCACGCGGCGCTGCCGCTTCGAAAACGCTGGCGGCGAGGCGTGCGCCGCCAGCGCCGGTGAAGTGCCTGTTGCGCATCATTGGCAGATCTGCATCACGGCCGCACCTGTAAAAAATCCAGCACGGCCTGTTTGAAACCGCGGTCGCCCACCGCAAGATTGTGATCACGCCCGACAATGTCGAAAGCCGTTGCGTTGCCCATCATGGCGGCAAGGCGGTGGGGATTACCGGCCACCTCGTCCTTCGTGCCAATGGCTATCAGGGCGGGCGTCAGGATTGCCGCCGCCTCAGCTGGCGCAAGCACCTGGCGCGAGCCGCGGATGCAGGCGGCGAGCGCGGCCAGATCGCTCTGCGTGCCTTCAGCGAATTTGCGGAACATGCGCTGCATCGGGTCGGTCAGGGTCGCAAGTGACGGCGCTTCCATCGCCTCGGCAATGCTCATTGGCAGGCCAACGCCATCAACCAGATGATTGCCAAGCCCGCCCAGAATCAGCGAGCGCACCAGTGCAGGCTCGTCACGGGCCAGAAACGCGGCGATGCGCGCCCCCATGGAATAGCCCATGACGTCGGCGCGCCCTATGCCCAGATGCGCCAGCAGGTTTGCCGCATCCTGCGCCATGATGCTGGTGGCGTAGGCAGCGGGCTCATAGAGCTTGCCTGATGCGCCATGCCCCCGGTTGTCCAGCGCAATCACCCGCCGCCCGTCATGCGCCAGCGTCTTGTGCCAGCCGGTACTGAGCCAGTTTATGACGTGGTTTGAGGCAAAGCCATGGATAAGCAGGATCGGCTCGCCCCGGTCCGGTCCGGTCGGCGCGACATCGGCGTAGGCAATCGGGATACCGGCGGAGACGAAGGTTTGGGGCACTTGAGCGCTTTCAGGAGCTTGCGCCCGAACGGGAACGTTTGGAGGCAAGCCGCATATCGCCGAAAATGCTCCGCAATGCCAGACTGCCCCCCTTCGGATCGTCGCGCCTGCCCGCAAACGTCGCCGTCAGCCCGTCAATCGCCTGACGCTTCCAGGCCGCGATCATCGCCTGATGGATGCCGTATTTGGCACCCGGCCCAGCCAGAGTCTGCTCGCCCCGCATCGCCTCCAAAGCCACCTTCGCCTTGAACTCAGCCGTATGCCGCTTGCGTGTAACCTTGCCCATGATCCCGTCCTTCTTCAGTTCGGGAATAGCTTGGCGACCTGTCCGAATTTTCGGGGGCCACCTCAGTTTTGCCAGCCCGCTTCACCGGTGCCATTGGATTTGTAATTGG
>JANLPP010000260.1:0-3796 GCA_031367295.1 Hyphomicrobiales bacterium | reverse complement strand
AGCATGGCCAGCACGGCACCCGTCGGGCGCACTGTGCCGCGTTCCAGCTTTGACACGTGATCGACGGAGAGGTTGAGATATTTTGCCAGCACGGCCTGGCTGACGCGCGCGGTCTCGCGCATCGCGCGGATATCAACGCCGCTCACCGGCAAAATCACGTCGCTAACCGCTTCGCGGTTGAGATCGCGCAGCGTGAGTTTGTAGTCGGCCGCGCCGATCATGCCCAGCGCATGGAGATCGCCAAAATTTTCCGCCATTTCGTCGGCAAAGCGGGCGCTTTCCCGTGCCGTAGCGCTTTTCGTGATCATTGTTCCACCTCTATCAGTTGCCCGCCCGCCAGAGCCTGCCGAATTTCCTGCGCGTTCGCGCCCAACCATTTCGCCGCCAGCTGTTGCACCACACGCAGTTCCTTGGGCTCCAGATTTTCCCGCTGGCTCTTGGCAAAACCATAGAGGAAAACTGAAAAATCCTTCGAATGAAACGCGATCAGTACCCGATAGCCGCCGCGCCGCCCATGTCCTTGCCGGGCGACGCGCTGCTTGATGAGACCGCCGCCCAAATCAGCATCCACCAAACCATCGGACGCCCGCTGGATTGCATCAATCAGACGAGCGCTCTCGATCCGTTCGTCACGGGCGAAGCGTGCGAATGTCTTGAGCTTGTAGACTGGCACTCTGCCCTCTGAACCAACTAACTATAGTCATTATAACGGTAATTTTGCAACAAGATTCCGCGTAGTGGCATTTTCGCGCGTGGCTCAGACAGATCTGCTGAACATGGAATTGCCGGGGCGTGATACTGAACGGCACCCCCGAACAGGCACGCGTTAATCGAGGAACCTTGCGTACGGCAGTGATCGGGAGTCTGGGGATTCAGCAAGCTGTCGCCAGTTCCGAAGACCAATACCGCCATCGACAATCGCTGCGCCGGTCGCGTCGATTCACCGTGGTGTGATATCTAATGGTTGGACAGCCCTTGCAGGACACGTCGCTGCCGAAGATTCTGCCCGCTTTCCACCCAGCCTTACCCCCGGCGCGGCAGCTTCACCACCCTGGCAGCGGCCGGAGGCTTTGCTGCCTGCGCGTCTACATGCGCGGCGAAGGCGACGATCCTGGGCGCGATTTCGTTGCGGAAGCGCGAGCCGTTGAAGACGCCGTAATGGCCGACATCTTTCTGCATGTAGTCCAGCTTCATCGCAGCGGGAATATTGGCGCACAGCTCCTGCGCCGCCACCGTCTGGCCAACGCCGGAAATGTCGTCATTCTCGCCCTCGACCGTCATCAGGCCGGTCTTGCGGATGGCGGCAGGATCAACCGGCTTGCCGCGGTGCGTCATCTCGCCCTTCGGCAGGGCATGCTGCACAAACACCGTGTCGATCGTCTGCATGTAATACTCGGCGGAAAGGTCCATGACCGCCATATACTCGTCATAGAAATCGCGGTGTTTTTCGGCGCTGTCGCCATCGCCGGCAACCAGATGCTTGAACATGTCGACATGCGCGTTGACATGGCGGTCCATATTCATCGCCATGAAGCCCGAAAGCTGCAGGAAGCCGGGATAAACCTCGCGCCCGACGCCCGGATAGGGGAAGGGCACTTTGACGAGGCAGTTGCTGCGGAACCATTCGGTGCCGCGCTCCTGCGCCAGCTGGTTGACCTTGGTCGGGCTTTTGCGCGTGTCGATCGGCCCGCCCATCAGCACCATGGAGGCGGGCACGCAGGGATCAGCGTCGGACGACATGCGCGCCACTGCCGCCATCAGTGGCACAGCCGGCTGGCAGACGCCCAGCGTATGCACGCCCGGGCCGAGCTGGTGCAGCATGGCGATGAGGTAGTCGATATAATCGTCAAGATCGAAATGGCCCGCCGCCAGCGGCACCATGCGCGCGTCGGTCCAGTCGGTGATGTACACTTCGAAATGCGGCAGGAAAGCCTCGACCGTGCCGCGCAGTAGCGTGGCATAATGGCCGGACACCGGCGCAACAATCAGCAGCCTGGGCTGCTGCCTGGGAGCAGGCGTGCGGGCAAAGTGCACCAGCTTGCAGAACGGGCGCTCCCACACGACATGTTCGTCAATGCACGCGATCTGGCCGCCGATGCGGGTATCGTTCAACCCAAAAATCGGCTTGCCGTAGCGGCGCGTCACCCGCTCGAACAATTCAGCCGAGGCGGCGACGTTCTTGCCCAGCGTTGTGTGGGTGAGCGGATTCATCGGATTACGGAACATCAGGCGGGCCGCGTCCGACAAGGCGCGCGCCGGGGCCAGCGCCATGTGGGCCATCTCGTACATCTGATAGGAATATGAATTCATGAGCCACCAAATCCTGTTTCAGACGCGTTGCCAGCAATCCGCCACACTGGCTGACGATTGCTGCACTGCACAATGCGGTATCGTGACACAGTCTGACAATAGCACCAAGGTTTAACCAGACGTTTATCCAGCCTGCAATTCAGGCAACCCTGCCGCGAATCCTCCAAACTGGCATTTCAGCGCAGATTGGGACGCCGCTTCACTGCGGCGTCAAGCATTTGGCAACTTCCCCGGCACATCCTGTCGCGCGCGGGTTGAGAATACCGTGCGCTGTCGCATATTTGTCGCATGGCATGGCCTGTACCGGCATTTGGCCAGCCCGAAAACAGCGAGGATACTCGTGGCACAACCCGCATCCTATCGATTTGACAAGCTGCAATCCCTCCCCTAATGACCCGCTCCGTTGCCCTGGTGGCGGAATTGGTAGACGCGCTGGCTTCAGGTGCCAGTGATCGCAAGGTCGTGAAGGTTCGAGTCCTTTCCTGGGCACCACATCCAAAAGAGCGCGGCGGGGTTGACGATAACCTCGGCCGCGCTCTTTTTGCGTTCCGGCACAAAAGAGGCAGGCATGACGATCAGATTGCACAAGGGCGACCTGCCAGCGGGCACACGCTTTGGCGCTGCGGTTGCAATCGACACCGAGACCCTTGGCCTCAATCCGCATCGTGACCGGCTCTGCGTGGTGCAGCTGTCAGGCGGCGATGGCACGTCGGATGTCGTGCAGATCGCCCCTGGCCAGACGCGCGCGCCGCATCTGGAGGCGCTGCTGGCAGACGCCGCCATCACCAAGATTTTCCACTTCGCCCGTTTTGACATCGGCATCCTGCTCAAAACCTTTGGTGTTGTCACCGGCCCGGTCTATTGCACCAAAATCGCCTCTAAGCTGGCGCGCACCTACACGGACCGCCACGGGCTGAAAGAGCTGAGCCGTGAGCTTCTGGGTCTCGACATGTCCAAACAGCAGCAGTCTTCCGACTGGGGCGCGGCACAGCTGACGGAGGCGCAGCTTGCCTACGCCGCCTCCGACGTGCTGTATCTGCATGCCATGCGTGCCAAACTCGACGTTATGCTGGCGCGCGAGGGCCGCGCCGATGTCGCCGCCGCCTGTTTTGCTTTTTTGCCGGTGCGGGTGCGGCTGGACCTGATGGGCTGGGCGGCAACCGATATTTTTGCGCACGAGTGAAGGCTTTTTGGCCCCCGACTGCCCGCACGCCACAACTTTGCCCGGCTGACCGGTTCCAAAGGGTGTGCGGGCGGCGTGCGGGGCGCGGCAGTTCGGGATACAGCGGCACCTGATGACAGCGGTCACGGCAGACATTTCCGGCGCGGGCTTTGGCGCCGCCCCGCCCAGCCGGGCACCGGCCTTCGCTGCGGCGCGCCGCCACAGCGCGCGCGTGCGCTGGCTGAAACGGCTGCTTGCCGCGCTGCTGGTTGGCGGCACTGCGGCTCTGGTGCTTTCGGCGATTTTTGACCCCTTTCGCGTGCT
>JANLPP010000255.1:0-2393 GCA_031367295.1 Hyphomicrobiales bacterium | reverse complement strand
GGCGGCCGGCCCGCCGCCCTCAACGCCAAAGGGCGCATGATCAACGCGGTCGCCAAGGATGGAGACCAGCGCGTCGCCCAGCGTCTCGATGCCGTATTGCGTGCCGCAGCCGCCGCGATGGCGCCCTGGCCCGCCGGAATTTTCGCGGATGCCAAAATAGGCAAAGCGCACCGGATAACGGTGCTCTGACATTTCAACCGACATGAACTTTGCCATTGAGCCGGGCGGCGTGCCATTGACGAGGCCGTCAGACGCCGCGCTCGCGCCATAGCCGCCGGGATAGGGATAGACAGCGACATAATATTTGCCGGTGCGCGGATGGGTTCCTGACACAGTTGCAACGCCGGTTGTGCCGAAGGGGGCTGCCGGCGTTTGCTGCGGAATCGCCTGCGCCAGCGCGCCAAACACCACGTCAACGACGCGCTGTGTGACGTCCGTTGTGCCGCCGACGGCGGAGGGGTATTGCGCAGCCAGAATGCAGCCTTTGGGGATGGTGAAGCGTGTTGGCCGGAACGCGCCGCCATTCACCGGCACGTCGGGAAAAATATGCTTCAGCGCGACAAAGCATAGTGATTTTGCCGTGCTGCCGGAAATGTTCATCGGGCCGCGCGCGGCGGGCGAGGTGCCGGTGAAATCAAAATGCAGGTCCGGGCCGGCGACGGTGATGGCCAGCGCCACGGTCAGCGGCGCATCGTCAACGCCGTCATTGTCGAAATAGTCTTTTATCGCGTAGGTTCCGTCGGGAATTTCCGCGATGTAGGAACGCATTTCGGATTCGGAGCGGCGCATCATTTCGTCAATGCAGCCTTTCAATGTCGTGACGCCATAGCGCGTCACCAGCGCGTCGAGCCCGCGCCGCCCGACACTGAACACATTCGTCATCGCGGCCAAATCACCCAGCAGCTGCTGCGGCATGCGCACATTGGCGGTGATCATGGCGACCAGCGCTTCATTTTGGACTCCCGCGTCATAAAGTTTCAGCGGCGGGATGATAATGCCTTCCTGGTGGATTTCCTGCGCGGTGGGCACCCAGCCGCCTGGCGCGCTGCCGCCCATGTCCATCCAGTGGCCGGTGTTGGCAAACAGGGTGAAAAGCTCGCCGTCAACGAAATAGGGCGACACCAGAATGATGTCATTGAGATGCGTGCCGCTGAGATAGGGATCGTTCAGAATCCAGATATCGCCGGGCTTGAAGCCGCCGCCTGCCTGCGCAATCGGGATGATGCGCTGCACCGTGAACTGCATGTTGGCGAGGAACATCGGCAGTCCATAGCCGCCCTGCGCGATAGTCTCGCCGGTCACCGGATCATAAAGGCCATGGGCGCAGTCATTGGTCTCGGAGATGATGGGCGAAATTGCCGCGCGGATGAGATGCAGGTCCATCTCGTCGGCAATCTGCTCAAGCGCGCCGCGCACGACGGCAAGAGTGACAGGGTCTGGTGCGACAGGGTCCATCACGCCACCTCGACAAGAATGTTGCTGAAAACGTCAACGCGGGCGCGCATTCCCGGCTCGATAACGCTTGTTGTGTCGGTCTGCTCGATGATGGCCGGGCCGCTGAAAGTCATGCCGGGCGCGAGGTCGCCGCGCCGGTAAATGGGCGTTGTGATCCAGCCCCCGAAATACACGTCGCGCTGTGCGGCAGGAACTGCGGGCCGGGGATTGCTTGGCGGACTCTTGATGGCAACGGGCTTCTGCCGCACGCCGCGCACCGCAGTTTTAAGGCTGACAAGCACAGCTGGAATATCGCCGAGGGTGTTGCCGTACTCGCGCCGGTAAACCGCGTCGAAGGCCTCTGCCATGCGCGCCAGGGTCCAGCTAGACTCTACGGCGACGCGCAGCGTGTGAATCTGCCCTACATAGGACATTTGCGCGGTATGCGTGACGGCGACGGCTTCCACCGCAACATTGCTGGCGGCGAGCCGCTCCTGCCCCCCGGCGCTTTGGCGTTGCAGAATATCGCGCACAAAATCAGCGCTGAGTTCCGCCAGCGGCCGTTCAATGGTTTGTGACATGTCGTAGCGCAAATCGGCCAGCGCGCAGCCCAGCGCGCAGAGCACGCCCGGGTGCGGTGGCAGCAGCATGGTGGCAATGCCGACATCACGCATGATGGCCGCGCCATGCAGCGGACCCGCGCCGCCAAACACCACCAGCGCGAAGTCGCGCGGATCATGGCCCTGCTCGACGCTGAGCAGCCGCGTGCGCCCGGCCATTTTGTGATTGACGATGGTGAGGATCGCCTCCGCCGTTGCCTCGACGCCGAGGCCGAGCGGCTGGCCCAGCGCCGCCATTGCCTTGCGGGCATTGGGCAGGTCAAGCCGGGTGAGATGTTTCAGGCCGATAGGACTTTCGGCATTGATGCGTCCCAGCACGGCGTTGGCGTCGGTGACGGT
>JANLPP010000247.1:0-11559 GCA_031367295.1 Hyphomicrobiales bacterium | reverse complement strand
GAAGTTGCTCTGCCTGTTTTAGATAAATACAATATCAAAGCTTTCTTTTTTGTCTATAGTGCGATTTTCGAGGGTCATGTCGATCATTTTGAAATGATTCGCTATTTTCGTAACATCAGCTTTGAAACGCCGCATGACTTTTATGAGGCGTTTTATGATGCGATGAAGTCGGCGCCGGTTTGGGGCAAAGTGGCACCGGCCCTCACATCGGACGCTGCGAGCAATTATTTGGCTGCTTATGGGTTCTACACACGCGAAGACCGGATTTTCCGTTATGTGCGCGATATGGTGCTGGACCGGGACACGTACTACAGCGTCTGCGAGGCGATGATGAAGGCGCGTGGCTTCGACATGCAGTCGATGGCCATGAAAGTCTGGCTCAACGACGCCTGGCTCAAGCGGCTTGAAGCGGAGGGGCACGTGATCGGCCTGCATTCAACGTCGCATCCGACCAATCTGGGCAAATGGACGCGCGAACAGCAAGTGCAGGAATATAGCAACAACCAGCGGCATCTTATCAACGTGCTGGGCAAGACGCCTGTTTCGGTTTCCTATCCGTGCGGATGCTATGACGAAGTCACGCTGGATATAATGCGTGAAATGGGCGTCAAAGTCGGTTTCCGCTCCGATGAAGGCGATGGGAGCGGCTCGCCGCTCGAACAGTCCCGCCTCGATTATACGCTTTACATGAAAAGACTCGCCGTCTAAGTCAGGCGATCCCGCAGGCGCGATGGCACCATAACGGCTGCGTGCGCAAGACGCAGCCGTTATCGTTTGACGTCAGGCGCGGCATCAGATTCAACTACAGGGTAGAACATGGATTTCCGCTCTTTTTGTTCCTGTGCCATTGATTTCCTGAAATCCAACGATCCGGCGCGCGCCGCACAGTTTGACGCCTTGCGCGGGGAGGATGACTTGCTGGCCTCGGGGCTGGTTGACAGCCATGTTTTCATCAATCTCTGCCTCGCTCTGGAAGAGAGGACCGGCGTGATGATTGATCTTGGCGAACTTGACCCGGAACAGTTCAGCAGCCTGAGCGGGCTCTATTCGGTCGTCACGGCCAAGGCTGCCTGAGGGCGATCACGCCTCGCTTGACCCGCACCAGCCTTACCTCAAGGGTTCCGGCGCACACTGCCGGATTGAAGGACCTGCCACCATGACCTTTGCTCTGGACGCCGCGCTCTCGCCTTATCCAAATCTTGACACGATAGTGGCCGCAGTTCTTGACCATTGGCCACAGCATCGGCCTTTCGCTGTCCGCCATTTTTCCACGTGCACGCCCGAGCGCCTCGCCTTCCTTGATCTTTTGTCAAAGCGCGCGCTGGCGCTGATCGGCGATGATTTGCCGCGCTATGGCGCCGACTACAAATGGATGTGCAATTTCTTTTTGAAATACGAAATGCAATTTCGCCGCAACAAGGGCGTCGAGCATACGGATTTCGCCTCGATTCACGAGAAATTTTACAAAAATCATGAACAGATGGGCCAGTATATGCGTGGCCTGATGATATCGCAGCTGTTGTGGCGCCAGCACGCCGGCGCTGCGGCATTTTTTGCGCAACGCTTCATTCCAATGCTCAAGGAAGGCTATGACTATCTTGAGATCGGGCCCGGCCATGGCCTGTGGCTGTCTTTTGCCGCGACTGATCCGCGCTGCGCGTCGCTGACCGGCTGGGATGTTGCGGAAGCAAGCCTTGGGCTGACGCGCCGCGGCCTTGCCAGCATGGGCATTGACCGGCCGATCACCCTTGACCTGCAGGACGTTTGCGCGGCTCCGCAGGCGCGCGCGCGTTTCGACGCCGTCGTCATCAGTCAAGTGCTCGAACTCGTGTCCTCGCCGGGCGACGCGGTGGCGCATCTGGGCGCCAGCCTGCGCCCCGGCGGGCTGCTGTTCATCAACGCGCCGACGCGCCTTGTCGCGCCCGACCACATCCGCCAATGGAAGGATTATCGCGAGGTTGACGCGCTGGTCACGGCCGCCGGCATGGACGTTGTGGCACGTGACCTGGTGACGCCCGAGCAGGACCAGTCTACCGACACACACGGCTATTCCTACGTTGTGATTGCGCGCAAGCGCTGACGCCGGGCGCTGGTCTCACATCATGGCTCTAGTTCAGCGCTTCATCACTCCTGGCGAAATCGGAGAGGCGATGCAGTTTTTCCGGGACTATTGGGGCAAAAACCACATTCTCGGCAATGACCGCGACTTCATGCTGTGGCAGATGTCGCCGCAGCGCAGCCCCATATTCAAGGACGCGGGGCTCGCCGCCATTTCCTATTGGGACGATGGGCGTCTTGTCGGCCTCATCGGCGTCATGTCGATGGATTTCAACTGCAACGGCGAAGTTGCACCCGGCGCCTGGCTGTGCAACCTCCAGGCCGACAGCGCTTACCTGGCACAGGGCATCGGCTCAAAGCTGATGACCAGCCCGCATCAATTGCCGATCAGTGTTGTGGCAGCGGCCGGCATCAATCTCGCGGTCATTCCGATGTACCGTGCCATGCGCTACCAATGCGTTGACGCAGTCCCGCGTTTCATCCGCATCCTCGACCGGGAGCGGGCGGCAAAACTGCTTGCGGGCCGCAATGTTGCAGACGCGCTCGCGCATCCCCTGGCCGCGCGCGCGCCGCCCGGCTGGACTGTCGCGCCGACGCGTGATCCCGGAGCGGGCTGGGACAGCTTCTGGCACGCCTTCACGCAGGACGGGTATTTTGGCACGCAGCGCGACGCGGCTTTCCTCAACTGGCGCTATTTGCAGCATCCGCGCCTCGATTACCGCCTGTCCCTCGCCATCGACGCTCACGGCACCATTGGCGGTGCCATGGTGCACCGCCTCGAAACGATCCGCGACACGAAGGATTGCCTGCTGCGTGTCATCGAGCTTGTAGCGCGTGACCCCGGCGCTTATGGCGCTTTGCTGGCGGAGGCCGAACGCCTTGGCGGCGAGGCGGGCGCGATATTCGCCGATCATTACACAACCAGGCCGCAGGGCGGCGTTTTGCGCAGCCGCGGCTGGCATGCCGAAAGCGATTATCCTGATATTGTCATTCCCGGCCTTTTCCAGCCGCTGCTCCGCGAGACGCGCAAAATAAATCTTGCCATCCGCCTGATCGGCGATACTCCCTGGAAGGCTGGGCCGTGGCGGGAAAATCTCTATGTCGTCAAGTCCGACGGCGATCAGGACAGGCCGAGCTGACACCGGCGCTGCAGACGTGAATCAAGGTGGCTTTGCTTGAGTGACATTCCTACAATCGCCGTTGCCGGCTGCGGCAACATTGGCTCGCGCCATCTCCAGGGGCTGGCGCGCATGACACAAGCTGCGCATGTGCATGGCTATGATCCGTCAGCGGAGTCGCGCGCGCTGGCCGCGGCGCGGGTTGCCGAAATGCAGCCGGGACCGCACCTGTCTTTCACGTTTCACGACACGCTTGCGGCATTGCCGGAAAAAATCGGCCTCGCCATTGTCGCCACTGGCGCAAAGCCGCGCCGCGCGCTCATCGAGGCGCTGGTTGCGGAAAAGCAGGTGAGCGCGCTGCTGCTGGAAAAATTTCTGTTCCAGTCGCATGATGATCACGCGGCGGTTGAGGCGCTGCTCGCGTCCCGTGGCATTGCGGCCTTCGTCAACACGCCGCGCCGTTCGTGGGCAAGCTACCAGGCGCTGAAAAGTGATCTCGCCAGTGCTGGGCCGCTGACCATTGCCGTCGAGTTTGGCCGCGCCAACGGCCTTGCCACCAATGCCATCCATTTCATCGATCTCGCCGCATTCCTGACCGGGGAGGCTGGCGGCTTCGACCTCGACGGCCGCCGCCTGACGCCGCTGCGCGACGCGAGCCGCCACGCGGGTGCCGTGGAATTTTCCGGCATGATGACCGGCGCATCGCAGCGCGGCGATTTTCTCGCCATCCGCGGACGGCCAGAATCAACCAGCCCGCACACGGTCACCATCATTGCCGAAGACCGCCGCCTGCTGGTTGTTGAAGCCTCACAGCAGCTTCTGACCAGCCGGGCTTCGGCGCCGCTCGCGGTTGAGGCGTCACCCTTCCCGATCCTGTATCAGAGCGCGCTCACCGGTGGCATCGCCACCGATATTCTTGCCGGGCGCGCCCCCGCGCTGCCGTCATTGGCGGAATCGGCGCGGCTCCACCGGCAATGCCTGTCGGCGTTTCTCGAAGCTCTTGGCGAGCCGCGTGACGCGCCGGGCCGCGTGGTGCCGGTGACATGATTGAGGGCAAGCGGGTGCTCGCGCTGATCCCGGCGCGTGGCGGGTCAAAGCGTCTCGCCGGCAAGAATGTTCGGCCCTTCGCGGGCGCGCCGCTCATCGCCTGGACCATCAGCGCCGCGCTGGACTCGCACTGCGTTGACCGCGTCATCCTTAGCTCGGAAGACGCCGGTATCATCAGTGTCGCCCGCGCCCATGGCTGCGAGGTTCCTTTTGTGCGTCCGGCGGAGCTTGCAACCGACGCGGCAAACTCGATGGATGTGGTCATGCACGCCATCGAACAGGCGGGCGCGGGTTTTGATTTTCTCGTCCTGCTGCAGCCAACCTCGCCACTGCGCCTTGCCGCCGACATTGACGCCTGCGTGCAGCTTTGCGCCAACGCGCAGGCAGTGATCAGCGTCACCGGCTTGCACAAGCCGCCCGGATTTTTTGGCGGACGCGGCGCCAATGGCGGTTTTGTCAAACGCAGTTTCTTCGACGGGCCGCAGACGCCCTGCCTCATCAATGGCGCAGTCTATGTCGCGCGCATTGACCAGCTCAAACGCACCGGGTCTTTCTATAATGAAACAACGCTGGCCTATGTCATGCCGCCGGAGCGTTCACTCGACATTGACGACGAGAATGAGTTTGTCATGGCCGAGGCGCTGATGCGGGCGCGGCAGGGGCAATGCGGCAGCTCTGGTTGACTGGACAGGCCGGTCTGCTAGCGCTCCAGCCCGGCGATGGCGCGGGCAAAATCGCGGGCGGCGAAGTGTTCGAGGTCGTCGGCGGTTTCTCCGACACCGATAAAATGCACGGGCAGTTTGAAACGCTCGGCGATGGCGACAAGAATGCCACCGCGCGCTGTGCCGTCGAGTTTTGTCATGACAAGGCCGGTGACCCCGGCAACCTTGCCAAAAATATCGACCTGGCTGAGCGCGTTCTGGCCCACTGTCGCGTCCAGCACCAGCAGCACGGCGTGGGGCGCGCTGGCGTCGAGCTTTTTCAGCACGCGAGTGATTTTTTCCAGCTCGGCCATCAGCTCCTTGCGGTTCTGCAACCGGCCGGCAGTGTCGAGAATCAGGATTTCCTGACCGGTTTCGCGCGCTTGTTTCAGCGCCTCGAAGGCAAGGCTGGCCGAATCTGACCCCTGCCCGCGCGCGACAAACGCCGCGCCAGTCCGTTCGCTCCAGATTTTCAGCTGCTCGATGGCGGCGGCGCGGAACGTGTCGCCTGCCGCCAGCATGACCCGGCGGTCCTGATCGCGGAATTTTGCGGCAATTTTGCCGATGGTCGTGGTTTTGCCCGAGCCGTTGACGCCGATGACGAGGATGACGAAGGGCTTTTTGTCAAAATCGCAGACCAGCGGCTTTGCCACCGGCGCCAGCACCCGTTCCACTTCGGCGGCAAGAATGGCCTTTACCTCCTGCGGGTCGATGCCCTTGTCGAAGCGGCCTTTGCCGACGATCTGCGCAATGCGTCCTGCGGTGGCGAGGCCAAGGTCGGCCTGGATCAGCAGGTCCTCCAGCTCCTCCAGCGTCGTGGCGTCAAGCTTGCGCTTGGTGAAGAGGTCGCTGATCCCCTGTCCGATAGCCGAGGACGAACGCGTCAGGCCCTGGCGCAGCCGCGACCACCAGCCGCGCCTTTCCTCGGCAGACTGCGGATCGGGTGCCTGCGTTTCAAAGCGGGCGGGCAGGGCAACCGCAGCTGGCACCCCGGATACGGCCGCGCGAACCGCCTGCTGAGGCGGGTCCGGCGGTAACGCCTGATCTGTCAGCGAAAACAATGGCCGCTTTGGCGTTGCGGCAAGGCCTGTGGCGGACACGTCCGCAGCTGCCCCGCCGCCGCCAAACAGCCGCTTCAGCATCTCCGTCTCGGCCTCATTATCTGCCACGCGTGCGTTCCCGGCGGTTTCCATACGCCGCAAACGGGTTGACGGCGGCCTGATTTGTCTCGCATAGCCTGTTGGCAATGACACCGGAAGAGCTAAACGCGCGCCTCCTCTATCGTGACGGGCTGATGCTTGTCATTGACAAGCCTGCGGGCATTGCCGTGCATCGCGGCCCCAAGGGTGGCGACAATCTTGAGGCGCATTTTGAGGCGCTGCGCTTTGGCCTGCCGCGCAGCCCGGTGCTTGCGCACCGGCTGGACAAGGACACCTCCGGCTGCCTGGTGCTGGGCCGCCACAACAAGGCGACCGAAAAACTCGGGACACTGTTCAAGCAGGGCAGGATTGCGAAAACCTATTGGGCGCTGGTTGACGGCGGGCCGGAGGCTGACGAGGGCCTGATTGACCTGCCGCTGGGGCGGCTCGACGCAACGCGTGGCTGGTGGATGAAAGTGGATCCGCTAGGCCAGCTCGCGCAGACCCGCTGGCGGGTGCTGGGGCGCGCATCCGGGCAGGCCTGGCTCGAACTTGCGCCCCTGACCGGGCGCACCCACCAGCTGCGCGTGCATTGCGCCGCGCAGGGCTGGCCGATCACCGGCGACCCGATTTATGGTTCGGGCGACCGCATGGCCGCGTTTTCGCTGATGCTGCACGCCCGCTCGATCGCGATTCCGCTGTATAAAAACAAGGACAGCATTGCTGTGACAGCGCCGGTTCCGGCCCATATGGCTGCGCCATTGCGCCTCAACGGCTGGACCGGGGAAGGCCGGTCAGAGGCTGTGCCTGACCTTGCCTAGCCGGGCCAAAGCCGCTAAAGCGCGGTCAAAGTGCCGGCCCCGCCAGCTTGGGTGACGCAAGAGTTGAATCGGGCGCAAGACGCGCCGGGAGTTGTCTATGACCTATGTCGTCGTGGAAAATTGCATCAAGTGCAAATATATGGATTGTGTCGAGGTCTGTCCGGTCGACTGTTTCTACGAGGGCGAGAACATGCTCGTCATTCATCCGGACGAATGCATCGACTGCGGCGTCTGCGAACCGGAATGCCCGGCTGAGGCGATCAAGCCGGATACTGAGCCGGGGCTGGACAAGTGGCTGAAAGTCAACGCGGATTTCGCTAAATCCTGGCCAAACATCACGATCAAGCGGGACGGCCCGGCCGACGGCAAGGAGTTTGACGGCAAGGCCGGAAAATTCGATGCGTTCTTCTCGGTCGAACCCGGCGAGGGAGACTGAAGAACCTGCGCCCGGCAAAGCCATGCCTCCAGCGCAGGCGAGGCTGGCATAAAATCATATGCCGGGCAGTTTTGCATGCGCGCTGTTAACCATTGGCCCAGCGCATGATGCGGAAGTCGGCGTAAACCCTTTGATTTTCGTGTTATTTTGTGATACATACTTCATTAATGATGTAATCACCCCCAAAACTGTACCTTGTGACGGCAAAAACGGTGCGCGTGCGGCTTTCGGGCTGGCGCAAGTGGCGTGTTTTGACGCGTGACGCCGGGTTGACGGAGGCTGCGGCGCTTTACAGACCTGTGCATGGAAATGACGCAGGGTTTCAAGTCAGCACAGTGCATGTATCAGGCATGGAATGCCATGTGGCCAGGGAACGCCCTCAGTCAATCGTCGCCCCTGATCCTGCAGTGTTTCCGGTAAAAAGTGCGTTGAGTTTACAGTGTCCGGCCAGTTTCGGCAGGGATAGATAGTGGTCCGGTGCGGCAGCGTTCAGGAGTAAGTGCCATGGCAAAGACCAGCAGGACCAAGGCTGTTGCGGCCAAGCGGCCGGGGGCCACGAAAACTGTGGCGGCAAAGACAGCGAGCAAGATTGCCGTGGTCAAAGCGGCGGAATACAGGACCAGATCGCATAATTCCTCTTCAAAAACCGGGACTGCGTTCGCACCTGTGCGCGGATCGGCCCCAAAAACAAAAGTGGCGGTAAAAATGGCAAGCAAAGCAACAGCAAAACCGGTTGAACTGGCCAAGGCAGGCACCAAAGCTGCACCAGCCACGGCGGGGTCTGCCAAAATGGCGGTGCCCAAGCCTGCCATTGTCAAGCCGGGCACCAGCAAGGCCGCTCCCGTCAAGGCCGCTCCCGTCAAGGCCGCTCCCGTCAAGGCCGCTGCCAAACCGGTTGCCGCCAAGGCTGCTTCGGCCCGGCCTGTTGCCACCAAGGCTGCTCCGGCCCGGCCTGTTGCCACCAAGCCTGTTGCCACCAAGTCGGCTCCCGCCAAGCCTGTTGCCACCAAGCCTGTTGCGGCCAAGCCTGCCGCTCAGGCACCCTCGGCTGTTCGGCCGGCGGGCGGTGCCGCTGTGAGCGTCAAGTCGGCAGCCGAAAAGCTTGCGGCGGTGCGTGCCGCCATCGTGGCGAAAGCCGAGGTCAAGTCAAAAGCAGCGCAGGCACCCGTGCCGCCGCCAGCACCACCATCACTGGTTGTCGCGCCAAAACCATTTGTTCCGGGCGGCCCGCGTTCAGGTCCAAGCTTTTCGGCGGGGCGTCCCGGCTTTCCGCCGGGCAGCGGGCCGATCACCAAGCCGATGCCCAAGCCCCAGGGCGGCAAGCATTTTGGTTTCAAGACGCTGGAATATATCGTTTATCCAGCACATGGCGTGGGCCAGATTGTCGCCATTGAGGAGCAGCAGGTGGCCGGCTACACGCTGGAATTGTTCGTGGTGAATTTTGCGAGGGACAAGCTGACGCTGAAAGTGCCCGCGCCCAAGGTTGCGCATGGTGCAATCCGCAAGCTGGCCGACGCGGCGCTGGTGCAGAAGTCGCTCGACTGCCTGACCGGGCGCGCGCGCATCAAGCGCACCATGTGGTCGCGCCGGGCGCAGGAATACGAGGCGAAGATCAATTCGGGCGATCTGATCGCGATTGCCGAGGTGGTGCGCGATCTCTACCGTTCCGATGCGCAGCCCGAGCAGTCCTATTCCGAGCGCCAGCTGTTTGAGGCGGCGCTTGATCGCATGGCGCGTGAAATTGCCGCAGTGCAAAAACTGACAGACACTGAGGCCCTGAAAGTGCTGGACAACCAGCTGCAGAAGGGCCCGCGCCGCGGAGTGAAGACCGACAGCGCGGTGGAAGCCGACGCGGGCGACACCGAGGTCGAGGAAGCGGCGTAATACCGCAGCACGTGCGGCGCGGCGGCAGGATTATTTCGAGGCGCTGTCTTGATTCTGACAAGACAGCGCATCATCTTGAGACAAAGCCCCCGCAACCTTCGGCTGCGTTGGTTTTTGATGGAGGATTGACGTTATGGCACAATTTGACCGTGCAGGCACCCAGTGGGGCCAGACCGGGGCACAGACCAGCGTGCAGGTCGACCAGGGCCTTCGCGCCTACATGCTGGGCGTCTATAACTATATGGCGATGGGTCTCGCGCTGACGGGCCTTGCCGCTTTCGTGACATTTTACCTTTCGGTGATCGATCCGAACGCTGCCCGTTTCACCGCCGCGAACCTGACTGAACTCGGCAAATTCCTGTTCATCAGCCCGTTCAAGTGGGTGTTGGTGTTTGCGCCGCTCGGCCTGTCCATGTTGCTCAACGTCTCGATTGACCGCATGCGTGCATCAAGCGCGCAGATTGGCTTTCTGGCCTTTGCGGCAGCAATGGGCATATCAATGGCCGTGGTGCTGATGGTCTATACCCATACGTCCGTGGCGCGGGTCTTCTTTGCCACGTCGGCAGCTTTCGCCGGGTTGAGCCTGATTGGCTACACTACCAAGCGTGACCTTTCCGGCATGGGCACATTTTTGACCATGGCCATCTGGGGCATGATCATTGCCAGCCTGCTCAACGTGTTTCTGGGCTCAAGCGGCATGCAGTGGATTATCTCGCTGATCGGCGTCCCGGTGTTTGCCGGCCTGACGGTGTATGGCACGCAGATGGTCAAACAGATGTATTTCCACTCGCAGAGCGGGGAAGAAATGCACAAGAACTCCATAATCGGCGCGCTGTTCCTGTACATCACCTTCCTCAACCTGTTCCAGACAATGCTGTCGCTGTTCGGCGGACGTTCAAACGATTGATGCGGGGCTGAGAGTTAAGCCGGGTCTGTCATTCCGGGCGGCAAAGCCCGCCCGGAATCCAGGGGTCCTCCCAGCAGCCCGTGGACTTGAAACTTGGCATACTGGCCGTCTTTGCGATCCCCGGGTCGAAGCCCGGGGTGAAGCAACCCAGAAGTCACAGTCCGCATGCTCTGGATTGCTTCGCTTCGCTCGCAAGGACGAAGAGATCGGCAAATTGGTCAAGACCTGGGACCTGGTTCTCAAGTTCCGCTTCGCGGCTCCCGGGGTGACGGCGTAAAACGGTCAGCAGTCTTGCATGAAATGCCAGGCAGCCGCGTGACGCAGCTGCCTTTTTGCTTTTTGCCAGCCTCACGCGCTCAATATCCTGAAACGCTCCTTGTCCAGCACCCGCAGCACCCGGGCCAGCTCGTGGCCGCGCGTCATGATCAGGCCGGCGGCGTTGCTGACGCTGAACGCGCCCTGGCGCTGGGCCAGCTTCGGCTCTTTCTCGATGCGGTAGAGCGGTACTTCCGCCGCGCGGCGGAAAACACTGAAGACCGCTCGCTCGCGGGTAAAATCAATGGCATAGTCCCGCCATTCGCCTGCGGCGACCTTGCGGCCATAGAGATTCAGGATTTCACGCAGTTCCAGCCGGTTGAAGGAGACTGCCGCAGTCGGGCCTTGCTGCTGCGGATCAGACGCTGGCGGAGTACTGTCCGGGCGAGGCGCAAGGCGCAAGGTGCCCGGCTGCTTTGGCTCCGCCGCTCCTTCCGCTGTGTCCACCATGAGCGCCCTCCGTCAGATGGCGGCAGTTCCGGCTTTTGAGCCACCCGCCCGCCCGCCGGACTGATGATTGCGGAAAGGCGGGGCATCGGCAAGTACCAATGTGACAGAATTCCGTCTATGAAGTGCAATTCACTTTCGTGGAAAAATCACAGTTTTGCCCTTTTCCAGCCAAGCCGCCGCCAAAGTGGAGGGTCATCTTCAACCATGTTGTCTCTCAGGTTTGGCCCGGTCCCTGTTTCGGATTCGTCAGCCCCCCAGCCCCCCGGGATGGAGCGGCCAGCCAAGCCACCTTCTTTGAAGGGCAGATGATATATTTGACCGGCTCGGAGCTTCGGCTCCAGCCGGTCTCTTTTTTGTCGGCGCTGATCTCCCTTGAATTTTGCCTGCATCACGATGATATGCAGCCTGTCGTGCAGGCCATGCCGCGCGGCCCCAGCTGAATTCATGATGTGAGGTTTCCCGTGACTGCCGCGCCAAAATCCCATGCCTTTCAGGCCGACGTCTCGCGCCTGCTGCATCTCATGGTGCATTCGGTCTATTCCGACCGCGACATTTTTCTGCGCGAACTGATTTCCAACAGTGCCGACGCCTGCGAAAAGCTGCGCTATCTCAGTCTTGCAAATCCCGAACTGCTGGTGGGCGAGGACAAATTCGCCATCACCATCGCGCTTGACGCGGACAAG
>JANLPP010000227.1:0-3660 GCA_031367295.1 Hyphomicrobiales bacterium | reverse complement strand
TGCCGCTGCGTTTTGAAACGCTGCTGTGGGGCGGCGACGAGCTGACGTTTGTCATGCCCGCGTGGCTGGGAATAGAATTCGCGCAACAGTTTTGCGAATGGACCAAGACGTGGAAAGCGCCGAAGATCGACGATAGACCTGCGGTTCCCCTCACCTTCGGCATGGGCCTGATTTTCTGCCACGAAAAAACGCCGATCCGCCAGGCGCGGGCGATGGCGAAGACAATTGCCGATGACGGCAAGGACTTGCTCAAAGACCCGCCATGCAAAGACAGCCCGCCGCAAAACGTGCTGCAAGTCGAAGCCTTCGAAAGCATCGCCCTGCCCGAGCACGGATTAGGCGGCTACCGCGCCAGCCTGTTCGCGCTGCCATACTTTCCGGACGAGAAAAAAGATGAAAGAGAAGTGCAGGAGTGCGCGCTGCGCAGCCTGCTGACGCTGCGCGGCGATGGCATTGGCGACACCCTCGCGGCAATCGGCGCGCTCAAGACAAGCGACTTTCCGCGCTCGCAGATTTACAAGCTGCTGCGCATTGCAAGAGACAAGGGCCTGTTCAAGCAATTGGGGCCAGACGACAGGGAATTGGAGCCAGGCGACGACCGCAATCCGGTTATCAAAGCGGCGCGTGTTTATTTGAAGCGGATGAGCAAAAACCGCAAAGCGGATTTTGATGCGCTGCATGTGCTGGGCAAGTTCCCGGCCGGCGCGCCCCATGCGGAGCGTGACAAACCCCTGGCCTGGTCGCTCGCCGCCGCCTCGGCGCTGTGGGACTATGTTAACCCGCTGGACGGGCTGGACCACGCAGACGCTGCGCCGGACGCCGCCGCTCTGGCGAAGGACGCCGCGTGAGCGCCACCGTCCGCCTCACCGTGTCGCTGACCTTGCGCAGCCCGTTCCTGTTCCAGGGCCTCGCCAACGCCATGCTGGGCATTGACGCGGCGCAGCTGCGCGGCGAGGACGGCAAGCCGGTGATCCCGGCGGACCAGATCAAGGGGGTTTTGCGGGCGGCTTGCGATGAGTTGGCGAAGGAACCGCATAAATTTGCGGACAAGACGCTGATTAACAAGCTGTTTGGCCGGAAGCCGGAAGAGAATACGGACGAGACATCCGCCGAATCCGAGCTGCGCGAGCGCGGCCTGCTGATTGCCAATGACCTGACCGCTGACCGCGACACAACCTCCAGCCTGTCCACCACGCGCATAGAAATTGACGACGAGACCGGCGCGGTGAAATCGGGCGCTTTGCAGGTGGCCGAGCTGGTGGCGCGGTTTGGCGAGACGGTGCCGTTCACGGGCACGTTCCACCTGCTGGCGCGCGATGGCATCGACGTGGCAAGAACCATCACCATGCTGGACCGCGCGATAAAGCTCATCCCCGCGATAGGCGCGTTCAAGAGTGCCGGCTTTGGCGAGGTGGTGGCGGGGTCTGTGACGGAAAAGAACCGCACGCCCGGCGCGCTGCCCGCGCCCGCTGCGTTGGCGCAGCGCCTCGCCTATAGCGTCACCTTCGACCGGCCCATTCTGGTGGATGCGACGCGCGAGACCGACAACCTGTTCATCGGCGCGGATGTCATCCCCGGCGCGGCCTTCAAGGGCGCGCTGGCCGAGCGGCTGCGGCTGGCGGGGATTAACCCGGAGACGCATGCGGAATGGTCGAAAGCGCTGGCGGCGCTGCGCATCTCGCATGCCTTTCCGGAGGATGACTATGGCGCGCTGTCAGGTTTCCGCGTGCCCGCCTCGCTGCTGAACTGGAAGGACGGCGGCGGCGATCATTTCGCCGACGCATTGCTGCATGGACTGGCGCAAGCGGCAGAAACCGGCTTTGTCACGCAGCTCAGCGATGGCGGCTGGACCGCGCCGCAGCATCCGGTGGACTGGAAGTGGAAAAAGGAACTTTGCGAGGCGTTGCAACGCCAGACCAGCTTTCCCATGCCGGTCTATCTGCCGCCGCAGCCGCGCACGCATGTCACTATCGACGCTGACAAACTCGTGGCCAAGGACGGCGAACTGTTCACCACGGTCGCCAAAGGCATGCTGCGCCAAGGCAAACCGCGCCCCTGGCGGCTTGTGGCGGATATGGCTGACGTTGACGCAAGCCTGCGCGGCCAGCTGCGCGCGCTGTTCAACGAAGGGTTCGGCCCGCTTGGCCGCACGGGGGCCTGGGCGACGTTCAAGCCGATCCTCGCGGGCGACCCGCCAAACGATCAGGATACGCCGACCGGCCGCCTGCGGCTGGCGGCCGAGCCGATTTCTGAAGAGGTGCGTGGCCATGACGGCCTTTACGCGCTGACCCTCGTCACCCCTGCCTTGCTGACGGATCCGCGCGCGGTTGAGGCCGGTGTATCGGTAAAAGCGCAGTACTGTAGCCACATCACCGCCTGCACCGGCGGCGGCACCGTGCTGCGCAGCTACACCACCCGCCGCCTTGCGGGGGGGTATATCGCGACGCGTCATCGCCCCTATGGCGAGACCTATTATCCGTTTGTGCTGACCGAGCCGGGTTCGGTGTTTCTGGTCAAGGGCGGGAACGTGACCGATCTCGACAGGATCGCCCGTTTTGGCCTGCCGCCTGTGACCCTGACCAACACCGCAAAGCCGCAGGACTGGCGCAACTGCCCCTACCTGACGCAGAACGGTTATGGCGAGGTGGCCTTCTCGCTGGTGGACCATGCCGAACTCCGCGCAAAATCCGAAGCGGGAGGCAAATGATGTTTGGCCGCCGCTACGACATCACCGCCACGCTCGACCTGCTGTCGCCGATGCATGTCGGCACGGGGGAGTTCAGGGCGATGCGCCGCCCCGGCTCCAACGACACCAGCAACGTGGACCTGATCGCCCGCGACTATGAGGACAAGCCCTATATTCCGCCCACCACGGTCAAGGGCCTGCTGCGGCGGCTGGGTGAGGCGGTGCTGAGCAAGCCCGGGGAGGTGGCGGACCTGTTCGGCGACATCAAAGTCAGCAAAACCGGCCAGATGGGCATGCTGCTGGCGCGCGGCGCGGCGCTGGCTGGCAACGCGCCGGTAACAAAAGACTATCCCTACGCCAGCGCAGAATTTGTCGATTGGCCGGAGCCCGGGCAGAGCGCGCCCCTGAGCCCCGGCAGTTTCATCGCCGCCCATGCGTCGATAAACCCGCAGTCGGGCACGGCGGCGGACCACAAGCTGTTTTTTCAGGAAATGTGCGCGCCCGGCGCGGCGTTTGAGCTGCGGCTGGTGCTGATCGGCGAGGACGGCGGCGGGCAGGCGCGGCTCGAATGCCTGCGCATGGTGCTGGCGGCGCTGGGGCGTGAACAGGGCGTGCCGTGCGGCGGGGGGAAGGGCGATGGCGCTGGGGCGCTGAAGCTGCGCGCCGGGTCGCTGACGATTGTTGAGCAGACGATTGGCGCTGACGGGTCGCTGAAGGACAAAACCAACACCGCCGCGCCGCCAGAGATTGCAGACAAAACGCTGCGCTGGCGCGGCGCGTTTGTCTGCGACGGGCCGTTCATCTCCGTCGACTCGTCGCATGTGCCCAAAAATGATGCCAAGAAAGACGGCGAGGCGCGCGACCCCTCGCTGCGCTTCCAGAAGGGCCGGCACGGCACGCCGCTGGCGCTCGGGTCGCAAGTGATGGGCGTTTTGCGGGCGCGGGCGCGGTGGCTTGAGGGGCTGCGGCTGCTG
>JANLPP010000163.1:0-12908 GCA_031367295.1 Hyphomicrobiales bacterium | reverse complement strand
GTGCCGTCCTGCACCAGGGCCACAAGCCGCGCATAGGACGCGTAAAAGTCATCGTCGCCGGCCGGATTTCCGGCGGCCAGCGTTTCGGCCCGCAGGGCGCGATACATGGCAAAGCGGGCTTCAAGCACCGGGCCCCATTCGGCGCTCAGGTCTTCCACGCTCAGCACGCGCAGGCCGGCGCGCTCCACCTGCGCGCGGTAGGTGGCCAGATCGCATTGCTGCCGCACAGCCATGCCGCGCCACAGACTATCGGTGTCCGCCGCGCGGAGCGGTCGGTGCGCCAGCCAGTCGGTAACCGCCAGCCGCCCGCCGGGGCGCAGCAGGCGCGCCGCCTCGGCAAACACCGCCGGGCGGTCCGGCACATGCAGCAGGGCTTCCTGGCTCAGCACAACATCGGCGCAGGCGTCGCTGAGGCGCGTGTGGCGCACGTCGCCATCCAGCACGGTCACACTGTCCTGCAGGCCAACCAGCCGCGTCAGGCGCGCCGCGCCGCTGACCCGGTCCGGATTGATCTCGATGCCGGTGACGGTCACGCCATAGTGCGCCGCGTAATAGCGCGCTGGACCGCCGAGCCCGGCGCAGAAATCCACGACATGCTGGCCCGCCGCCAGCCCGGCACGGGTCGCCAGCGCGTCATTGGCGGCAAGGCCGCCGTAATGGTCCTGGTCATGCGGAAACAGCTCCTGCGGCGTCACGCCGTCGAGATTGCCGCGCACCGCCTGAAGCCGCGCGAGGATATGGGCCGCCGAGATCGGGTGGCGGCTGTAAAAACCCAGCACCTGGCCAGCGCTGTCGGTGTCAGAATGCATGGTCCCGGCCTCTGCGCATTGGTCTGCCCCAAGACATAGCGCGCCTTGCCTGCCGCAATCCAGCCTGTAATTCGGTCGGCAGGCGCTGGGCCATGAGTGCCCCGCTCCGGCACTTTTACCGGCTGCCCGCGCCGCGATTACCGGGGAATTTTAGAGCGTTGCGCGAAGATGCCAGATTTTGGCTCGATCATGCGTCTGGCACGAACGCCCGCCCCTTTACTCTCCCGCCGCCCCATAGTATTGCATCACCGCAATGGACCCCGGTCTCGCCATTGCGGCGCGGCCGGGGTTTTGTTTTTTGTGCAGCAAAGCGGCAGGGGCTGATGGCAAATGTTGTGGTGGTCGGCGCGCAGTGGGGCGACGAAGGCAAAGGCAAAATTGTCGACTGGCTGTCGATTGCGGCGGATGTTGTGGTGCGCTTCCAGGGCGGCCACAATGCCGGGCACACGCTGGTCATTGATGGCAAGGTCTACAAGCTGGCGCTGCTGCCCTCCGGCATCGTGCGCGCCGGAAAGCTTTCGGTCATCGGCAATGGCGTGGTGGTTGATCCCGCCCACCTTGTCGAGGAAATAGCCAAGCTGCGGGCGCAGGGCGTCACTATCACGCCGGAAAATTTCAAGATTGCCGAAAACGCCACGCTGATTCTCTCCCTGCACCGCGAGCTTGACGCGCACCGCGAGGAGGCAATGTCCAGCGGTGCCAAAATTGGCACCACCAAGCGCGGCATCGGGCCGGCCTATGAGGACAAGGTGGGTCGCCGCGCCATCCGTGTCATGGATCTGGCCGAGCCGGAATTTCTCGACGAGCGCATCGCGCGGATGCTGGCGCACCACAATCCGCTGCGCCAGGGGCTCGGCCTGCCGCCGATCAAGCCAGAGGCGATCCGCGCCGAAGCATTGCAGCATGCCGCGCAAATCCTGCCCTTCATGGACGCAGTATGGGACTTGCTGGAAACCGCGCGGCGGGCGGGCAAGCGCATCCTGTTCGAGGGGGCGCAGGGCGCGCTGCTCGATGTCGATCACGGCACCTATCCCTATGTCACCTCCTCCAACACGGTGGCGGGTGCCGCCGCAACCGGCTCGGGCCTTGGCCCCAAAGCCATTGGTTACGTGCTGGGCATTGCCAAAGCCTACACCACGCGGGTTGGCGGCGGGCCTTTCCCCACCGAGCTGCACGACGAGACCGGCGCGCTGATTGGCAAGCGCGGTCATGAGTTTGGCACCAACACCGGGCGTCCGCGCCGCTGCGGATGGTTTGACGCCGTGCTGGTGCGCCAGACTGTCAAAACCTCGGGCATCGATGGCATTGCGCTGACCAAGCTCGACATTCTCGACGGGTTCGCCGAAATCGCGATCTGCACCCATTATATGCTGGACGGCATCCAAATCGACCGGCTGCCCGCCAGCCAGGCGGCGCAGGCGCGGGTTGTGCCAGTCTATGAAACCATCCCTGGCTGGGAGGGCACGACAGCGGGCGCGCGCTCATGGGCGCAATTGCCCGCCCAGGCGATCAAATATGTCCGCCGCATTGAGGAACTGATCGGCGCCCCGGTGGCGCTGCTGTCAACAAGCCCCGAAAGGGATGACACAATTCTGGTTCACGATCCGTTTCGTGACTAGGGAGTATGCGGAAATTGTACAGGATTGACCTTTGCAGCGCAGGATGGTCTTAACACGCGATGGCTGAATATTATCCACTGCTTTCCAAAGCCGTGAGCGCCCTTGATATGGATGCGACCGAGGCGCGGCACGCGATTTATGCGCGCGCGCGCACGGCGCTGAAGGGGCAGCTGCGCTCTGTCATGCCGCCGCTGGCCGAAACGCATATCGAAAGCGAGAGCCGCGCGCTGGATCTGGCGATTGCCCGGATCGAGGCGGAAATTGCCATCCGGTCGGCTATCCGTGGCGGTGCGGCGCGGCCGCCCGCGCCGCCTGCCAGCGTGGCCGCGCCGCCTCTTACGGGTTTTGAGCCTGCGGCTGGCGAACCGCCGCCGCCGCGCGCGCCTCTGCCGCCAGTTCTGCGTCCGCTGCCGCCGGCCGCACCGCGCGTGCCGCCCGCGTCGGGGTTTATCCCGCGCGCGCCGACAGCTCCCATAGTAATGGCTGCGCCAACCATCAGCAAGATCGCCGAGGCCGAGGCTTCGCCGGTTTCGCCGTCGGAAGCCGGCCCCGAGGCAACGCCCGCCGCGCGCGCGCAGCCCCGCCGCCCTTCAGATGGCAAAAATGGCGGGCACCCCGTCGCGCCGCTGAAGCCGGAAAAAAAGCCGAGAAACCTGCGCGGCCTGATTGTGGCGCTCGCGATTTTTGTGGTGGTGGGCGCAGTGGCTGGCGCGGCCTATATGCTGAAGCAAAGCCAGGATGATCTGGCGCGCATTGCGAGGCCGGCGCCGGTGGCAGGCGAACCAGCTGATACGCCGGTGCAGCCGGGCAAAATCATCGAGCGGGTGGGCGGCGCGCCCAATCTGCCAGGTCAGGCGTCCGCGCCTTTGTCGCCTTCAGGGCCGGACACGGCAATATCGCCGGTCAAGGTAACGACGACCACAGTGCGGCCCGCGCCCCAGACCGCGCCAGCCAATGCCATTCCCGAGTCTGTCGCAGCGCCCCAGCCGGCGGTGCCGGGCATAGCGGTTGCCCATCGCGCGGCGATCCTGGTTGAGGCACCCGAAGAATCATCGAAGGTCAAGACTTACGCCGGAACAGTGGTCTGGCGGGTCGAGCAGGTGAAAAAAGAAGGCAAGCCTCCCGCCACTGTCCTGCGGGCGGAAATTGACATTCCTGCAGCAAAGACCCAGGCGGCGATAACCTTGCAGAGGAATCTCGACACGTCCCTGCCGGCCTCACATGTGATGGAACTGCATTTTACCACTGTGGCAGGCGGGGATATTCCGGGTATCAAGGAAGTCCGCATGCCGGAAATGCGCGCGGAGGACAATCCGGCGGGCGAGGCGCTGATCGGCCTCCTCGTGCCGGTCATCGAGAATTTTTTTATTGTCGGACTGGCCAAGGGCGACACCGATGCTGCGCACAATCTTGAACTTCTGGTGGCGCGCAACTGGATTGATATTCCGCTGACCCTCAGCAACCAGAAGCGCGCCAAGATCACCTTCGAAAAGGGCGTGGCCGGCGAGCGCGCCCTGAACGAGGCCCTCGCCGCCTGGAAATAAGCGGCCTAAAATAGTCAGCGCGCCACCGGCGGCTGGCGCAGGGCGCTGGCCAAAGCCGCCAGGTCATCCGGCAGGGCGCTTTCAAACAGCAGCAGTTCGCCGGTGACCGGATGCTCGAAGCCGAGCGTGGCGGCGTGCAGCGCCTGCCGGTGCAGCGCCGTGACAGCGGCAGCCGCCTGCGCGGGCAGCAGTCCGATTTTGGTCTTGAACCCGGTGGCATAAACCGGGTCACCCAGCAGCGGATGGCCGATATGCGCCATGTGCACGCGGATCTGATGGGTGCGCCCGGTCTCAAGGCGGCAGGCAAGCAGCGCCGCCGGCCCGAAATTTTCGAGCATGCGCCAATGGGTCACCGCCTCGCGTCCCTTGCCGGCGCGCACCACCGCCATGCGCTCGCGCTGGCGCGGATGGCGGCCGATCGGCGCCTCAACCCGTCCGCCCGCCTGCGCCGGGGCACGCCAGACAAAGGCCAGATATTCGCGCACCAGCGAGCCGCTGCGGCCATGGTCGGCAAACAGTGCCGCAAGGCCCGCATGCGCCGCGTCGGTCTTGGCGACGGCAAGCAGGCCCGAGGTATCCTTGTCAATGCGGTGTACGATGCCGGGACGCCTGACACCGCCGATGCCCGACAGGCTGTCGCCGCAATGGGCGATGAGCGCGTTGACCAGGGTACCGGTCTCATGCCCGGCGGCAGGATGCACAACGAGGCCGGCAGGCTTGTCGATGACGATGAGATGGGCGTCCTCGTAGACCACGGTCAGCGGGATCGCTTCGCCCAGCGGCTCGGGCGCAGCGGAGGCGGGCACGTCGATTTCGACAGTTTCCCCGGCACGCACTTTGGCGTTGGCCTCAAGTCCCGCCCTGCCCGCAATCGTCACGCAGCCTTCATCAATCAGCACCTTGAGCCGCGAACGCGACAGGGCTTCACCGCCCGCTTCAATGGCGTCCGCCAGAAAACGGTCGAGACGCTGGCCCGCATGCTCGGGCGTAACAGCAAAGCGGCGCTCGCCGACCACTGCCGGACCGGCCGGTGCGGGCGCGGGCTTGTCGGGCACCTCGACAAACGCATAGTCATCGAGCATGCCCGCCACATCGTGAACGTATCCGGCGGGCAGATGCCCTTCCTGGCGGCGGGAGGCGGCGCGGCGTTTGGCGTGCTGGTTCATGCTGGCTGTCTCAACCGCGGCGGCGCACGCGCGCTGGCGCGGGTGTGTCATCGCCCGATATTTTTTGCGCCAGCGCGCCGGTGCGGGTGATGACCTCGTCGAGCGAGGGGCGCGGCCCGGGCACATGTGTGTCGAGCGCGCGGCGCATCGCGGCCAGATGTTCGGGCGAGGTGCCGCAACAGCCGCCGATGATGCGCGCCCCCGCGTCAATGGCGAGGCGGGCGTAGTCGGCCATCAGCTCCGGCGTGCCGGAATAATGAATGTGGGTGCCATGCCATTGCGGGATGCCGCAATTAGCCTTGGCGATAACTATGGCGTCCGGATGCGCCGCTGTCATGGCCAGCACGGAAGCAAGCAGGTCGCTCGCCCCGACGCCGCAGTTTGCGCCAATCGCCAGCGGCGCGGGCAACAGGCCCGCCGCCTCGCCTGCAAGACGCGCCGGGGGAATGCCCATCATGGTGCGGCCCGCTGTGTCGAAACTGGCGGTCACGGTATAGGGCATGGTGTGGCGGGCGGCGGCGAGGGCTGCGGCGCGGATTTCCTCAAACGCCGACATGGTCTCGATCCAGATGACATGCGCGCCGCCGGCCTTCAGGCCCGCGACCTGCTCGGCGAAAATCTCTACCGCTTCTTCCTCGGTCAGCGCGCCCAGCGGCGCGAAAAGGTCGCCTGTCGGCCCGACCGAACCGGCAATCACCACTTGCCGCCCGGCTTTTGCAGCCACGGCGTGCGCATTTTCGGCAGCGCGCTGGTTGAGCTCATGCGTGCGTCCCTGCAGATCATGCAGCATCAGGCGGCGGCGATTCGCGCCAAAGGTGTTGGTGAGAATGATGTCGGCGCCCGCATCGACAAACTGCCTGTGCAACAGCATCGTGCGCTCGGGGTGCTCGGCGTTCCACAGTTCCGGACTGTCGCCGGAGGTCAGGCCCATGGCGAAAAGATTGGTTCCGGTGGCACCATCGGCGAGCAAGGGGCGGTTTTCGGCTAGAAGGCGTTGCAGCATGAGGACTCAGCAGGCAGGAAGCAGGTGTGCGCAAGCGCGGGACCATGGCCGCTCGCATGGCGCTTTGCAATGCTGTTGCAGAGGGCAGCGCGTTAATCGGTCACATTATTGCCACTGGAAAGTTTGCTTTTGCGTGTTAGGCTGGCGCTACAGAGGCGCGAGGAGACGCGCGTGACAGATTTGAATGAGGCCAGCGTGCCAGACCATGAACCGGCAGACGTGGCCCGCAAGGTTTCCCGGCTCGCGACGCGGGCAAGATTGGCCATCTTCTGGGAGCGAGCCTGGGGGCCGGTTGCGCTTGTGCTGGCGCTGGGCGCGCTGTTTTTGATCGTTTCCTGGCTTGGCCTGTGGCTGGAGCTGCCGCGCTGGGGCCGCATGGCGGGGCTGGGGCTGTTCAGTGTGGCGCTGGCGGCGGGGCTGGCCAATCTCTGGCTGCATGCCACCGCGCCGTCGCGCAGTGCGGGCCTTGCCCGTGTTGACCGTGATTCGGGCAAGGCGCACCGCCCCGCCACCACGCTGGAAGACCGGCTTGCCAACCCGGCCGCCGATCCGGCAACGCGCGCCCTGTGGAACCTGCACATGCGCCGCGCCGCAAAGGCTGCGGACGGGCTGAAGGTGGCTGCGCCCGCGCCGCGCCTGATGGACCGCGACCGGCTCGCGCTGCGGGCGGCGGTGCTCTGCTCGCTGGCGGCGGCGCTGTTTGTTGCGGGCGTTGAATGGCGGTCCCGGCTGGCCGCCGCTTTCGACTGGGCCGGCGAGGCTGCTGTCGCAGACAGTTTCCGTCTTGACGCCTGGATTGATCCGCCCGCCTATACGGGCAAGCCGCCGGTCATTGTGCAGCTGAAAGCCGGCGGGGAGGCTGGCAAGGCGGGCGCGCCTGACTATGTCGCGCCGGTCAACTCAGTGCTGATTGTGCGGGCGGCCGGCAGCGCCAGCCTTGAGTTCGCCGCCAAAGGTGACCTGACGGCCCTTGCCCCCGCCCCGCAAAAACCCGCCCGATCCGGTGCCGCAGCGGAAACTGGCGCGCTGGAAAAGCGCTGGGTGCTGCGCGGGCACGGCAGTCTTGTGGTGACGAATAATGGCGCGGTGGTTGCCACAATCCCGGTCAGCACAATTGCCGACACTCCGCCCGCCATCGCGCTCGCCGAGCCGGTCAAGCCCAACCTGCGCGGTTCGTTCACGCTGTCCTACAAGCTTGATGACGACTATGGCATCGCCAGCGCCGAAGCATTTTTTGACAGGCCGCGCCTCAATGGCAAGCCGGTGGCAGGGCGCACGCTGGCCGCGCCGCCGCGTGTGCCGCTGCGTCTCGCGCAGGGACTGGGCGGGCGCGGTGACGCGCAGACGACCGCCGAGCTGGCCGAGCATCCGTGGGCGGGCGCGGCGGTGACCATGACGCTGTTTGCGCATGATGACGGCGCCAATGAGGGGCGCAGTGAGGCCATTGAAATCACCCTGCCCCAGCGCAGTTTTGTCAAGCCGGTGGCGCGGGCGCTGGTGGAGCAGCGGCGCAACCTGATTCTGTCACCCGACGACAGCAAGTCCCGCGTGATGAACGCGCTGGAAGCGCTGATGATTGCGCCGGACACGTTCAAAACGCCAGCGGCTGAATATCTCGGGCTGTCGGTGGCGCGTGACCGGCTGAAGGCGGCAAAGACAGATGCAGACCTGCTGGCCCTTGCTGATTTTCTCTGGGACATGGCCCTGCAGATTGAGGAAGGCGATGTTGCCCAGTCCGAGCGCGATCTGCGCGCCGCCCAGCAGGCACTGCGCGAGGCGATGCAGCGCGGTGCCAGCGATGAGGAAATCAGGCGCCTGACCGAAAATCTCAAGCAGGCCCTCGACAAATACATGGCCGAACTGTCCGAAAAGCAGCAGCGCGAGCAGGCCACTGAACCCGAGCCGCAGAAGGACCGTCAGGCCAAAAATAACGCCAGCAAGCGCGTCACCCAAAAGGATTTGCAGGCGCTGATGGACCGCATGCAGGAAGCCCAGAAAAATGGCGACAAGGCCGAGGCGCAGCGCGCGCTCGACGAATTGCAGAATATTCTGGAAAACCTGCGCACCGCCAAAAAGCGCAACCAGCAGAAGAACGAGGCGCGCCAGCAGGGCGAGAAAGCCCTGAGCGAGCTCGACCAGATGACCCGCGAGCAGCAGGAGCTGCGTGACAAGACATTTCAGCAGGGCAAGAAGAAAGACGACAAAAAGCAGAAAAACCAGCAGGCCAAAAAGGGCAAGAAACCCGAGGGCAAGCCCGAGTCCAACGGCCAGACCGCGCCCAAAGACGACGAGCAGAACCCGATGGATGAACAGCTCGGCGATGACGAGGATCAGAATGAGGACAATGATCAGGCGGGATCGCAGGAAATGCGCTCCCTGCAGGACCGGCAGGGGGCGCTGCGGCAGAAGCTGCAGGAAGCCAAAAAGAAAATGAAGCAGCTGGGCCTGCAGCCGGACAAGAGCCTGGACGATGCCGAAGACGCGATGAATGACGCCGAAACCCAGCTGGGCAAAGGCGACAATGGCCAGGCCGGGGACGCGCAGGGCCGCGCCATTCAGGGCCTGCGCCAGGGCGCGCAGGGCATGGAACAGCAGATGGCGCAGCAGGGCCAGGGCGAGGGCGAGGGCGACACGGATGATGAGGGCAATGCCGACGACCAGGCCAGCGACGGCAAGCCGCGCAAGGGTAATGGCGACAAGCGCACCGACCCGCTGGACCGGCCCACCGCCACCAGCAAGGACCGCGACCGCGGCGGCACGCTGAGCGGCGGCGCAGGCGCAGCCCAGCGCGCCCAGCGGGTGCTGGAAGAATTGCGCAAGCGCGTCGGCGAGCCGCTGCGCCCGCTGGAGGAGCTGGAGTATCTGGAGCGGCTGCTGCGGCGGTTTTAATGTGCGATTTAACCTTGTGCGGCCTGCCCTTGCTGGCCGTTTAGTAACAGGATGGCAAAACGGCCAGCCATCACTTTCTTAAAAACTTGATGTCAACGAACGCCGGAAAATCGCCGACGACTGTACCGTCTCCGTAAAGCTGTTCGCCGGTGCCCATTTTGGCAATAATTTTTTTGCCGATGAATTTTTTGGGCATGACAGTGTTTTGGTTCCAGGTCTTGCATATTTTGGCAACGCACAATGCCGTAAGTTCCCGGCCTTTTGCCGTTGTCATAATGAGATAGCAATTGTCGCCGCACTCGTAACGTTTGATTTTCCCTGTCTCGCTATGAGGCTCTGCGCCGGCAATCACCGCTGCGGCCTGAAGGAAAAATATTGCCGCTGCAATTGAGATGAAACATTTCATGTTTGCCTCCTGATTTGACGACAGCAATCGAGCGCCCACGCGGGAGAGCACAAGTTGTTGCGCAATCCGCTCAACGCAAGGCTATACCGGATTATGGTGCGCTCCAAGTTCGTCTCACGGCTTAAAATGCCGTGCGTTGCGCCAGCGCCGCAACCAGCGTGCCTTCGTCGAGATAGTCGAGCTCGCCACCGACCGGCACGCCATGCGCGAGGCGGGTGATCTTGAGGCCGGGCGCAGCGACAAGGCTGGTGATGTAATGCGCCGTCGTCTGGCCATCGACCGTGGCGTTGACGGCAAGGATGATTTCGCTGACCGCGCCGCCGTTCAGCCGCTCCACAAGGCTTGCCAGATTGAGATCTTTGGGGCCGACGCCGTCCAGCGGCGACAATGTCCCGCCCAGCACATGGTACCGCGCCCGGACTGCGCCTGTGCGCTCCAGCGCCCACAGGTCGGCGACCGTTTCCACCACCACAATCACTGCCGGGTCGCGCCGCATGTCGGCGCAGATGGTGCAGGGATCGCGCGTGTCAATGTTGCCGCAGCCAGTGCAGGTGACGATGCGCTCATGCGCGGTCTGCATCGCCGCGCCGAGCGGCCCCAGCAGTTCCTCGCGCTTGCGGATGAGATGCAGCGCCGCGCGCCGGGCCGAGCGCGGACCAAGCCCCGGCAGGCGCGCCAGCAGCTGGATCAGCCGTTCGATTTCAGGTCCGGCGACACGCTCCGCCATCAGTGTCCGCCAAACTCCACCAGGGTGCGCACCGGCACACCCAGCGCCCGCAGCCTCGCCGCGCCGCCAAGGTCTGGCAGGTCAATGACAAAGCACGCCGCCACCAACTCCGCCCCCATCTGGCGCAGCAGTTTCACCGCGCCTTCCGCCGTGCCGCCGGTGGCGATGAGATCATCTACGAGAATCACCCGCTCGCCCGGCTGCACCGCGTCGGTGTGCATCTCCATTTCATCAAGGCCGTATTCCAGAGAATAGGCGATGCGCACAGTTGTATGCGGCAGCTTGCCCTTTTTGCGGATCGGCACGAAGCCCGCCGACAGCTGATGCGCGACAGCGCCGCCCAGAATGAAACCGCGCGCCTCCATGCCCGCCACTTTCTCGATGCGCTCGCCCGCCCACGGCTGCACCAGCTCGTCAATGGCCCGGCGGAAGGCGCGCGGATTGCCGAGCAGGGTCGTGATGTCGCGGAACATGATGCCGGGTTTTGGGTAGTCCGGAATGGAACGGATGGCGTCGCGCAGTTCGTTTGACAAAGGGCTGGGCATGGGACCGTCGCAATGGAGTGATCAGCCTTTAAGCACGCGCCCGGCCACAGCATCAAGCCTGGCCAGCAGCGCCGGATCGCGCGCGGCTGGCGCGGTCATGATGGCAAAGTCCAGCGCGCGGTCGGAGCCAGCGGGGCAGACCTCGTGCTCAGCGGGAAAGTCGCGGAGCAGCCGCGTCACCAGAGCCGCCGCATGATGGGCATTGTCCTGCACCACCTTGAGCACGCTGGCGACATCAACATGGCCATGGTCCGCATGCCAGCAGTCGAAGTCCGTGACCATGGCGACTGTGGCGTAGGACATCTCCGCCTCGCGCGCCAGTTTGGCTTCCGGCATGGCGGTCATGCCGATGACATCATAGTTCATGCCCTTGCAGGTCAGCGATTCGGCCAGCGAGGAAAACTGCGGGCCTTCTATGCAGACATAGGTGCCGCCCAGCCGGTGCGCGAGACCTTCCGCCTGCGCCGCTGCCGCAATGCGGGCGCGCAGCAGCGGTGCCACCGGATGCGCCATCGACACATGCGCGACACAGCCATTGCCGAAGAAGCTTGAGGCGCGCCCATGCGTGCGGTCCACCATCTGGTCGACCAGCACAAACAGGCCCGGATAGAGCTCGGCCTTGAACGAGCCGCAGGCCGACAGCGACACAATGTCGGTGACGCCGCAACGTTTTAACGCGTCGATATTGGCGCGGTAGTTGATGCCGGAGGGCGACAGCCGGTGGCCGCGCCCGTGGCGGGGCAGGAACACCGCCTGCGTCGTGCCGATGCGACCAAAACGCAGCGCGTCCGACGGCTCGCCCCAGGGCGTGGCGATGCGTTCCTCGCGCACGTCCTCAAGCCCCGGCAGGTCGTAGATTCCCGAGCCGCCGATGATGCCGACAACCGCTTTGACCATGTGGTTTCTCCCTCGACCGCGCACGGCGGCACAGCGGCGGCGCGCTGCACTGGTTCTGTCGCTGATTGAAGCTTGCCAGCCCAGCCCTGTCCATGGCTACCTGTAGCAGATATTGCGCCACCGCCAGCCCCTGCCCTGCACCCCGGACCCCTGATGCATCCCAAGCTCTTCACACCCATTGCCCTGCGCGGCGTCAGCGCCAAAAACCGCGTCGTCATCTCGCCGATGTGCCAGTACTCAGCCGATGAGGGCGTGCTGAATGACTGGCATTTTGTGCATCTGGGCAGATTTGCGCAGGGCGGCGCGGGTATAGTTATGGTGGAGGCGACGGCGGTGGCGGCGGATGGCCGTATCACCCATGGCGACTCGGGCCTGTGGAACAACGCGCAGATTGCGCCGCTGCGCCGCATCGCCGATTTTTGCCGCGCGATGGGCGCAGTGCCTGCGATCCAGCTGGGGCACGCCGGGCGCAAGGCGTCGATGCAGCGGCCATGGTTTGGCAATGGCGCGCTGACTGCGGCCGACAGCGCGCGCGGCGATAGGGCGTGGCCGGTGGTGGGCGCCAGCGCGCTGCCAATGGACGCCAGCGCGCTGGTGCCGCAGGCGCTCGACGCGAGCGGCCTTGCAGGCCTGGTGGAGAACTTCGCGGATGCCGTAAAACGCGCCGGCGAGGCGGGGTTCGACATTGTGGAAGTGCATGCCGCGCATGGCTACTTGCTCAACCAGTTCCTCTCGCCCATCGCCAACCGGCGGTCCGACGCGTTTGGCGGGGACCGCGACGGCCGCATGCGCTTTCCGCTGGCGGTAATCGAGGCGGCGCGCAAGGCCTGGCCTGCGGACAAGCCGCTGTTCTTGCGCATATCGGCGGTGGACGGGATTGAGGGCGGGGTGACGCTGGCGGACTCAGTGACGTTTTGCATCGCCGCTAAAGCACGCGGCGTTGATGTGGTGGACTGCTCCTCAGGCGGCATCGGCGGCCCGGCCACCGCCGCCAAGGGCGCGCCGCGGCCCTACATGCATCAGGTGCCGTTTGCCGGTGCCATCAAGCGCGAGACCGGCCTCGCCACCATGGCGGTCGGGCTGATCGTGCATCCGCAGCAGGCCGAAAGCATCATCGCCAGCGGCGAGGCTGACCTCGTCGCGATAGGCCGCGAAGCCCTGTTTGACCCCAACTGGCCGCTGCACGCCGAAATGGCCCTGCGCGGCGGCGACATCGCCGCATTTGCGTCATGGCCGAAACAGGCCGGCTGGTGGCTGGAGCGGCGCGAGGGCGATTTGCGGAAGCTGGAAGGGCCGACGCTGG
>JANLPP010000159.1:0-6372 GCA_031367295.1 Hyphomicrobiales bacterium | reverse complement strand
TGGGTCTTGCGGCCCGCCGCGTCCTTGAGGCGTTCGGCACCGGTGCAGATCGGCATATGCCAGTCGGATCGCACCTGGCAATCCTCGTTGCCGGCCTTCAGTGCCTCGTAATTGAAAGTGTAGCTCTTGGCCCCGGCGCTTTTTGAGGCCCAGATCATGGTTTCATGCGCGTTGGTAAAGCGTCGGCCGCGGAAATTGGGCATCGGGTTGGCCTTGCGCCAGACGATGTCGTTTAAAATCCAGAAGCCCATGTCCTGCATGATCGCGCCGACGCGAAATATGTTGTGGTAGGAGCCGATGACAAAAATCGTCGCGTCCGGCTTCATGGCGCGTCGTGCCGCTGCAAGCCAGCGCTTGGTGAAGCTGTCGTAATCGGCAAAGCTGGCGAATTTGTCCCAATCGTCGTTAACGGCGTCGACGTGGCTCTGGTCTGGCCGCGACAGGTCGCCCTCAAGCTGAAGGTTGTAAGGCGGATCGGCGAAAATGAGATCAACCGCCGCCTCGGGCAGCGATTGCATCAAGGCAATGCTGTCGCCGATCAGAATCTGATCAACCGGCAGCGGCCTTGCCGCATGGATAACCGGAGATGAGCGGGCGGGCTTCGAAGTCCCAATACGCAATACCTGAATTTGGGTCTTCGAGCCTGCTGCCCCAGCATTTACGCTACGCATTACACACTAACCGGGTTACGCAACTGACACTCGAGACTGTGCCCGGCTAAGGTAAATTCGGCGTGTAGAGATTCGCATGTATGCAGTCCCTTTTTCGCACGTGCCATTCGGGATCAAATGGTTAGGACAGCTTTACCAAATAGATGTGAGGCTGGGGCACATCAGGAACACCGAGGTTCAGGGCTGCCGCAATGGCCTGAAGCTCAGGCGGTGCCAGGGCGAGCCGCCAAGCGCGGCGATGGCGGCCAGATGCTGCGGCACGCCATAGCCCATGTGCCGCGCAAAGCCGTAGCCGGGCGCGAGCCTGTCAAGCCGCAGCATCAGCCGGTCACGCGTGACTTTCGCGATGATGGAAGCGGCGGCGATGGAGGCTGATCTGGCGTCGCCGCCAATCACGGCGCGGGCAGGGCAGGGCAGGCCGGGCGGAATGTCGCGCCCGTCAATCAGCGCATGGCCGGGTGCAAGCGCCAGCCCGGCAATGGCGCGGGCCATGGCCTGCAGAGTAGCCGCGCGGATGTTCAGCCGGTCAATCTCGGCAGCAGGCGCAAGGCAGACGCTGACCGCTGCGGCGCTGGCCATGATCTGCGCGAAAAGGTCCTCGCGCTGGCGGGAGGTCAGGCGCTTGGAATCGTCGAGCCCTGCTGGAATGGCCTGCGGGTCCAGAATAACCGCCGCGCAGGCCACCGGGCCGGCCAGCGGACCGCGTCCGGCTTCATCGCACCCGGCGACGCCGGCAAAGCCCTGGGCGTGCAACTCCAGTTCGAGGCTGAAATCAGGCATTTTGCAGCTCCGGGTTCCGTGTTCCTGATCTTTGTGCCGCAGCGCTTGAGCTGTTTCGAGTGCAAGTTATCCTGCTTTCTCTCGATACCGGCCATTTACAATTGCCGCGGCGGTGTGAGCGCGCACACAAGGGCCCGTCGCCATGGCCGTTAAGGACGGCCGTGAACAGTGCAGGTGTTTCGGGATTCGACGCCTGTTCATGCGGCAGGTCTGCGTCTAGTATGCTTGCTGGAAACGGCGCGAATCCCTCACACGGGAATTGGACACAATGCAGACCCTGCAAAAAATCGCCTTCTTCAAAGACGCCACAGACGTTGAGTTTGAGCGGTTTGACCGCCGCTGCTCGTGGAAGAAATATGACGATAATGAGGTTGTCGTCGACTATGAGGACGCCTCGACCGATGTCTATTTCATCATTGCGGGTGAGGTGCGCGTCCTGATCCGCACGGCGGCAGGCAAAGAAATAATCCTCAGTGACCTGCGCTCGAACCAGTTTTTTGGCGAGCTGGCCGCAATCGACGCGGTCAAACGCTCGGCCAATGTCACCGCGCTGACCCGCGCCGAGCTTTGCATCATGCCGGCGTCGGTGTTCCGCGAGGTCGTGTTCAGCTCGCAGTCCTGCTGCGAAAAAGTGTTGCGCCTGATGACCGGGCGCATCCGCGAACTGAACGCGCGGCTGGCCGAACACTCCATCTTTGACCTGAAACACCGGCTCTATTCCGAACTTTTGCGCCTGTCGTCGGCGCGCCACGGCCATCCCGGCCAGAAAATGATCTCGCCCCCGCCATTCCACCACGTGCTGGCCGCGCGTATCGGCTGCCGCCGCGAGCAGGTGACACGCGAGCTTAACGCGATGACGCATGAGGGCATGGCGGAAAAATCGCGCGGTGCGCTGATCCTGCTGAAACCCGCCGCGCTGGAGCAGCGGCTGGCCGACGCTATGCGCAACCAGAGCTGAACGCCCCGCATTGGCGCTGCGGCGTCAAGGACCGGACGCCGGGGTCACGGGTCCGCTGCTGGTGAGCCTTGGCACAAGAGCTATGTCGCCAAACCGGCCATTGATATCGACCGCGAGGCGTTGTGGCGGGCCGGTTGCGTCCACGCCTGCAGGACCAGTCGCACTGGCGAGGGACGTGAGGCTCACTTGCATTTGACCAAAGTCGATGTCCCCCTGAAACACCGCACGGACCGCCGGGCCGGTCAACAGGCCCTCGCTGACGCGTGCGACTCCGTCAGAAATCCATGCTGGAACCGTCAGGCTGTCAAAAGCTGTGGGACCTGAGGTCAGTGCCGCCGGGATGCTCGCTGGCCGGCGTTCAAGCCGCCGCAGGGCTTGCTCAAAATTCACACCCTGAATTGCGCCGTTGGCAAGGTTTAGCTCGGCTGTGCCGTTAAGGCCGGCGGCGAGCGCCGCAGCGGAGCCGCCATGCGTGGCAAGGCTGGCACTGCCCTGCGCCATTCCCGACAGGCGCGCCAAACGAGGCGCGTCGCGGGCGAAACGCGCAACATCCACATTCGAAAACTGCGCTTCGCCCTTGGCATCCAGCCAGGCCGCTGCCAGCGTTCCGGCAAGATTTGCCCGTACGCGTCCACCATAGGCGTGCATCTCTTTCAGGCCGAGGTCAAAACGCCGGTTTCTGACCAGCAGCGACAACGCAAGGTCTTCGCCTTTGAAGGTGCCAAAGGCGACCCGCCCAACGGAAACACGCAAATCAAGGTCTGACTTGTGCAGCCAATGCACATTAAGCGGCGCGGGGTTCCACTGTCCCTGACCGTTCAGCCATGCTGGCAGCAAATTTGTGACCAGTGTCAGATCCAGATCGGGCGCGGCAAGCGTGCCGTTGAGGGAAAAGCGGGCATTCGCGCTGCCAGGATCAAGAATATTTGCCTGCAATGAGCCTTCCAGCGTCGATGCGCCCATCGCTATGCGCACGGACGAAAGCTGCGCGCCGGCAGGCCCAACCACCATGTCAGCATCAATTTTGGACAGACGACTGGCTACCATCTCAAGCCCCGCATCTGCCCTGGCGGCTCCTTCCGGCTGGAGCAGCGACAGCAACTGCTGTGACGAGCCATGCAGCTTGCCCTCAAAATGCAAACCTGCCTGGCTCCGGGCGGTTCCGATCAGTGCAAGGACAAATGCGGGAGAGGTCAGCTGGAAACTCGCCAGGCTTGAAGCCTCACGCAGCAGATTGCCGGGTTGCGCGACAAAACCGGCGATCGTCGCGGGTGCCTCAAACAGGGTGGCGTGACCGGCAAAGCTGGCTGGTGCGTCCTCGAATGGCCAGTCCAGTTTCAGGTTGACGCCGCTGAACGCAATGTCACTTTCTGCGCCAGCGACCCGCAGCGAAACGGAACTGTTGGTCAAAGCTAGCCGCAATGGACGCCATACGGAGCCTTTTGCCAGGCTTGTTGCCGCCTGATTGCGGTCTGCTACTGACGATTCGGCAGGACCGGCGCGAATATGCGCCGAATCAACGCTGATCGCCGAAAATTCAAACCGGCCGCCAATCAGCGGCAGCAGCGCGAACACGGCGTCGATAAAACCAGCCTCGACCTCAAGCATAGTGTCGGCGCTGGCAAGCCGGACATCGCGCAGGTGCAAGCGCGGTGTCGGCAGCAGGGTAAGGGACAGGCCGCCTTGACTGCGGACTGCAAGGCCCGTTGCCCGCTGCAATTCGCTGGCAACACGCGACTGCAACCGGGCATTTCTTATGTCCCAGGGCTCGAAGCCCGCAAGCATGCTGACGATTGCGGCAAACGCCGCGATCGCCAGACCAAAAAATCGCCAATCGTGCCGCTGCGGCATTCATTATCCTGCTCAGGGGCTATCCGCCTGCAAATCATCCTTACATTGTTTTGCAAAATGTCACAAAAATGCTGGACAGGGCAGGGGGTCGAGACGACAGACTGAACAGGGTCTGGGCGAAATCCGGTAAACGCGGGCAATAGAGTGACAGGGAAAAAGCTGATGGAGAGTTTGGCGGCACCACTATGGTCCCCATCGCCCGGGCGAATCGAGGCGGCAAACGTGACTGCCTTCCGCAGGCGCGCCGCGATCGTCACCGGACAAGACCTTGCGGATTTTGCCAGCCTGCACCGCTGGTCAATTGAAGCGCCGCAGGCATTCTGGTCGCTGCTATGGGATTTTTGCGGCGTCATTGGCGACAAGGGATCAGCACTGATGACCGGTGCAGGCAAAATGCCCGGCGCGGCGTTTTTTGCAGATGCGCGGCTCAACTATGCGCAGAATCTGCTGCGCCGGAACGATGGCGCAGATGCCATCGTGTTTCGCGGCGAGGACAAAGTGGAAGCACGCTGGAGCTGGAGTGAGTTGAATGCCGAGGTTTCGCGCATGCAGCAGGCGTTTGCCGCCATGGGTGTCGGGCCGGGTGACCGCATCGCCGCGATGCTGCCGAACATGCCACAGACCATCGCGCTGATGCTGGCGGCAAGTTCTCTTGGTGCCATATGGTCCTCCTGCTCCCCGGATTTTGGCGAACGCGGCGTGCTTGACCGTTTTGGCCAGATCGAAGCAAAGATTTTCATTGCCTGTGATGGCTATTTTTATGCAGGCAAACGCCTCCCCGCGCTTGAAAAGCTGAAGGCTGTCGCCGCCGGCCTGCCATCTGTCCAGCATTTCATCATTGTTGATTACATCGGCGAAGCCCGCGCCACGGCAAAGGCCTTGCCGCGCGCCCGCAGCCTCGCAGATGTTACGAATCTATACGATAGTAAACCGCTCGTATTCAAGCAAATGCCTTTCAATCATCCATTATATATTCTATATTCCTCCGGCACGACCGGTATCCCCAAATGCATTGTGCATTCGGCTGGCGGGACTTTGCTTCAGCATCTCAAGGAGCAGCAACTGCACAGCGACCTGAAAAAAGGTGACCGTCTGTTCTATTTCACCACCTGCGGCTGGATGATGTGGAACTGGCTGGCATCCGGCCTCGCCAGTGAGGCGGCGCTGATTCTGTATGATGGTTCACCCTTCCATCCGCAACCAGCGGCGCTGTTCGATTTTGCCCAGGACGAGCGCGTCACGCATTTTGGAACGTCGGCAAAGTACATCGATGCCTGCCGCAAGGCAGGGGTGTCGCCCGTCTCGACGCACAATCTGGAGCAGCTGCGCGCAGTGCTTTCGACCGGCTCGCCGCTTGCCGCCGAGAGCTTTGACTATGTCTACTCAAACATCAAGCGCGACGTGCATCTGGCCTCCATATCCGGCGGCACCGATATCATGGGTTGTTTTGTTCTGGGCGATCCCACCGGGCCGGTGCGCCGCTCAGAAATTCAGGTCCCGGGCCTTGGCATGGCGGTCGATGTCTGGAACGACGACGGCCTGCCGGTTCGCGGGCAGAAGGGCGAGCTGGTCTGCACCAGCCCGTTTGCCTCCATGCCGGTGATGTTCTGGAACGATCCTGATGGCGCAAAATACCGCGCCGCCTATTTTGAGCGCTTCGCCAATGTCTGGTGTCACGGCGATTTTGCCGAGTGGACGGCGAGTGGCGGCATCATCATTCATGGCCGTTCGGACGCAACTCTTAACCCCGGCGGCGTACGCATCGGCACCGCCGAGCTTTATGCGCAGGTCGAGAAAATTCCTGAGGTGCAGGAGGCGCTTGCCATCGGGCAGGCGTTTGACAATGATGTTCGGATCATACTTTTCGTGCGCCTTCGAGAGGGCGCGGCACTCGACGCAGCGCTGGTCCAGCGCATGAAGGCGTCGATTCGCGCTGGTGCCTCGCCCCGGCATGTGCCGGCCAAAATTATCGCGGTGGCTGATATTCCGCGCACACGGTCAGGCAAAATCACCGAACTGGCGGTGCGTGACGTCGTGCATGGACGGGCGGTCAAAAACAGCGAGGCCCTCGCCAATCCCGAGGCGCTGGCGTATTTCCGCGACCTTGCCGAA
>JANLPP010000153.1:0-29430 GCA_031367295.1 Hyphomicrobiales bacterium | reverse complement strand
GCCACCGATGAAAAATTGACGATGGAGGCGTTCGGGCTTTTGGCCAGATGCGCCACCGCCAGCCGCGTGGCGTTGAACTGGCCGGTCAGGTTGACGCTGACGCAGCGGTCCCAGTCCTCCGGGTTGATTTCGTCCACCCGCCCGGTAGGCCCGGCGATGCCGACGTTGTTGACCAGCGTGTCAAGCCCGCCAAGCGCCGCCAGCGCTTCGCCAAACAGCCGCGCCACCTCCGCGCGGTCGGCCATGTCGCAACGGGATTGCGTGATGGCCGGATCGCTCACAGCCAGCGCGGCGAGCGCGGCGCGGTCAACATCGCAGACATGCACGCGCGCGCCCTCGGACACAAAAGCGCGGGCGACAGCCAGTCCGATGCCGCTCGCCCCTGCCGTGATGAGCACGCGGAGATTTGTGTGGCCAAGGTCCAAAATGCTCTCCCGATATTGCTCCGGCACCGTCTTCGGCTTTAAGAGGAAGCTAAGGCCGGAATCCGGCCAGAGCAAGCAAGGGCACACAGCACATGCCAAAAATCGCGATCATCGGCGCGGGCCTCATCGGGCGCTCCTGGGCCAACGTGTTTTCGCGGGCCGGCTGGGATGTGGCCTTGACCGACGCTGACGCGGCAACCCTCAGCGCCGCGCCTGCGCTGATCCGCGCCGGCCTCGACGATCTTGCCAGCCATGGCCTCATTGATGACGCGGCGGCGGCAGCGGCGCGCGTGCGCCTCGCGCCGACGCTGGCGGGAGCGCTGGAGGGGGCGGAATTCGTGCAGGAAAACCTGCCCGAGCGCGTCGAGGTCAAGCAGGCCATCTTCGCCGAACTGGACGCGCTGGCGGGGCCGGACACGATCCTCGCCTCCTCCACCTCCGCCATCGTCGCCTCGCGTTTTACGGAGCATCTGAAAGGGCGGGCGCGTTGCCTCGTCGCGCATCCGGTCAATCCGCCGCATCTGGTGCCGATTGTCGAATTGTGCGGCGCGCCGTGGACCGCGCCTGCCACTATTGCCAAGGCCCGCGCGGTGTTTGCCAGCGTCGGCCAATGCCCGATTGAGGTAAAGCGCGAGATCGATGGTTTTATTCTCAACCGCCTGCAAGGCGCGCTGCTGTCTGAGGCGTTCAAGCTGGTGGGCGAAGACTATGTCTCGCCGCAGGACCTGGACGACACCATCCGCCACGGGCTTGGCCTGCGCTGGGCTTTTATGGGGCCGTTCGAGACGATTGAGCTGAACGCGCCGGAAGGCACACGCGACTATTGCACGCGCTACGCCCATTCGCTGAAATCCGTCCCAAACGCGCCCGCCGGGCCGGATGTGTGGGACGAGCCAAATGTGTCGCGCGTTATCGCCGCCTGGGGCAAATCGCCGGACCGCGCGGCGCTGCTGCAAAAATCCGCGTGGCGCGACCGGCAGCTGGCGGCGCTCGCCGCGCACAAGAAGCGGCAGGGGCTGTGATGGCACCGCAAAACACACTGCGGGACATGCTGCACATCAGCGCCGGGGTTGCGGCGGCGCTGGCGGCGGGCCAGCCGGTGGTGGCGCTGGAGTCGACCATTATCACGCAGGGCATGCCCTGGCCGCAGAATCTCGAGATGGCGCAATCGGTTGAGGCCATCGTGCGCGCCAGTGGCGCGCTGCCCGCGACGATTGCCGTGCTGGGCGGGCGCATGGTTGTGGGGCTTTCCGCTGACGGGCTGGCGCAGCTAGCGGCTTCAAAGCGCGCGGCCAAAGCCTCGCGCCGCGATCTGGCCGCTGTAATCGCCAAGGGGCTGGACGCGGGCACGACGGTTGCGGCCACCATGTTCATCGCGGCGGCGGCGGGCATTGCGGTCTTCGCCACCGGCGGCATTGGCGGCGTGCATCGCGGCGCGGAAAGCACCTTCGATATTTCGGCGGATTTGAAAGAGCTGGCGACTTCGCCCGTGGCAGTGGTCTGCGCCGGGGCAAAATCCATTCTCGACATTGCCAAAACGCTGGAGTTTCTGGAGACGCAGGGCGTGCCGGTATATGTCTATGGCTCTGACGATTTCCCGGCCTTTTACGCCCGCAGGAGCGGTTGCCGGGCGGACCACCGGTTTGACAGCGCGGCCGATCTTGCCCGTGCCATCCGGGCGCAGCAAGCCATCGGGCCGGGCGGTGTGCTGATCGCCAATCCAATTCCGCAGGCCGACGCAATTGACGGCGCGGAGATCGAGGCGCGCATCGCGCAGGCCTGCGACGAGGCGCAGGCGCAGGGCATTGGCCAGAAGGAGCTGACGCCCTTCCTGCTCGCCCGCATCAACGCGCTGACGGCGGGCAAGAGTCTCGCCGCCAACATGGCGCTGGTGCGCAACAATGCGGCGCTGGCAGCGCGCGTTGCAGTGGAGCTGGCGCGGCTGTGAGCAGCGCACCCAAGCCGCTGCCGAGGCCGCAGTCCAGACGCATCCTCGTCGTCGGTGACATCATGACGGATGTTGTGGCGCGCCTGTCCGGCCCCATCGCTTTTGGTTCGGACACGCCTGCGCAGATTGTCGAAACCCAAGGCGGTTCGGGCGCAAACGCCGCCGCCTGGCTGGCGCATTTTGGCGCTGATGTGACGTTCGCGGCGCGGGTCGGCGCCAGCGACCTTGGGGCGCAGGAGCAAATACTGCGCGCCTGCGGCGTCACCCCCGCGCTGGCCGCTGACGCTGCGCGTCCGACGGGCCGACTGATAGCGCTCGTTGAAACCGGTGGCGAGCGCAGCTTTCTTACCGACCGGGGCGCCAACGAAAACCTGTGCGCGGCGGACTTGCCGCAAACCCTGCTCGACGGCACCGGGCATCTGCACATCTCTGGCTACGCCTTCTTCGCGGCCAGCCCGCGCGCGGCGGCGCTGGCCCTGATGCAGGCGGCAAAGGCGCGCGGCATTCCGGTCAGCATCGACCCGTCGTCAGCCAGTTTTCTCGCCGCCGCCGGGCCGCGGAATTTCCTCGCCTGGACCAGCGGCGCGGACCTGTGCTTTCCAAACGAGGAGGAGGCGGTTGTGTTGTCAGGCAGCGGTGATCCGGACGCGCAGCTCGCGGTGCTGATGGCGCATTACCCGACGCTGGTTGTCAAGCAAGGCGCGGCGGGTGCGCATGTCTTCACCAATGGCGGCCAGAAGAAAATCAGCTGCGCCGTCTCCGGCGTCAGGGCCATCGACACGACCGGCGCGGGGGACGCGTTTCTGGGTGCCTATCTGGCGGCCCGCGTGGCGGGCAAGAACACGGAGTTCTGCCTGCTCGCCGCCGCAAAGGCAGGCGCGGCGGCGGTGCGGCAAACAGGCGGGCGCCCGCCCGCGCGGCCCGCAATAATTCCCGTGGCATCAAGGCCATGAGCGCACTACATTGGGCGGACAATAGTCATCGCATCTCGCATCTGGACACAGCCATGGACCTTCAGCTCGGCGGCTTCCACCACCTCACCGCCATCACTGCCAGCGCCTCTGACAACGCGAAATTCTACACCGGCACGCTGGGGCTGCGCCTCGTCAAAAAAACCGTCAACCAGGACGACACCTCGGCCTATCATCTCTTCTATGCCGATGGCCTCGCCTCGCCCGGCACGGACATCACCTTCTTCAACTGGCCTGCCGCGCCGGAAAAACGCGGCACCCGCTCCGCCGTGCGCACCGGCCTGCGCGTCGCGGGCGAAAAGGCACTGGAATACTGGCGCGCCCGGCTGGAGGCAGCGGGCGTCTCGCATGGCGATATCACCTTGCGCGACGGGCGCGCCACGCTTGATTTTGATGATCCCGAGGGCCAGCGGCTGGCGCTGGTCGATGATGCGGGCAAAGGCGAGGCGCATGCCTGGGCGGGCAGTCCTGTTCCTCCCGAGCACCAGATCCGCGGCCTTGCCACCATCACCATGAGCGTGCCCGAGATTGCGCCGACCGAGCAGATGCTGGTGCAGGGCATGAACATGCGCCGCGTCCGCGATTACAAGGGCGGGCACAACCAGAGCCGCAGCGTGCATGTGTTTGAAATGGGGCCGGGCGGACCGGAGGCGGAGCTGCATGTGATGGTCGAGACGGACCAGCCGCAGGCCGCCCAGGGCGCGGGCGCGGTGCATCACATTGCCTTCCGCACGCCCGACCGCGCCGGCCTGACCGAATGGACGCAGCGCATGAAGGCGCTGCGGGTGGCCACCAGCGGCGAGGTCGAGCGCTATTATTTCCGCTCGCTGTATTTCCGCGAGCCCAACGGCGTGCTGTTCGAGATTGCCACCGACGGGCCGGGTTTCACCGCCGACGAGCCGCTGGACACGCTGGGCCAGCGCCTGTCGCTGCCGCCTTTCCTCGAAGGCAGGCGGGCGCAAATCGAGGCGCGGCTGACGCCGCTGTGACACTGTTGGGGTTGCAACGCGTAATTTGCTGCGGAGGGTCGCAAAACAGGCGCGGAATGTGCGTTTGCGCACATCTGCACCCTTGCAGCGCAAGCGGTGAATCCAGACAAGCAGTGTAGTATCCATCAGGTAACGCGCAGTCCGCGCAGACGGCAAGAGTAGGAACTTTGGAACCGCGCCTGTTCCGCTATATATGGACGCACAGCCGCCGCGATCAGCTGATCGTGCTTGCGCTGATTTTCCTGTCGCTGCCGTTCTACTGGGCCTCGCTCGACATCCCCAAGCAGATCGTCAATGATGCGATCCAGGGCCGCGCCTTCAAGGGCGGCAAGGAAACCGCGACCCTCTTCAACCTCTCGGTTCACTGGCCAGAGTTTATGGGCGGCGGCACGCTGCATATTTCCGATGGCTGGGCGATGACGCCGGTGGCCTATCTGATGAGCATGAGCACGCTGTTTCTCGTATTCGTGCTCATCAACGGCGCGTTCAAATATTTCATCAACGTGCAAAAGGGCATCCTGGCCGAGCGCATGCTGCGGCGGCTGCGGTTCGACCTGTTTTCCTTGCTGCTGCGCCTGCGGCCCGAAGACATCCGCAGCATCAAGCCTGCCGAGGCGGCCAGCATCATCAAGGACGAGGTTGAGCCGATCGGCGGCTTTATCGGCGACGCTTATATCCAGCCGGCGTTCCTTGGCACACAGGCCATCACCGCGCTGCTGTTCATCCTGATGCAGAACCTGTGGCTGGGGCTGCTGACCTCCGGCATTCTGGCGGTCCAGGTGGTGATTGTGCCGGCGCTGCGGCGCGAGCAGCTGCGCCTCGGGCGCGAGCGCCAGCTGCTGTCGCGGCTGCTGGCCGGGCGCATCGGCGAGATTGTCGACACCGCGCCATCGGCGCAGATCCATGGCATTGCCGACTATCACCGCGCCGAGGTGGGCGGGCGGCTGGCCAAGCTGTTTGGCGTGCGCTTTGATCTCTACAAGCGCAAGTTCGCGGTCAAATACATCAACAATCTGCTGGCCCAGCTCACACCGTTTTTCTTCTACGCGGTGGGCGGCTATTTCGCCATCAAGGGCACGCTCGACATCGGCCAGCTTGTCGCCGTCATCGCCGCCTATCGCGATTTGCCGCCGCCGATCAAGGAGCTGATCGACTGGGACCAGATGCGCAATGACATCGCCATCAAATATGAGCAGGTTGTGGCGCTTTTCGGCGGCAAAAAGCTGATCCCGCTGCGCCGCCACGATGAAAACATGGCGTTTGCCGAGGCCTCGAAGATCGAGATCATCGACCTCACCATTCCCGATTCGCGCGGCGGTTTTGCGCTGGAGAATTTTTCCTGCGTCATCCAGCAGCCGGTGCGGCTGGCGCTGCTGGGCCCGCCGGGCAGCGGGCGGGACGCGCTGGCCCGCGCCATGGGGCGGCAGATTTCAGAGCTAGAGGGCACCATCAACATCGGCGGCAAGGACCTGCTGACGATGCCGGCCGAGACCTCTGGCGCATTCCTCGCCTATTGTGGCTCCGAGCATTACCTGTTCCCCGCCTCGATCCGCGACAATGTCGCGCTCTCGCTCAAGCGCCGCCCGCCGCCGCTGCCACCCGGTGAAACGCCAAGTGCGGCAGAGCGCCTGCGCCGTGAGGAGGCGGTGCGCACCGGCAATCCGGTCGCCGTCTCCGATTCCGACTGGATCGACTATGCCGCCGCCGGGCTGGAAGGCCCCGCTGACCTCGACGGGGCCATTGTGACGGCGCTGCGCGTCGTCAAACTGGATGATGACATCTACCGCTTCGGCCTGCTGCGGCAGCTGGATCCGGCGCGCAATCCCGGCCTCGCCGCCAGTCTGCTGGAGGCGCGCATCGTGGTGCGCGACCGCATGGCGCAAGCTGGCCTCACCAGCCTCGTCGAGCCGTTCGATCCGGCGCGCTACAACCTCAATTCATCGATCAGTGACAACCTGCTGTTTGGCGAGCTGCTGGGCGACCGGGTCAGCGCCGACGAACTCGCCCAAAGCAGCTTTTTCCGCATGCTGCTGGACGCCGAGGCGCTGGCTTTGCCGCTCGTCTCCATCGGTGCCAGAATTGCCGAGACTACAATCGAGATTTTCGCGGACCTGCCGCCCAACCATCCGCTGTTCGAGCGCTTCTCGTTTATCCGCGCCAGCGACATGGGGGAGTACCGCGAGATTGTGGCGCGGCTGGGCGAGACCAGCAAGCTGGCGAACCTGCCGGGGGCCAGCCAGTCGCGGCTGATCGCGCTGGCCTTGTCCTATGTCGAGCCACGCCACCGCCTCAGCCTGATGAGCGAGGCCCTGCAGGAACGTGTGCTGCGCGCCCGCAAAAGCCTGCGGCGGTTTTTGCCTTCGCGGCTGGCGGACCGCATTGAATTTTACGATCCGACGCGCCTGCTGAAATCCACGACCATCCGCGACAACCTGATTTTCGGACGCGTGCAGTTTGGCAAGGCCAATGCCGAGCAGAAAATTGACAAGCTCATCCGCACTACAATGGCCGAGCTAGGCCTTGAGGGCGCGCTCTATTCGCTGGGCCTTGACGCCGATGTCGGCAACAGCGGGCGCTCGATGCTCAGTCACCAGCGGGCGGGCATCAGCATCGCGCGCAGCCTGATCAAGCGTCCAAGCCTGTGCGTCATCGACGGCGCGCTGGGCGCTTACGGTGCCAATGAGGCGCGGACCGTGGTTGAGCGGCTGCGGCTGCATTTTGCCGGGCGCAGCCTTATCGTCTCGCTGAGCGAGGCGGCGGAGGCCGAAAACTTCGAGCGGGTCATCACATTTGCCGGGCCACAGGCGGTTTCGGACAAAACCTCGGCCACCGGGGACAGCGCGGCAAAATTTGCGCATGCCGCGCCCTCTGATAGGGTTATCCCAGATCAACCCGCACGCAGCCTCGCGGCGCAAGGACCGGCGCATGACACTTAGCCTTGAAGCGGGCATGCTGAAACAGATCCCGATGTTCCGGGATGTTGAGCTGTCCAAGCTCAAGCTGCTGGCGCTCGCCAGCGAGCGCCTGTCCTACACGCCGGGCGAGGCGGTGTTTCATGAGGGTGACAGTCCGGACGCGGTCTATGTCATCCTGACGGGCGCTGTCGCGGTGCTGCGCGACGGGCCCTCCGGGCCGGTGCGTATCGCCGAATTGCGCGAGGGGGCGATTGTTGGCGAGCTTGCGGTGCTGTGCGACAGCCTGCGCACGGCGACAATTGCCGCAGTGGACTACGTGAGCGCGCTCAAAATCGAGAAGGCCACGTTTCTGGACATGATGGCGCAGACCCCGCAGCTTGCCATGGCCGTCAACCGCGAACTGGCGCGCCGCCTTGAGGGGATGCTTGCGGTCTTCGCCGCCAATCAGCAGGGTGGCAAGACGTGAGCACCGGGAGTATCGGCGACAAGGCCGCCGAAAGGGTACCGCAGTCTGTGGCGCGCACTGGGGGCCGGCGCACCGTCGCGTGGGAACGCGACATCCGGCTTGGCACGGGTGTCGTCCTGCTGGTGTTTGTCACCACGCATCTTTTCAATCATGCGCTTGGCATTTTTGGCATCGAGACACTGAACGCCGTGCAGGACTGGCGCTGGGAAATGTGGCACGAGCTGCCCGGATCGGCGCTGCTCTACGGCTCCTTCATTATTCATTCGCTGCTTGGCCTCAAGCGTATCGTCGCGCGGCGTACCTGGCGGATGCCGGTTGAGGAGGCGGTGCAGATCGTGCTGTCGCTGCTCATTCCGGTTCTGCTGGTCGATCATTTTGTCGGCACCCGCCTGCTCAATGATTTTTTTGGCGCGCATGAATATTATGACGAGGTTCTGGCCCGCATCTGGCCCGCGCGCAGCCTCAACCAGACCGCGCTGGTGGTTGTTGTGTGGACCCATGCGGTCATCGGCATGCATTTCGCGCTGCGCACCAAACCATGGTGGAACCGCTGGCGCGAGGCGGCGCTGGTGGTGGCATTCCTGGTGCCGCTTCTGGCGCTCAGCGGCTTTGTGGCTGCCGCGCGCGCCGTTGCCGGGGCGGCGACACCGCCCGAGGGCCTGTCGCCCGAGCAGTTGGCCGGGCTGCAGCTGTTGCTCAAACGCGCGCATGTCGGACTTATTGCCATTTTTGCTGCGGTGACTGCGCTGATCATCATCCGCACCGCGCTGATGCTGCGCAAACGCCAGATCAAGATCACTTATGCCGGACAGGGCGAATTTGGCGTCGCGCCAGGCCTCTCGGTGCTGGAAGCCAGCCGTCTCAATGGCATCCCGCACCCGGCTATTTGCGGCGGGCGGGCGCGCTGTTCCACCTGCCGGGTTCTCGTCACCGCCGGGGCAGAAGGGCTTCCCGCGCCTGGCTCGGCCGAAAGCCGCCTGCTCAGCAGCATTTCGGCACCGCCGCGCGTGCGGCTCGCCTGCCAGCTGCGTCCGCAGCATGATATTTCCGTGCAGATTCTGCTGCCTGCAATTGGCCGCGACTATCGGGCAATCTCCGAGACCGAGTCCTATAAATGGGGCGCGGAAAGTGAGGTCACCGTGTTGTTTGTTGATCTGCGCGCCTTCTCCACGCTGGCGCAGACCCAGCTGCCCTATGAAACGGTGGTGGTGCTCAACCGCTTCATCGCCGAAATGACCCAGGCTGTCGATTCGCATGCGGGCAAAGTCGATCTGCTGCTCAGCGACGGATTAATGGCGGTTTTTGGCCTGCAAGGCCGCAAGGAGGCTGGCGCGCGCGCCGCCATCCTCAGTGCCCGCGCCATGCTGCGGGCCATGCGTGTCCTCAACAAGGAGTTTCGCTCGGCGCTGCCCATGCCGCTGCGGATCGGCATTGGCATCCACACTGGCAAAGTCGTGCTCGCCGAAGTAGGGGCGCAAGGGGCCAATGGCGCGGCGACGGCATTGGGGGAAACCGTGTCCATCGCCAGCCGCCTGCAGGAGGCAACCAAGGAAATCCTTGCCGATTGTCTGGTGTCGGCCGAAACGGCCGCTGCCGCCGGGCTGATGTCGCAGATGCGCGAGCGCCAGGAGATCCAGTTTCAGGGACGCAGTACGGCGATCATAGCCTATGCGCTGCCTGAAAAAGAACTGGCCGAGACAGCGGCGTGATGCAATCGCGCATCATAGCGGCAAACTATGCTGGCCATGCCCCCGCATGCCTTGTGCCCGGCGGCGCAGGCTGCAACTATGCGCGCCACAGGACGGGGATTTGATTTTGGACGTCAGCGGGACGCGCATAGCGGGCAGGCAAATCAACGGGCGGCAGCAGGACCTGCTGCGCGTCGAGAACCTGCGTGTCGCCTTCACCTCGCATGGCCACGCCACCGAGGTTGTCAAGGGCGTCAGCTTCCGCGTGCCGCCGGGCAGGACTGTCGCGCTGGTCGGCGAGTCCGGCTCGGGCAAATCCGTGATCTCGCAGTCCATCATGGGCCTGTTGCCGCGCAACGGCAACATTAGCGGCGGCACCATCCGCTTTGCGCCCGGCGGCGGCCAGGAACTGGACCTTGCCGGCCTTGACCGCAACAGCCGCGACATGCAGCAATTGCGCGGTGGCCAGATCGGCATGATTTTTCAGGAGCCGATGTCGTCGCTGTCGCCGGTCCACACCATCGGCAACCAGATTGACGAGGCATTGCAACTGCACCAGCCGGTGCCGCGCCACGAGGCGCGCGCCAAGACCGAAGCCATGCTCGGCCTTGTCGGCTTCCGCAATCCCTCCCGCGCCTATGACATGTATTCCTTCGAGCTGTCGGGTGGCCTGCGCCAGCGCGCCATGCTGGCCATGGCGCTGATCTGCCGCCCGGCGCTGCTGATCGCCGACGAGCCGACCACCGCGCTGGACGTGACCATCCAGGCCCAGGTGCTGACGTTGATGAAGCAGCTGCAAGCCGACTTCGGCATGGCGATACTGCTCATCACGCATGACCTTGGCGTCGTCGCCAACATCGCCGACGAGGTTGTGGTGATCTACCACGGCGAGATCATGGAGGCGGGCAGCGTCGAGGATATTTTCCGCCGCCCTGGCCACCCATACCTGCAAGCTTTGCTCAAAGCCTCGCCGCATTTTGACATGCAGCCCGGCGAGCGGCTGGAGGCGCTGCGGGAGATCAAGCAGGAGACCAGCGCGCTGCCGCAGGCAAGCCGCAAACGGCTGGCCAGCGCGGACAGCCCGCCCCTGCTCAGCGTGCGAGGCCTGCGCAAAACCTACGCCATCAAGAACGCCGGCTGGTTCGGCTCAAAGGCAGGGTCGCGCGTCACGGCGGTCGACTCGGTCAGTTTTGAGATCCTGCGCGGCGAATGTCTCGGCCTTGTCGGCGAGAGCGGCTGCGGCAAGACCACTGTCAGCAAGATGCTGATGCGCGCGGTGACGCCCGACTCAGGCACAGTGTCTTTCAACAATGGCGAGGCTGCGCGGGACGTGCTCGCGCTGCACGGCGAGGAGCTGCGCGCCTTCCGCCCGCGCATGCAAATGATCTTCCAGGATCCGGTGAGCTCGCTGTCGCCGCGCTCGACCGTGCTGAATATTCTGCGCGAGCCGCTCGACATCCACCAGGTTGGCACGAGCGGCCAGCGGGCGGAGCGCTGCGCCGAACTTATGCGCCTCGTTGGCCTCGATCCGCGTTTTCTCAACCGCTATCCGCACAGCTTTTCGGGCGGCCAGCGCCAGCGCATCGGCATCGCGCGGGCGCTGGCGCTCGACCCCGATCTCATCATCTGTGACGAGCCGGTTTCGGCGCTGGACGTGTCGGTGCAGGCCCAGGTGCTCAACCTGCTCAAGGATCTGCAAAGCGGCCTTGGCCTTACCTATCTGTTCATCTCGCATAATCTCGCCGTGGTGGATTACATGGCCGATCGCATTGCCGTCATGGCGCGCGGGCGCATTGTCGAGATCGCGCCGCGCCACAAACTGTTCCGCGAACCCTCGCACCCCTATACGCGCACGCTGCTCAAGGCCGTGCCGTTCCCGGACCTTGACCGGCGGCTGGATTTCGGCCAGCTGCCGCAGTCGGGCGCGTCGGATGGCAGCGCCTGGCCTGCAGCGTTTCAGGAGGATGCGGACGGTGGCGGGCTTACCGACATTGATCTTGGCGAAGGACATTTTGTTTTGGCGCGGAAAACCATTGACCGGCAGGAGCTTGCGGCATGAGGCGCGCCCTGCGGTCGATTGTCCTGCAATTCGCTGTCCTGCAATTCGTTGTCCTGCATTTTGTCGCCTTGCTGCTGGCCCTGGGCGCGCCCGCAGTCTGCGCCGCCGCCGCGTATCAGGAAACGCCGTATTTTGCCGAACGGGTCGGCAATGGCGGGCTGCCGCCGGTCGCTGAGCGGGTTCCGGCAAAACCGCGCCTGATCGACCTTTCCGCTCCCACCCTGTCCACCGGCACGCCCGGCGGCACGCTGCGGCTGCTGATGGGCGACCAGCGCGACATCCGCATGATGACCATTTACGGCTATGCCCGGCTGGTGGTCTTCAACCAGAAAAGCGAACTTGAGGCCGACATCCTCGAAAGCTTTGATGTTGACCAGAGCCGCGTCTTCACGCTGCATCTGCGGCCCGGGCACAAGTGGTCCGACGGGCACGCCTTCACAACCGAGGATTTCCGCTATTTCTGGGAGGATGTCGCCAATAATGACAAGCTCAATCCGGGCGGCCCGCCGCCGCAGATGCTGACCTCGGGCAAAAAGCCCAAGGTTGATATTCTTGATGCGCTGACCATCCGTTACACGTGGGACGAGCCAAACCCCTCGTTCCTGCCTGCGCTCGCCAGCGGCCAGCCGCTCTACATCTACATGCCGGCCCATTACATGAGGCAGTTTCACGCCAGATACTCGGACAAGGACGTGCTGGCCGCCGCTGCCAAAGCTGCCAAAGTCAAGGACTGGAGCAGTCTGCACGAGCGCAAATCGCGCATGTACCGGCCCGAAAATCCGGACCTGCCGGCGCTCGACCCGTGGGTCAACCGCACGCCGCCGCCCTCCGAGCAATACATCTTTGAGCGCAATCCGTTCTACCACCGCATTGACGCCAATGGCCGCCAGCTGCCCTATATCGACAAGGTGCTGCTGTCGCTCGGCTCCACATCGCTGATTCCGGCAAAAGTCGGCAGCGGCGAGGGTGATTTGCAGGCGCGCTATCTGCGCTTTGACAATTACACCTTTCTCAAGGACGCCGAGACGCGCCACAATTACAAGGTGCGCCTCTGGCAGAACGCCATTGGCAGCTTTGTCGCGCTGACGCCGAATTTCAACACGCTCGATCAGGGCTGGCGCGCCCTGGTGCGCGATGTGCGCTTCCGCCGCGCGCTGTCGATGGGCATTAACCGCCATGACATTAACCAGTGCATTTTCTTTGGCCTTGCGCGCGAAGCCGCCAACACGGTGCTGCCCGCCAGCCCGCTGTTCAAGCCGGAATATGCAACTGCCTATACGCAGTACGACCAGGACGCCGCCAACACTTTGCTCGACGAGGTCGGCCTGAAAGAGCGCGACTGGCAAGGTTTCCGCAAGTTGCCCGACGGGCGGCGGGCCGAGCTGATTATCGAGACTGCGGGCGAGAATTCGGAAGAAACCGACATTCTGGAGCTTGTCGCCAGCGATTTTGGCCGCCTTGGCCTGCGCATCATCATCCATGGCTCGCAGCGCGACGTGTTCCGCCGCCGCATAATGGCTGGCCAGACCGTGCTCTCGGCCACTGCCGGCATCGACAACGCGCTGCCCGGCCCGGACATGGCACCTGACTCTCTCGCGCCCTCCAACCGCGGCCAGATGCAATGGCCGCGCTGGGGCGAGTTTGTCGAGTCGAACGGCGCGGCGGGCGAGGCTGCGGACCTGCCCGAGGCGATGCAGCTGATCAAACTGCTCAAGGCCTGGCGGCAGTCCTCCACCACGCAGGAGCGCGCCGGCATCTGGCGGCGCATGCTCGAAATCAATGCCGACCAGATTTTCACCATTGGCATCATCAGCGGCACCCAGCAGCCGGTGGTCATCTCCAACCGCCTCAACAATGTGCCCGCCAGCGCCAGCTACAGCTTTGATCCCGGCGCCTATTTTGGCATGTACCAGCCTGACACATTCTGGTTCAGCGCAGAGGCGGCAAAATAGACATGCTTGCCGCCTATATCCTGCGCCGTCTTTTGATCATGGTCCCGACGCTGCTGGTCACCAGCATGCTGATTTTTCTCGTCATGGAACTGTCGCCCGGCAATTATTTCGAGACGATGATCGCCGAATTGCAGGCGCAGGGCGAAAAGGCCGACCTCAGCCGCATCGAATTCCTGCGCCATGAATATGGCTTCGACAAAAGCGTCATCGAGCGCTATTTCATCTGGGTCTGGGGCTTTGTGCGCGGCGATTTCGGCTATTCTTTCGACTACCAGCTGCCGGTGCGCGATGTGATTGGCGAGCGGCTGTCGCTGACCATGCTGCTGTCGTTCTGCACCATACTGTTCACCTGGATCATCGCCTTCCCGGTCGGCATTTATTCGGCAACGCACCAGTACAGCTGGGGCGACCACGGCCTGACGCTGCTCGGCCTGCTCGGCCTTGCCATTCCGCATTTCCTGCTGGCGCTGATCTTCATGTATTTTGCCAATGTCTGGTTCGGCATATCCATTGGCGGACTGATGGACCCGCAGTATTTCAACCAGCCGATGAGCTGGCCGAAATTTTCATCCTTGCTTCAGCACATCTGGATTCCGGTCATCGTCATCGGCGCGGGCGGCACCGGCAGCATGATCCGGCGGGTGCGCGCCAACCTGCTCGATGAGCTGCAGAAGCAATATGTGACGACAGCCCGCGCGAAAGGCCTGCCGCCGGGGCGGGCGCTGTTCAAATATCCGTTCCGCATGTCGCTGAATTTTTTCATCTCCGATATTGGCGACGTGCTGCCCACCATCGTCTCGGGCGCGGAGGTCACCGCCGTCGTGCTGTCGCTGCAAACCACCGGGCCGCTGCTGATCAAGGCGCTGCAATCGCAGGACATGTATCTGGCCGGTTCCTTCCTGATGCTGCTGTCCATCCTCACAGCGATGGGCGTGCTGGTCTCCGACATTTTGCTGGCGACACTCGATCCGCGCATAAGACTGCAGGGGAGCGCGGGCAAATGAACTCCTCCATTCCCGCCAGTGGCGCGCCGATCGGGCATTTTGTCTCCGGCGAACCGTTCGATCCCTCGTCCGTCGAAAAGCTCTCGCCGCAACAGGAGAAGATCTACCTGTCGTCGCAATGGCGGCTGATGTGGCTGAAGTTCCGCAAGCACCGCGTCGCCGTGGTCTCTGCGGCATTTCTGATCTTCATGTATGCGACGATTTTCATCACCGAGTTTCTCGCGCCCTACCATTACCAGACGCGGCACACCGACTTCATCCGCATGCCGCCGCAGGGCATTCATCTGTTCCATGATGGCGCGTTGCAAGCGCCGTTTGTCTACGGCCAGAGCTTCAAGCTCAATATTGACAACCTGAAACGCGAGTATACCACCGATACGACGCAGCCGCAGGCGCTGCGCTTTTTTTGCAGCGGCGACGCTTATGTGTTCTGGGGCCTGTTCGAGAGCAACAAGCATTTCATCTGCCCGCCCAAAGATGGCACCCTGTTCCTGCTTGGCACCGACAGGCTGGGGCGCGACATGCTTTCGCGCATGCTTTATGGCGCGCGTATTTCGCTCACAGTCGGCCTCATCGGCATAACCATCAGTTTCATTCTTGGCATCATCATCGGCGGCCTTGCGGGCTATTACGGCGGCACATTCGACCTGCTGACCCAGCGGCTGATCGAGATTCTGCAATCCCTGCCGCACATGCCGCTATGGCTGGCGCTGTCGGCGATCCTGCCTGCCACGTGGAGCCCCGTCCTCGTCTACTTTGGCATAACGATCATTCTGGGCCTGCTCGACTGGACCGGCCTCGCGCGGGCAGTGCGCTCAAAACTCTTGTCGCTGCGCGAGGAGGACTATGTTGTCGCCGCCCAGCTTATGGGCGCGCGCACGCCGCGCATCATCGGCCGCCATCTGGTGCCCGGCTTCATGAGCCATCTCATCGCCTCCGCCACGCTGACGATTCCCAAGATGATTCTCGGCGAGACGGCGCTGAGTTTTCTGGGCCTTGGCCTGCGCTCGCCCGTGACAAGCTGGGGCGTCATGCTCAACGAGGCGCAGAACATCAACGTCGTCGCCATCTATCCCTGGCTGCTGTTTCCGGTGGTGCCGGTCATTCTGGTCGTGCTGGCTTTCAGCTTTGTCGGCGACGGCCTGCGTGACGCGGCTGACCCCTACAACAGCTGACACCGGCAGGTGCTTGATCCATGCGCATCGCCTTCTACGCGCCGATGAAACCGCCCGATCATCCGGTGCCCTCGGGTGACCGTGAAATGGCGCGGGGCCTCATGGCGGCGCTGCGCGGGCAGGGGCATGCTGTGGAAATCGCGTCCCATTTTGTCGCCTATTCCAGCACGCCTGCGCCGGAGCGGCTCGCCCAGCTGAAGGGCGATGCGTCGGCAGAGCGCGCGCGTCTGCTGGCGGCATGGGGCGGGAGTGAGGGTCGCCCGGACCTGTGGCTGACCTACCATCCCTATTACAAATCGCCCGACCTGCTCGGGCCTTTTGTCTGTGAAGCCCTGCGTATCCCCTATGTCACCGTCGAGGCCTCCTACGCCGGCAAGCGTGACCGCGATGCCTGGGCGCCGTTTCAGGCCGAGGTTGTGAGCGGCCTGCGCAAGGCAGCGGTGAATTTTGCCATGACCGCGCAGGATGAGGAAGGCTTGAAGCGGTTGCTGGGCCCGCAGGGCCGCGTCGCGCGCCTGCCGCCGTTCATCGACACGGCAAGGTTTGCCGGGCTTGCCGCAAAACCAGCGAGTCAAGCTGACGCACCCGCCGAACTCGTCTGCGTCGCCATGATGCGCGCCGGGGCGAAGGTAAAATCCTACGGGTTTCTCGCCGAAGCCCTGAAACGCATCGCGCATCTGGCGTGGCGGCTGACCATCATCGGCGATGGACCGGCGCGCGCCGCTGTGCAGGCCGCCTTTGCCGGCCTGCCGCCCGGGCACATACTCTGGCATGGCGCTGCGCAGGTCGATGACATCCCGGCGCTGCTTGCCGCCGCTGACCTTTACGTCTGGCCGGGCTTCGACGAAGCCTACGGCGTCGCCTATCTTGAGGCGCAAGCGGCGGGCCTGCCGGTCGCCGCGCTCAACTGCGGCGGCGTTGCGGACGCCATGCGGGCAGGCGAAACCGGATTGCTGGTAGAGGAAACCAGCTCTCCGCAGGCCTATGCAGAGGCGCTGGCGCGGCTGATCACCGATGCGCCGCTGCGCCAGCATCTCGGCGAGGGCGCGCGGCGTTTCATGCTCGGCGAGCGCGGGCTGGACCAGGCAGGCGCGCGCCTGAGCGAGGCCGTGGCGCGGATCATCAAGGCGTGGCCACAATGAGCGGCGAGACCTGGGACGCGTTGCGATACGAGCTTGACCTGTGGCAGGCGCAGGGCCTCGCCGCACGCCTGTGGCTGCGGGACGATGACGCAACACAGCCGGGCCCCGCGCTCGACCATCTCATCGCATTGGCGCGGCGCTGGCAGGCGCCGGTCCTGCTCGCCGTCATCCCGGCGCTGGCCACGCCGCAGCTGGCACAGCGCCTTGCCGGTGAGCCGCTGGTAACGCCCTGCCAGCATGGCTTTGCGCACACCAATCACGCCGGACCGGGAGAAAAGAAAAGCGAGCTTGGCCCGCAGCGCCCGCTTGCGCAGGTGCTGGAGGCGCTGCGAGAAGGAAAAATCCGCCTCGCCGCCCTGTTTGGCGCGCGCGTGGACCCCATCCTGGTGCCGCCATGGAACCGCATCGCGCCGGGCGCCATCGCCGCGCTGCCATCGCTCGGTTTCACAACGCTGTCGACTTTTGGCCCGGCGCGCCCCGCGCCGCCGCCGGGCCTTGCCCAGCTCAACAGCGATCTTGACATTATCGACTGGCACAATGGCCGCAGCTGCATCCCGCCCGCCGCACTCAACACCCGCCTTGCGGCGCTGCTGGCTGATGCGCGCGGCAGGGGCGGCGCGCCTGTCGGCATCCTGACCCATCACCGCGATCATGATGCGGCGGCCTGGTCGTATCTCGACGCGCTGCTGAAGTGCACGGCGTTTCACACATCAGCGCATTGGGTCGCGGCGCGCGCCCTTCAAGCAACTATTTGACGTTTGCCAGCTTGCAAATCCGCTGATTTTGGTTTGAGGTCGGGTTGAGACTAGCTGGCGCCACAACCCTCTCCCGCCTGAAAAGTGCTGTCAATTTCCAGCCACCCTGAACGCGATTCAGAACCCGGTCAGCCAGAAATCATGTTTGTATTGCGAGAGTATTGATGCAGGACACAAACAACACGTCTGGCAAGGGCGGAAGCGAAAGCGTCGCGGCGCTGAACGCTGCTGTTGACGCGCATCTGCCGGCCGCGCCCCGGCAGGCGCAGGCGCATGTGCTCATGTACAGCCATGACACGTTTGGCCTTGGCCATTTGCGCCGCTGCCGCACCATCGCCCATGCCCTGGTTGAACGCTTCAAGGGCATCAATGTCCTGATCATTTCCGGCTCGCCCATCGCCGGTGCCTTCGAGTTTCGCGCCCGCGTCGATTTTGTCAAGATTCCGAGCGTGATCAAACTCTACAATGGCGAATACACGTCCATGGGACGCCATATCGACCTGCATGAAACGCTCGACCTGCGCGCCGCCATCATCCGGCGCACCGCGCAATTGTTCGAGCCGGATATTTTTATCGTTGACAAGGAGCCGCTCGGCCTCAAGGGCGAGCTGAAGCCGGCGCTGGCCTGGCTCAAGACGCAGCCCTGCGCGCTGGTGCTGGGCCTGCGCGAGGTGATGGACGCGCCGCAGATGCTGCGGAAGGAATGGGCGCGCGAAAACATGATCGCGAAGATTGAGGAGACCTACGATCACGTCTGGGCCTATGGCCCGAAGGATTTCTGGGACCCGCTGGCTGAACTTGACGCGCCGGACTCGCTGCGCCAGAAGCTCGCCTTCACCGGCTTTCTGCGCCGCAAGGCGCATCCGCGCGAACCGCTGAAGGCGGGCACTGCGGACACGCGGCCCCTGCTGGTGACAGCAGGCGGCGGCGGCGATGGCGCGCAGCTGATGAACCAGGTGATCGCGGCCTTTGAGCTTGACGCGACTTTGCAGCGCCCGGTCAAAATGGTGCTTGGCCCGTTCATGAGCGCCGACGAGCGCGAGGGCATCCGCAAGCGCGCCGCGCCGCACCCGCAGATAACGCTGATTGATTTTGACACCCGGCTGGAGACGCTGATGCAGTCGGTCGCGGGCATTGTCAGCATGGGCGGCTACAACACGTTCTGCGAAATTCTGTCCTTTGACAAGCGCGCCCTCATCGTGCCGCGCGTCAACCCGCGCGAGGAGCAGCTGATCCGCGCCACCCGTGCCGCCGAGCTGGGGCTGGTGGACATGCTGCGCCCGGAAGACGCGGAAGATGCATCTAAAATGGCTGCCGCGCTGCACCGCCTCGCCACGCGGCCAAAGCCCTCGCAGACGGCCTATAAACCCTCGCTCGACGGCCTCAGCCGCATTTGCGATCTGGTGCAGGGCATCATGTCCAAGCATCAGCGCCCGCTGGTGCGCCGCCTCGCCGCGGACGTCGCGCGCTGACAGTGCCCGCCCCCACCGCCTTCATTCTCAAAGGCTATCCGCGCCTGTCCGAGACATTCATCGCACAGGAGATTCTGGCGCTGGAGCAGGCGGGCCTGCCGATCCGCATTTTCTCGATGCGGCGGCCCACGGACACGCGCGTGCATCCAGTCAACTGCGAGATTGCCGCGCCGGTTGTCTATCTGCCCGAATATCTGCATGAGGAGCCGCTGCGCGTGCTGCGGGCGTTCTGGCGGGCCCGCCGCCTGCCGGGTTTTGCGCGCGCGCTGCGGCAATGGCGGGCCGACTTGCCGCGCGACATAAGCCGCAACCGCTTCCGCCGCCTAGGCCAGGCGCTAGTGCTGGCGACGGAACTGCCTGCGGACATCACGCATCTGCACGCGCATTTCATCCACACGCCCGCTTCTGTCACGCATTACGCCAGCCTGCTCACCGGCCTGCCGTGGACCGTCTCGGCCCATGCCAAAGACATCTGGACATCGCCAGGCTGGGAGCTGCGGCAGAAACTGGCGGCAGCGGACTGGGCGGTCACCTGCACGGCTTCCGGGCGCAATCATCTCAACACGCTGGCTCCAGCGGCAAAACCGGTGACGCTGATTTACCACGGGCTTGACCTGACGCGTTTTCAGCCGATGACCCGCCCGCGACCGCTGCGCGACGGGCGCGATTCGAGCGCGCCGGTGCAGTTGCTGACAGTTGGCCGCGCGGTGGAGAAAAAAGGCCTCGACACGCTGGTTGCCGCACTCGCGCTGCTGCCAAAAACGCTGCACTGGCGCTGGACGCATGTTGGCGGCGGCGATCTTGCTGCATCGCTCAAAGCGCAGGCAACGGCAGCGGGCCTTGCAGACCGGATAGTCTGGCGCGGCGGGCTGGCACAGCAGGATGTGCTGGCGCTCTACCGGGCATCCGACGTCTTTGTGCTGCCCTGCCGCATCGCCGGTGACGGCGACCGCGATGGTTTGCCCAATGTGCTGGTTGAGGCGCAGAGCCAGGGCCTCGCCTGCATTTCGACTCCGGTGTCGGCCATTCCCGAGCTGATTGACGAAGGCGTCAACGGCCTGCTGGCGCCGCCCGACGCGCCGCAGCCTCTCGCCGACGCAATGCAGCGGCTGATCAGCGATCCGGCGCTGCGTTTCGCTCTCGGCAAGGCGGGCGCGGCAAAAGTGCGCGCCAGCTTCAGCCACACGGTTGGCATCGCGCGGCTGATGCAACTTTTCGCGCAGGGGCACACCTGGTGACTTGGCGTGTCTTCATCTACGTGCAGCACCTGCTCGGCATCGGCCATCTCGTGCGCACCTCGCGCATTGCCAGCGCTCTGGCGGACGGGCCGTTTGAGGTAACTGTCGCCAGCGGCGGCGTGCCAGTGCCGCAACTCGACTTTGGCAAGGCGCGCGTGGTGCAGCTGCCGCCGGTGCGGGCGGACGCGTCCGGTTTTTCCGCGCTGCTCGACGCGCAAGGCGCGCCGTTTTTGCAGGAGGCGCAGGCGCGGCGCGCGGCGCTGCTGCGCACGGCTTTTGACGACGCGCGCCCGCACGCGCTGCTGCTGGAGGCCTTTCCCTTCGCGCGGCGGCAGATGCGCTTCGAGCTGCTGCCGCTGCTGGATCATGCCCGGGCGCAGACCCCGCGCCCGCTCATCCTCTCCTCCATCCGCGACATATTGCAAGAGTCGCGTACACCGGGCCGGGCGGAGGAGAGCGCGGCGCTCGTGACAGAAGCCTTCGACCATGTGCTGGTGCATGGCGATGGCGCGGCAACGCCGCTGGCGGCGTCGTTTCCATTGGCGGCAGGCTTTGCGGAAAAAATCGTCTACACCGGCCTCGTTGGCCCGCCGCTTGTCGGCGAGGCGATCAGCACGCATGATGTTATCGTGTCAGCGGGCGGCGGCGCTGTCGGCGAACATCTCATCGGCTGCGCGCTGCACGCGCGGCCCCTGAGCCCGCTGCGTGACCTGCGCTGGCTGCTCGTCACCGGGCCGAACATGCCAGCGGCAATCTCCGCGGAATTTGCGCAACAGGCGGGCGGGCGCGTGTCAATCGAGCGCTTTGTGACGCAGCTGCCGCAACGGCTTAAAGGCGCCGCGCTGTCCATCTCGCAGGCGGGTTACAATACTGTCGCCGAAATTCTCGGCGCGGGCTGCCGCAGCGTGCTAGTGCCGTTCGCCGAACATGGCGAAACTGAACAGACGGTGCGGGCGCAAGGACTGACGCGGCGCGGGCTTGCGGTGAGCGTTGCCGAAGTCGGCCTGACGCCGGAGCGGCTGGCCACTGCAATCAGCGCGGCGCTGGCTCTGCCGCCACCTGCTGCGCATGGCCCGCAGGACGGCGCGGCGGCGACACGCGGTTTTCTGGAGCGGACGCTGGCGCGGCTGTTTTCGTGAGCGCGGCTCAGCCCGCCTTGCCCACTGCGCCAGCTGGCGCGCGCCTGTGGCGCAGATATATGTGCAGCATCGGCGCAAGCAGCATGCCGACTGCCATGGCCACCACAAACAGCAGCACACCGGTATTGAGCGAGACGAGCGAAGCCAGCACCGGGCCGGGGCAGTAGCCCGCAAGACCCCAGCCAAGGCCGAACAGCGCCGCGCCCACCACCAGCGGCGCATCGATATGCGCCAGCGCGGGCAGCATGAAACGCGGCGCGAACAGCGGCGCGCCGCGCGCGAAGGCGAGCCGGTAGCCGATGAAGGTAACTGTGACCGCGCCGCCCATGACAAACAGCAGCGCCGGGTTCCAGCGCCCGGCAAGGTCCAGAAAACCCAGCACCACCGACGGGTCGGTCATGCCCGCGAGCGCAAGGCCAATGCCGAACAGGAGACCGGCGGCGAGCGCGGCAAGAAGGGATGGCATGGCGCGCCTCACATCACATGACGGGTGACGAATACTGTCACGATGGCGACAGCCATAAAAATCAACGTCGCGGCAATCGAGCGCATCGACAGCCGCGCCATGCCGCAGACGCCATGTCCGCTGGTGCAGCCGCCGCCCAGCGCGGTGCCAAGGCCCGTCAGCAGCCCCGCGATGATGAGCACGGCGGGGGAGGCGGCAGGCGCGCCGATCAGGTTTTTGCCGGCAAGCGCCATGGCAATGAGCGGCCCCAGCAGCAGCCCGCCCAGAAACGCGATGCGCCAGCGCGACTCTGGCGCAAGCGGCGCGCGCGCGAAGCCTGACACAATGCCGCTGATGCCGGCGATGCGGCCGTTGAGGGCCAACAGCATGACGGCGGAAGCGCCAATGAGCAGGCCGCCGACGAGGGGGAGGAGGTAGGGGTGCATCAGAGTTTAAATCTCCAAAGTTGCCAGCATCTTTGAATCGCCGGTCGCCGGCTGGCCAAGCGGCGGTCCAGCAGCTTTACTGCATTGCCTTCAGCACAGACTTGCCCAGCGCGCCCAGCCGCTGCTCAATCAGCACCGGCGCCTCGCACACCGCGCTCAGCGATTTCTGACGGTCGTCGAACACCCGCAGATCCCACTCGATCGCCTTCACCTTTTCCTCAAGCGCTGCCTGGTCCGCCCCGGGCGCGTCCTGCCCGGCCTGCATCAGGCGCGTGTCCTCGCGGACTTTTTCGGCGAGCTGCTTCTGCTTTTTCGAGTAACGCTCAATGCCATTCATCACGTCACTGCGCTGGGCGTTGAGCGAGTCGAACAGCGCGGCGAACAGCGCTGTCAGCTTGGCCTTGCGCTCGCCCGCAGGCAGCGCGGCGGCGTAGTCTGCGATAGCCTTGTCCGCCGCCTCAAGGTCGGTCCGTCGCGCCGCGAGCACGGGCACGAGATCGCCAAGTCTGGCGTCCTGCTTCCACGTCGCGCTGCCAGTTTCAAACGCGTCACCGGTCCATACCGAGGTGACCGAAAGCTCCGGCACCTTGATCTGCTTGCACGGCCAGTCGGGGAAACGCTTGTCTGCCGCCTGCGCGGGGGCACACAGCGTGACCAGCACCGTTATTGCGAGCGCAGCGAAGCAATCCAGAGGCCACCGCACCGACTCCTGGATTGCTTCGCTGCGCTCGCAGAGACGCGGCGGATGGACGCGGCTCACACCGCCATTTTCTGAATCAAAACCCCTCACGCGCCGCCTCCCGGTCCGCCGCGCCGCGCCAGAAAACCCTGGGCCGGATCATAGGCGACAATCGCGCCGCCAAGGAACAGCGCGGTGCAGCCCACCACAACGGCGAGCGCGGTAAAATCAATCTGGCCGTGGAACATGAAGCGGATCAGCTCGGTTGCGTGGGTGAAAGGGTTCAGCTGGCAGATGCGGTAGAGATACGGATTGGCCTCCTGAACCCGCCACAGCGGATACAGCGCCGAGGAGGCAAAGAACATCGGGAATATGACGAAATTCATGATGCCGGAAAAATTCTCCAGCTGCTTGATCAGCGACGACAGCAGCATGCCGAGCGCCCCCAGCATCAGGCCCGAGAGGATCAGCGCTGGCAGCACGGTCACATAGCCCCACCAGGTCGGCGGCTCAACCTCCCAGAAATACGCGATCACCAGATAGGCGTAGACCTGCAGCACTGACACCGCCGTGCCCGCGATCAGCTTTGACACCAGCAGATACCAGCGCGGCAACGGGCTGACCAGCAAGGTCCGCATATTGCCCATCTCGCGGTCATAGACCATCGACATCGAGCTTTGCATGCCATTGAACAGCTGGATCATCGCCATCAGGCCGGGCGTTATGTAGACCTCGTACAGCACATAGGTTTCGTAAGGCGGGATGACTGACACGCCGAGCACGCTGCGGAAGCCGGCGGCGAAAATAAACAGCCAGACCAGCGGGCGCACCAGCGCCGAGACAAAGCGCTCGCGCTGGTGCAGGAAGCGCAGCGCCTCGCGCCAGACAATCCCCTTGAGGCAGATGAAATATTGCAGGGCGGAAAAGCCGCGCGCGGGTGGAGCCAGGGTTAACTCGCTCATGCCGCCTCGCTGCTGACGCTGGAGCGCCCGATGCCGGTCAAATGCGCAAAAGCCTCGCGGATATTGGCCTTGCCACTCTGCGCCACCACCGCATCAAGCCCGCCTGTCGCCAGAACCTTGCCCTGGTGCAGCACCACAACCGCGTCGCCTGCCTGCACCTCGTCAATCAGATGCGTCGCCCACAGCACGCCGATGCCTTCGTCGGCAATCAGCCCGCGCACATGATCGAGAATTTCGGCACGCGACCTGATGTCGAGGCCCACCGTCGGCTCGTCCAGCAGCAGCAGCTTTGGCCCGTGCAGCAGCGCGCGGGCAATCTCGACGCGGCGCATCTGGCCGCCGGAGAGGTCGCGCACTTTCTCTTTGGCGCGGTCGGCGAGGCTGACGCGCGCCAGCACCGCCTGCGCGCGCGCCAGCGCTTCCTTCTTGCCGATGCCGTGCAGGGCGGCGTGGTAGAGCAGGTTCTGAATCAGCGACAGGTCCATATCGAGTGTGCGCGACTGGAACACCACGCCAAGCTGGCGCAGCGCCTCGCCCGGCGTGCGGCCAACATCATGGCCGAAGATGCGGATCGCGCCCTTCTGCGTGTCGTAGAGCCGCGTGATCAGCGAATACAGCGTGCTTTTGCCTGCGCCGTTCAGCCCGAGCAATACTGTAAAACTTGACGCGGCAACGGCAAAACTCACCTCGGTCAGCGCCTTGCGCTCGCCATAGGCGTGGCTGACCTTGTCGATTGTCAGCGCGGGGATGGGTGGCGTTGGAATGGACAAACGGGCAGCCTTATTTTGGCGAGATGGCGACGCCCCAGGGAAATTTGCCCACCTGAATCGACTTGACGACTTTTTGCGCCGCGACATCCACCACCGACACATCGTTAGATACGCCATTGGTCGACAAAAGATACTTGTCGTCGGGCGTAAACGCCATCTGCCAGACGCGCTGGCCCACCAGCAGATATTTGAGCACGGTGTAGGTCTTGGTATCAACGATGGCTAGCCGGTTGGCCGGTCCCATGGCCACAAACGCCAGCTTGTCGTCTTTGGTGAAGCGCACGCCCACGGGCTGGATCGCCTCCTTGCGCAGGCCGGGCACCTCAAAGGTGATTTTCTTCGTGATCTCGAATTTTTTCGGGTCAATGACCGAAACGCCGCCGCCGACCTCCGATGTCACCCAGACCTCGGAGCCGTCGTGCCTGAACTCGGCGTAGCGCGGGCGCGCGTCGACCAGCACATTGCCGACAATCTGGCGCGTGCCCGTGTCGATGAAATGCGCCATGTTCGTCGTCTCCGACGTGTTGACGATCATCTTGCCGTCGGGGCTGAGGCCCATGCCTTCGGGCTCGACGCCAACCGGAATCTCGCTGATCACCTGGCGCTTCTTCACGTCAATGGCGGTGACCATATTGTCGTTTTCATTCGACACGTAGAGCAGGTCCGTGGCGCGGTCCATGATCAGCAGTTCAGGGTCAGGGCCCGATGGCAGCGTGCCGGTCACCTCGCCGCTTTTGGCGTCGATCATCTGGATCGTGTCATCGTCGCCGGCGCAGACAAGGATCGTCGCGCCGTCGCTGGTAAGCGTGATGCCGCGCGGGCGCTGGCCGGTCTTGATGGTGCGCGTCACCGCCAGTGTGTCGAGGTCGATGACACTGATCGTATTGTCCTTCTCGTTGGATACATAGGCCGTGTAGGCGCTGGCGGGGGCGGCCTGCGCTAGGACGAGGACGAGGGCGGTTGCGGCGGGCAGGCGGGACAGCATCGGGTGTTTCCTCAAATCATTACCGTCATTGCGAGCGAAGCGAAGCAACCCAGAGCCGCACATGTGGCCTCTGGATTGCTTCGCTTCGCTCGCAAAGACGCTTACTTCACACAATCTCACCTCAACTTGCATTTCGTCTCGGGCCGGTCAAATCCCAGCGTGTCCAGCTCCGACACCTGATGCAGAAAGCCCTCCTGCGGCGACACTGACGCGATCGTGCGCCCGTCGCCGAGCAGAATCGGCTGGCGCAGTTGCAAATTCCAGTCGCGCAGCGTCAGTTTTTGCCCTTTGAAAGCCGCGACGCTCATCTCCGGCGACAGGATGTAGTCGCGGATGACCTTGACCTCGTTCGACTTTTTGCGCGACGCGCCTTCGCCCACCATGCGCACCGCTGTCCAGGCCTGAATATCCTTGGCGGTCATGCGGCGCAAAAACTGTTTCATGAAGCGGTTTTGCAGCTGCTCCGCGCCCCACTGGTCAAAATTCGGGTCCCAGCTCGTTGGCTTCAGTCCTGCCGTCCCGGCGATGGGCCGCGCGTCCCAGGTGCGGTAGGGCAGATAGAGGCCGAACACGTCGCTCTCGTCCGCCGCCACCAGCACGTCATGGGCGGCGGCGTTCTGGGTAAACACCGGCATCTGGCGCTGCACCTGCACCGTGCCCGAATCGGAGCGGCGGCTGCCGCCAGTGTCCTCAAACACCCGCTCCTCGACAATCTTCGCGCCAAATTTTTTGGCGGAGCGGCGCACCGCTTCGGCGTAAAGCTGATCTTCCTTGTGCGAGCCGAGCACCAGGAACCATTTGGTCCAGCGCTTCCAGATGAGGTATTGCGCAAGGCCGTCTGTGAGCATCGAGCGTGTCGGCGCGGTGTGGATGACATTGGCGCGGCAGTCCTCCTCGCGCAGGCTGTCGTCGGTTGCGCCGGCGTTGAAGATCAGGATGTCGCGGCCTTTGGCGGCGTCTGCCAGTTTCAGCAGGCTTTCCGCAGGCAGGTCGGCGACGATCAGGCCAACGCCGTCCGCCTCGAATCTTGCCAGAACAGCGGCGGAGTCGTCCGCCGGGCCAACTTTAGCGTCAACCAGAACGAACCGCTGGCCGGTGAATTTGCCAGTGGTGTTATTGTCCTCCGCCGCCAGCGTCGCGCCGGCAAGACTGTTGTTCTCCGCGCCCGCGTCGAGCAGCGAAATGGTCTGCTTGGCCTCAGGCCGCCGCATCAGCCCGATTTTGATTTCGACGGGATCAGCGGCAAGGACCGGGGCAACGGCGGCGCAAAGGGCAATGGCGGCAAGCAACGGCCGAATGCCAGGCGTCATCGAAATTGGCCTGTCTGGCTGCCACCGTCGTCTTTGCGAGCGCAGCGAAGCGATCCAGAGGCCACGCGCGGCACTGGATTGCTTCCCCCCGGGCTTCGACCCGGGGGTCGCAAAGACGCCGGATTGCCGAAAAAACTCAGCACTCAATGTCATTGGCCGAACTGTCACAGCACAAAATCCCACGCCGGGCAAAAAAAAGCGGGCAGCCCCATCAACCATCACTGGCCCGCCGCGCGCCGCATTGCAACTGTCCCAAAGCAGCACAGTGTCAAAAATTGAAACTCAGTTTCGCCCGCAGCAGATGCCGCTCGAAATTCCACAGGTCAAGATTATGCGCCACCAAAGGCGCAGGATTCTTCTGCCGGCCCCAGACCTGGGTTGACCAGGCCAGCGACAGCGACGCTTTTTTGGAGAACTGGTGGAACAGCGTCGGGCCGAAAAAGGCGGCCTCGCCATTCAGTTGCTGCGCAAACAGGCCGGAATAGGCGCGCTGGTAGCTGCCCTCAATGCCCAGATAGGTATGGTCCAGCACGCGCATGGTCAGCGCGTTCGAAATGGACAGGCGGGACTCGCGCTCGACCACGCCGGACCGGAACCGGCCAACCTGCGGCTCAAAACCGAAATTCAGCCCATACCACAGCAGTCCCGGAATAACGCGGGCGTCCAGTGCCAGCTTTGTTTCTACTGAAACCGACTGCTGGCTTGAACCTTCCTGTTCTGCCACACGCGCCCAGCGGGGTTCCACTGCGACGGAAATGCCAACTGGGTTTTCGGGCGTGCGCGCCAGCAGTCGGTAAGTCATTTCGACAGACGCGCCATCAAAAACAAAATTAGACTTGTCGGCGAGGTCAGGCACATTGCGGACGTTGCGCAAATCACCATACACACCCAAAACAACTTCAAAATTGTCGGTGACGCCATACTGTGCATCGGCTTTCACTCCGGTGACCGTGAAGCGTCCCTTGCCGCCAGAAGTCCCGTCCTGAAGAGTGACGGCGCGCTTTCCGGAGCGCAGCACGACAATAGAGTCAATTTGTAATTCGCCTTCCTCATTCGTGTCTGAGCCATCCGTAAAGCCAAAGACGCTGTCCGTATCGACATCGTCGCGCGCATTCAGAGGGTCAGGAATGGCAAATTCGTCCGCAGGCGGCTTTGCCTTGGCCGGTCCGGCCAGCGCGGCCGTGCCTGATAGTCCCGCCAGCATCACGCAGGCGGCAACGGACAGGGCAGGAAACAATCCGGCCCGGACTATTTGTTGCACGATGTGAGGTCCTTGTCCTCGATGGAAAACACCTTGCCCGCGACAATATCGACACCGCGCACAATGCAGACCTTGCCGTCCTCAAATGCCACCTTCACATCTGACTTGCCAGCCGGAACGTTGACCTTCAGCCGCTCGTCATGGTCAACCGTGCCGTCATTGTCATTGGCGCACTGGTTGGGGCCATAGGCGTTGGCACCGGCCGGCGACACGTAGAGCTTGGCGACAGTCGCCGATGTCAGGTTCCAGAATCGCGTGCCCTTGTCTGCCGCCGCAGCGCCCGTAACCAGAGCGCCTGCGGCCACAGCCGCCAGAAAAAATAAACGCATGTGTTTCCCCGCAAATCACAGTCTGAATGCTGTGGATCGAAAATATAATTGGGGGGGGGAGGTGTCAACGCGCAATCTCTGAAAGCCCGCCGTGCCAAATGGGCGCGCTATCCGTCCAGCCGCATTGCCAGCCCGGCCTGTGCCATATGCGCCTTGGCCTCGCGCACCGAAAACGTGCCGAAATGGAAGATTGAGGCGGCCAGCACCGCCGTTGCGTGGCCCTCGCGGATGCCGGCTGTCAGGTGGTCCAGCGTGCCCACCCCGCCCGAGGCGATGACCGGCACCGGCACGGCGTCGGCAACCGCCCGCGTCAGCGCAAGGTCAAAGCCGGATTTCGTGCCGTCGCGGTCCATCGAGGTCAGCAGGATTTCCCCCGCGCCCAGCGCCACGACCTCGCGGGCAAAGTCCACCGCATTGATTCCGGTGGCTTTTCTGCCGCCATGGGTAAAAATCTCCCAGACGCCCGGTGTCACCTGCTTGGCGTCAATCGCCACCACAATGCACTGGCTGCCAAACTTTTCCGCAGCCTCCCTGACAAACCCCCGGTTGGCCACGGCGGCCGAATTGATCGACACCTTGTCCGCCCCCGCCAGCAGCAGCGCGCGTATATCCTCCACCACACGCACGCCGCCGCCCACCGTCAGCGGCATGAAACAGGCCGCCGCCGTGCGGCTGACAATGTCCATCAGGGTGCCGCGGTCCTCGTGCGTTGCCGTTATGTCTAGAAAGCACAGCTCATCCGCGCCCGCCGCATCATAGGCGATGGCGCATTGCACCGGGTCGCCCGCGTCGCGCAGGCCGACAAAATTGACCCCCTTGACGACCCGTCCGTCTTTCACGTCAAGGCAGGGAATTACCCGGTATTTCAGCATGACAGGCCAGATCGCGCAGGGTTGGGCCGCACC
>JANLPP010000149.1:0-14213 GCA_031367295.1 Hyphomicrobiales bacterium | reverse complement strand
GAAAATTTCTGCCGCGCGATCAGCATGCCCGCAAGCGTCGCGGCAATGGCGCAATTGACCACGCTCCACACCAGCGGAAAACCGGCCAGGCCCGCCGCGCCCGCCACTGCGGCAAGACAGAGAGTTGTCAGACTGAATTGGCTCATGACACACTCCATGCATCGGCGCGCCGATCTGCCGCGCCTTATGGCAGCGCGGCGCGCCAGAGGCAAAACCGGAGGAACGGGGCGTGGCGGACAGGACAGGCAGCCTTGAGAATTTTTTGTCGCTCATCGCAGGCGCGGCGCGGCTGACCGCTTTTACCGGGGCCGGCATTTCAACCGAATGCGGCGTGCCGGATTTCCGCTCGCCGGGCAGCCCGTGGATGCAGCTGCCGCCAATTGATTTTCCGGCTTTCCTCGCCAGCGAGGACAATCGCCGCGAGGCATGGCGGCGCAAATTTCTGGTCGATGGCATGTGGGCGGGCGCGCAGCCGGGGCGCGGCCACCGGGCGCTGGCCCGCCTTGCCGCGCAGGGCCGACTGCACGCGGTCATCACCCAGAATATTGACGGGCTGCATCAGGCCGGCGGCCTTGGCGCGCACGATGTCATCGAGCTGCATGGCAACGGAACCTATGCCAGCTGCCTGAGCTGCGGTGCACACCATGAGCTTGCACCGATTCGCGCGGCTTTTGCGCAAGACGGCGCGTTGCCCGCCTGCGCCTGCGGCGGCCTCGTCAAATCCGCCACGATTTCCTTTGGCCAGGCCATGCCGCGGGAACCGATGCGCCGGGCGCTGTCAGCCTGCCTCGGCTGCGATGTCTTTCTCGCCATCGGCTCGTCGCTGGTGGTGCATCCGGCCGCGCAGTTTCCGCTGATCGCGCGCGGCAATGGTGCCACGCTGGTGATTCTCAACCGCGATGCCACGCCGCTTGATTCGCAGGCGGATTTCGTGCTGCGCGGCGATATTGGTGACGCGCTGGCGCATGTGGCCAATTAGCACCGCCAGTGTGAAACTATCCACACCCATCCGCACAATCGCAAAAAAGCAGCTTTGTTCTGCGCGCGGCGATGCTATCCTGACGGACAGAATCAACAGCATGACAGAATCAATTGCGTTGGAGCGGTGCGCGCGCGGAGAGCGGCAAACTTTTGCGTTATGTATCGCGGTGGGGTTGGGGAGGCCAGTAAAAGTGGGCACGAAAGAACTTGGAAGCAGTGGCGCGCCTGCGCCCGATACAGGTGTTGAGGCCAGTGGCGGCGCGCCGGTTGAGGTGGTGGAACTCGCTGGCAGGATCAAATGGTTTGACGTTGCCAAGGGCTATGGCTTCATCATTCCTGACAATGGCGGCGCGGATGTGTTGCTGCATGTGACGGTGCTGCGCCGCGACGGTTTTAACACTGCGCTGGAAGGGGCGCGCGTCGTCTGCGATGCGGTCGCGCGCGCCAAGGGCCTGCAGGTGTTCCGGGTAAAATCGATGGACGAATCGACCGCTGTGCATCCGGCCCAGACGCCCTTGCCGCGCACCCATGTGCAGGTGACGCCAACCGGCGGCTTCGAGATTGCCATCGTCAAATGGTTCAACCGGCTGCGCGGCTTCGGCTTTGTCACGCGGGGTGACGGCACCGACGATGTGTTCATCCATATGGAAACGCTGCGCCGCTATGGCATCACCGAGCTGAAGCCGGGTGACACAGTGCTGGTGCGCTTTGGTGATGGTCCAAAGGGCCTGATGGCGGCAGAAGTTCGCCCGCTCGACGGCTCGCGGATACCCTCGTCGCATTGACGCCATTGTTTTTGTGTCTGGATTGGCTGGATGAGCGGCAGCCCCTTCCGCTGGGAGCGGGTTGCACAAAGCGCGGGGTGAGGGGTTTGTATCTCCCAGGGTTTCTGCGTCCGGCCACGCAAGGTTTCCAGCGGTGTTGCGCCTCACCCCGGTCATGTTCGCCGATCGCTTCGGCCTCGACTTTCCGCGCCAGGGTGGCGCAATTTTTCGTGGCCGTGATGCTGCTGGTGATCGCGAGTCTCTTGCCACCGATACCCGCCCGCGCTGTTGAACCCGAGCGCCTCGAAATTCTTACTGCCGCCGGGTCGCAGGTTTTTTCTGTCGAGGTGATGCGCACTGACGCCGACCGCGCCAAGGGCCTGATGTTCCGCCGGTTCATGCCGCCGGACCGGGGGATGCTGTTCGATTTCCAGCATGAGGAGCCGGTCATGATGTGGATGCGCAACACCATCATCCCGCTCGACATGGTGTTTATCGCGGGCAATGGCAAGATAGTGAATATAGCGGAAAACACCGAGCCGATGTCGGAGACAACGGTTCCTTCTAATGGTCCCGTCATCGCGGTGCTTGAGCTGAATGCCGGCACTGCCGCCCGCCTGGCCATAAAAACGGGCGACAGCGTGCGCCACACCATGTTTGCCCGGTAACAACATTAAAGTAGTAATAGACTCCAGCTGCTGTTGGAAGTATTCTGCCGCTTCTGGAATTGTGAACCATGTGAGGCGCATCGCGGCAGGAGGCATAGATGACCGGAGTCAACTGGACTATCAAAGCGCGTGAATTCGCGAATTGCAATTGTTCCTATGGCTGTCCTTGCCAGTTCAACGGGTTGCCCACTGACGGGACGTGCCGTGCGGTCGTCGGTATCCAGATCGACACCGGCCATCACGGAACCACGCGGCTCGACGGACTGAAAGCCGCAGGCATTTTCAAATGGCCCGGCGCGATCCACGAGGGCAGGGGCGAAGCCGCCGTCATTATTGATGAGCGGGCGGACGCGGCGCAGCGTGAGGCGCTGCTGCGCATCCTCAGCGGGCAGGACACCGAGCCCGGTGCCACAGTTTTCAACGTCTTCGCCTCGACGCTCGAAAAGGTGCATGAGCCGATATTCAGCAGGATCGATTTCGATGTCGATATCGACGGCCGCCGGGCGCGCCTTGTTGTGCCCGGGGTCATTGAAACGCGTGGCGAGCCGATCCTGAATCCTGTGACAGGTAAAGAACACCGGGTGCGCATCGACATGATCGGCGGGTTTGAATATGCGCTGGCGGAAATTGGCCGCGGCTGGTCGAAAACCTCAAGTCCGATTGCTTATGAGCTTGCCGATTCCTACGGCCAGTTTTGCCACCTTAATCTCAGTCAAAGCGGCGTCATGCGCTGAAAGCCGATGAACGGCGAACCGCTAGAAGTGCTGCTGCGCCGCGACCGCTGGATTACGGGTGCGGCCCTTGCAATGCTCACGACGCTCGCTTGGGCCTATATGCTCTGGCTTGCGCATGGCATGGCCTCGGATCCCGCGATGTCGATGCCAGATATGGATATGTCCGGCATGGGCTCGATGGCGGCGGATTCCGCGCCATGGGGCCTTGCCGGGTTTGCTTTTGTGTTTTTCATGTGGGTTGTGATGATGGCTGGCATGATGACGCCGTCTGCCGCGCCAATGGTGCTGCTCTATGCCCGCGTTGGCCGGCAGGCGACGGCGCAGGGAACGCCGTTTGCCGGCGCTGGCTGGTTCCTCGGCGGGTATCTGCTGGCCTGGACCATATTCGCGCTTGCGGCGGCAATGGCGCAATGGGGCCTCGAACGCGCGGCGCTGCTGACGCCGATGATGGAGCAGACGAGTCAAGTGTTCGGCGGCGTGGTGTTGATCGCGGCCGGAATTTACCAATGGTCGCCGCTGAAGCATGCTTGTCTGCGGCAATGCCAGACGCCATTGCTTTTCATCCAGCGCCATGGCGGATTCCGGCGCAGCGCGGGAGGCTCGCTGGCGCTTGGCGCGCGACATGGCCTATATTGCGTTGGCTGCTGCTGGGCCCTGATGTCGCTGTTATTCGTCAGCGGCGTGATGAATGTGCTGTGGATCGCCGCCATCTCGATCTTCGTCCTGGTTGAAAAACTCGTTCCGGCCGCCCGCGTGATCCCGCGCCTCGCGGGCGCCGGATTTGTTGCCAGCGGAGCTTGGCTGCTGGCTGCGGCGTTGCGCTGAGCGCCCCGCGCCCGCTTGTCTGGCCGGGCACATCGCCGCGCGCCCTGCTCCGGCAAGAGCGGTGCCTGTGTAATGCAAGATGCAGGCGCCAGACAAAACTTGCCGCCGCCCGCCGCCCGTGTTACCTGCCGCTCGTCGTGGAACGGCATCGCCTCAGCCGGGGTATAGCGCAGTCTGGTAGCGCGGAAGTTTTGGGTACTTCAGGTCGTTGGTTCGAATCCAGCTACCCCGACCACGGCGGTCTTTTCCAGCTTCGGCCAGTCAGCGGACATGCAAGGGCAATTCATGGCGGCGCGCATTTACAAACCCGCCCGCAGCGCGATGCAGTCGGGCGCGGGCAAAACCAAACTCTGGCTGCTCGAATATGATCCGGAAAAACCGCGCGAGATCGAGCCGGTGATGGGCTGGACCAGTTCGTCCGACATGCGCAGCCAGATCCACCTGCGCTTTGACACGGCGGAGGAGGCGCTCGCCTATGCGCAAAAGCACGGCATCGCCTGCCGGGTGGAGCAGCCCAAAGCGATGGTGCGGACCAGCCAGACTTATTCGGATAATTTCAAGTTCAGCCGCAATGGCCAGTGGACGCATTGACGGCTGTCCTGGCACACCGGCCCCGCGACGGGCATTGCCCCATCCGGCTCCGTAGCTCAGTTGGAAAGAGCAGCCGCCTTCTAAGCGGCAGGTCGCAGGTTCGAATCCTGCCGGAGTCGCCAACTTATATGAACAGGAGCAGTGGTCGTCTTGGCCGGGCTTGTCCCGGCCAACCACGCGGCTGGGCTGGCGCATCGCCCCAAACAATCCGCAGCGGGGCGGCATGGATGGCCGGGACAAGCCCCATAGGCGCTAACTTAAGCCTCAAATCGCAGTCTCTCCGTCTTGGCCGGACTTGTTCCGGCCATCCACGCCGCGCCGTTCCGGCAATTCTGGGCCATTGTAGCGGCCCGATGGCGTGGATGGCCGTGACAAGCACGGCCAAGACGGAGAGATTCCTCCCTAAGTTAGCGCGTATAGGGACAAGCCCGGCCAGGACGGCGAGATTGCGAATTCCTGCCTGTGTAATTCGCCATGTCTGACGCCAGTCCGCACGTGCGCGCAGCGCAACTCCTTGACGCCGCCACCGCTACCACCCCCCGCGCCCTCGCCAGCCTCACGCTCATCGCGTTCCTGTTCTTTCTCCCCGGCTTTTTCACAATGCCGCCGATGGACCGGGACGAGCCGCGCTTTGCCCAGGCCTCAAAGCAGATGATCGAGAGCGGCGATTATGTTGACATCCGCTTTCAGGGCGAGGCGCGGCACAAGAAGCCGGTAGGCATATACTGGATGCAGGCGGGCGTGGTCAGCGCCGCAGAGGCCCTCGGCGTGCCGGACGCGCGCCGCACAATCTGGCTCTACCGGCTGCCCTCGCTGGCCGGGGCGGTCCTCAGCGTGCTGGCCACCTTCTGGACCGCGCTCGCTTTCGTCAACCGCCCGCACGCCTTTATTGCCGCGCTGCTGTTTGGCGCGACGATTCTGCTCGGTGTCGAGGCGCGCCTTGCCAAGACGGATGCGGTTGTCGCCGCCACTGTCATTGCAACCATGGGCGTGCTGGCACGCGCCTGGCTGGCGCTGCCGGTCACGCTGGCGCAGCGCGTGCTGTTCTGGACCGCGATGGCGGCGGGCATTCTGGTCAAGGGCCCGGTCACGCCGATGATCCCCGCCTTCGCCGCTGCCGCGCTCAGCGCGTGGCAGCGCCGCACCGGCTGGCTGCGGGCGCTGTCACCGCTGGCGGGGGTGTCGCTGTGCCTCGCGCTGATCGCACCATGGTTCATCCTCATCTATCTCAAAACCGGAGGAGCCTTTTTTTCAACCTCGGTCGGCAGCGACATGCTTGGCAAGGTGGCGGCGGGCAAGGAGGCGCATGGCGCGCCGCCTGGCCTTTACCTGGCGATTTTCTGGCTCACCGCCTGGCCCATGGCCCCGATTGCCGCGCTGGCCGCGCCTTTCGCCTGGGCGATGCGGCGCGAGCCGGGCGTGGCGTTTCTGCTGGCCTGGCTCATTCCGGCATGGCTCCTGTTTGAGGCGGTGCCGACCAAACTGCCGCATTACGTGCTGCCGCTTTACCCCGCCATCGCCATCCTGATTGCGCTCGCCATCGAGCGGCAGGCGCTGGCCCTGCAAGCCCTGTGGGCGCGGCTCACCCTGTTCCTGCTTGCGGGCGTCGGCGCGCTTGCGGCGCTGGCGGGCGCGGCCCTGTGGGCCTGGCAGGGCGCCATCGCGCCTGCCGCCGCTTTCGCCGGCTTTGCCGGGCTGGCTTTTACGCTGGGCCTGCGCGCCCGGCGCGAGGCTTTGTCCGGCATGCCGCAGCTGGCGGCACTTACCGCATGCGCCGCCGCGCTGCTGGTCACCGCGCTGCTATACCTCGGCGCGCTGTCCACCCGCGCCTTTGATCCGCTGTCCCTGTCGCCGCGCCTCGCCGAGGCGTTGCGCATTGCAGGGCTTGGCAGCAACGCCTGCGGCGGCGGCTTTGAGGTCGCCACCGCCGGTTTCCGCGAGCCCAGCCTCGTGTTCCTCACCCGCAGCGATCTGGTCATGACCGATGGCGCGGGCGCGGCGCGTTTTCTCAAGGCGGGACGCTGCCGCGCCGTCTTCGTCGAGAGCCGCGAGGCCGAAAGCTTTGACAGGGCGCTGGAGGCCGATGTCCACAAGCGCGCCGCCGGGCGGGTCACCGGCGTCAACACCAACGGCGGCAAGGCGATGGACATCGCCGTGTTTGTCAATGATAGAGACGCCCCATGACATCGACTCCCACACTCTCCGTCATCGTGCCGGTGCGCAACGAGGCGGGCAACGTCGGCCCGCTGGTTGAGGAAATTGGCGCCGCCCTCGCCACGTTTGGCGCGTTTGAAGCCATATTCGTCAACGACGGCTCCAGTGACGCCACCGGCACCGAGCTGCAAAAGCTGGCCGCAACCCGCCCCTGGCTGCGCCAGCTCGCGCTCGCGCAGTCCTGCGGCCAGTCCGCCGCCGTGCGCAGCGGCGTGCGGGCGGCGCGCGCGCCAATCATCGTCACGCTTGACGGCGACGGCCAGAACAACCCGGCCTTCATTCCCGCGCTGGTGGCCAAACTGCGCGCGGCTGGCCCGCGCTGCGGCATGGTGCAGGGCCAGCGCATCGGGCGCAAGGACACCGGGTTCAAAAAATTCCAGTCGCGCGCCGCCAACACGATCCGCGGCGCGATCCTCAAAGACGGCACGCGCGACACCGGCTGCGGCCTCAAGTGTTTTCCACGCGACGTGTACCTGGCGTTGCCGTATTTTGACGCCCTGCACCGCTTCATGCCGGCGCTGGTCAAGCGCGAGGGCTTTGAGATCGCCCATGCCGATGTCATTGACCGTCCGCGCCACTCCGGCGTGTCGAACTATGGTTTTTTTGACCGCCTCTGGGTGGGCATGGCGGACCTTGCTGGCGTGCGCTGGCTGATCCGCCGCCGCAGGCGCGTGCCCGATGCAAGCGAGGTTTGAGCCATGATGATCGACCTCTGGCACGCCGTTAACGGCTATTTTTATGATGTTTTCGTGCTGAAGCTCGACTGGTGGGCCTGGGTCGGCATCATCGCCCAGCTGCTGTTCACCGCCCGCTTCGTGGTGCAGTGGATCGCCAGCGAGCGCGCCGGTAAAAGCGTGGTGCCCATGGCCTTCTGGTGGTTCTCGATTCTCGGCGGCGGCCTGCTGCTGGTCTACGCCCTCTACCGCAAAGACCCGGTATTCATCATCGGGCAGGGGCTGGGGATGGGGATTTATGTGCGCAATATTGTGCTGGTTTTGAGGGAGAAGCGCGGCGGGCGAAAAGCCGGTCAGTGATTGTCAAGTATGCCATTTCAACTTGTCACGACCGCAAAGGAAATTGACGGCACTGCCGTTTGCCTCCAGCGCTGCGCGACTGCCGGCCCAATCGCTGTCAGTTGCATTTGTTACTGCGGTTCCAGTTTTCTTCGCAAGCGCTGCGAATTTGCGGTCCGACGGATCGAATGCTGCAAGTTCCGGCACCGCAGGGAAATCTACGAAGCCGCCGACATCACTCCAGCATTGGGGCGTCGATATGCTGCTGCTTCACACTGAGTCCGCGTCGCATTTTGCGGAATTTCCAATGGGTGCCATGCCGTGGTAAACCACGAGAATGAAATTACGCCTCGCGCTTGCCGCCGCTGTCTTCACCGCCCCCGTCGCCGCGCAGCCGGTCACGGCACCAATCCTCGTCACAGCTGTGGCGTTTGACGGTGCCCCCGATGGCGCGTCCGCCTACCGCATCGTCTACCACTCAACCGACGGCGACGGCGCAGCGGTCGATGTTACCGGCGTGGTCATCGTTCCGGCAGGGCAGGCACCTGCGGGTGGGCGTGACATTGTCGCGTGGGCGCATGGCACGAGCGGGATTGCCGATGCTTGCGCGCCGTCAACCAATAGCTGGCTGTTTGGCAGCATCGCAGGGTTGAGCCAGCTCCTCAAGCACGGCTATATCGTCGCCGCGACCGACTATCAGGGTCTCGGTGGGCCGGGACCACATCCGTATCTTGTTGGCCCGAGCGCGGCACATTCGATCATTGATGCCGTCCGTGCGGCGCGCGCGGTGCCGCAGGCGTCGGCTGGCAACCGTTTCGCTGTCTGGGGCGAGTCGCAGGGTGGTCACGCAGCACTGTGGACCGCGCAGCTTGCCGCGACCTACGCGCCCGAACTTCAACTGGTGGCTGCCGCCGCAGCCGCGCCGCCGGTTGATCTTTCGGCAAACCTGACCGGGAGCAGCAATGCTGCGGTGCGTGCGCTGATGACCGCTTATGCCGGGGCGTCATGGTCGGCAGTTTACGGCGTGCCTCTGTCCGAGATCACTGGGCCGGTCGGGCAGGACCTGATCGGCCGGTTGGCGAAGAACTGTGTCACGCTCGACGGCTTCAAGCTGCGCACCAAAATCGGGATGGTGCGGCTGACCCGCCAATTGCGCGGGGTGGATCTCAACGCATCGCCACGCTGGGCCGAACTGATGCGCGTGAACTCCGTCGCGCCGCGCAAGCTTGGCGTGCCGCTGCTGATCGCGCAGGGGTCGGATGACGTCCTTGTCGCGCCCAAGGTGACGCGCCGCTTCGCCAAGCAGATGTGCAGGGCCGGGCAGCCGCTGCGTTTCGTCGAGATCGTCGGCGGCGACCATGTTACAATTGCCAAGCGAACGGCGACCGCGACGATCAATTGGATCGGCGACCGCTTCGCCGACAAGGCGGCACAAGATGATTGCAGCCGACTCTGACATGAGATTTTGCGAGCGAGGTGCGCCTTTCTGCTGCTCTGAATTTAACAAATTTTAAGCCGTTAGCTCGGTGTCGCGCGCCAGATACCAGCCGGTCTCGGGCGCGGCGAGTTGAGCAACTGACTTATCGGCAAGAAGAGTTCGAATGTCGGCCATGGCGAATTTCTCAAACGGTTTTAAAACGGTTTTAGCAAAATGGGAAGTTCATGAGTCTGCGTTCGCCATGGTGCGAGGCTATGCGAAAAGCCGTTGATATGAATGGTCTTTTAGACGAAAGCTTGAACTCGAGCGGAAAGGCGGACAGCATGGAGAATCGAAAGTTTTCAATTTGTAATCAGTAGGTCAGGGGTTCAAATCCTCTAACCGGCACCAATGTCTTTATTGAATTGGAAGGCAGTCCCTCGCCGCCTCTGCCAGCAGGCCCACAACATAGCCGGCAAACGAACGCGACACTTCCATGTGATACTCGCCTTGAGCTTTCCGCCACAGCACGATTTCGGCTTTGGCGAAGAGGGTGCGGGTGCAGGTATTTTGGGCGTCGGGCGCGGGGCCGAAAGGCGAGTCAAGATCGAGGCCGACATGGGTGTTGAGAAGTGTGGCGGCGGCTGGCCCGCTTGTCTCGATGCCCAGCTGGCGGTGCGAAACGTCAACCAGCGAATGGGCGGGCGTGACCTCGCTGCCGCCGAACTTGATGTCCGGGCTGCACAACAGCAGCCACTCGTCCGGCCCCAGCCACAGGGCGGCCCTGCCTTGGCTGTTGCTGGCGTGGCAGGCGGTTTGCGGCAGGTCCAGCCCGAAGGCCGCGCCGCACTGCCGCGCGGCTTCGGCCCCGCCGCGAAAAATCCAGCGCTGCATGGGCGGGGCGAATGTGAGCGTGGCGCGGGGGTGGGTTGGCAAGGCGGCTGCACCAAAGACGTGGCGGCGCTGGACCGCCGGCCTCTGGCCGACTTGCTGCGCCTCAAAGCCGGCCGGAGGCCGGCGGTCCAAGGACTGCTCAGCCATTGATCCGCCCTCCGTCCTTGTCATAAAACACCGGCTCCGCCAGCTTCACCTCCACCGCCCCGTCGGGCATTGGCACGTGCAGCGTCTCGCCCATGCGGGCGCGCCCGCCCGCCACCAGCGCCAGCGCGATGGAACGCTGCGCCGCCTCGCTCCAGTAGGCGGAGGTGACATGGCCCAGCGCCGGCGTGCCTTTGGGCGGGTTTGCTGCGGCAACGATCTGCGCGCCTTCCTCCAGCACGGTTTTGGGGTCAGTGGTCAGCAGGCCGACCAGCTGCTTGCGGCCCGGCGCGGCGAGGTCCGGCATCAGCAGCGAGCGTTTGCCGACGAAGTCCGGTTTTGACTTCGCTACCGCCCAGCCAAGGCCGACATCATCGGGTATCACCGTGCCATCAGTCTCCTGGCCGACAATGATGTAGCCTTTTTCGGCGCGCAGCACATGCATGGTTTCGGTGCCATAGGCGCAGGCTTCAACTTTCGCGCCTTGCGCCCACAGTGCCTCCCACACGGCGCGGCCATAGTCCGATGGCACATTGACCTCATAGCCAAGCTCGCCGGAAAAACTGACGCGGAACAGGCGCGCCGGCACGCCGCAGATGCGGCCCTCGCGCACGGACATATGCGGCATGGCGGCGGCGGACACATCAATGCCTTCGACCAGCGGCGCGATAATGTCCCGCGCGCACGGCCCCTGCACCGCGATGACGGCCCATTGCTCGGTGACCGAGGTCAGCCAGACTTGCAAATCCATGAACTCGGTTTGCAAATAGTCTTCCATATGATGCAGCACGCGGGCCGCGCCGCCGGTGGTTGTAGTGACATGAAAACGGTCCGGCGCGAGGCGGCCGATAACGCCGTCGTCCATGATAAAACCGGCCTCGTTCAGCATCAGGCCGTAGCGGCAGCGGCCCGGCTCGAGCTTCGTCCAGGCGTTGGTGTAGAGGCGGTTCATGAATTCCGCCGCATCGGGTCCGACAACTTCGATCTTGCCCAGCGTCGTCGCGTCAAACAGGCCGGCGCGGGCGCGCACGATGCGGCATTCGCGCTTGACGGCGGCGTGCATGTCCTCGCCGCGCTGCGGGAAATAATGCGCGCGCTTCCATTGCCCGACATCCTCAAACACCGCGCCGTTTTCCGCTGCCCATTCGTGCATCGGCGTCTTGCGCAGCGGGTCAAACAGGTCGCCGCGCGCGTGGCCGGCGAACAGGCCGAAGGTGACGGGCGTATAGGGCTGGCGGAAGGTGGTGAGGCCAACCTCCGGCATGGTTTTGCCCAGCGCCTGCGCCGCGATGGCGAGCGCGTTGATGTTGGAGGTTTTGCCCTGGTCGGTCGCCATGCCATTGGTGGTGTAGCGCTTGATATGCTCGATGGATTTGAAGCCTTCGCGCGCCGCGAGGCGGATATCTTTGGCGGTCACGTCATTCTGGAAATCGACGAAAGCCTTTGCCCGCGCCGCGTCGCCGCCATGCGCCACCTCGCCGGCAAAACCGCCGCGCATTTGCACCGCGCCGGTGACTGCGGCGCGGTGCGGCTCTGGCGTTGTCAGCCCCGCCGCGCGCGCCGCGCTGGCACCCGCCGCGTAGCCGCTCTCCACCACATGGCGCAGATCGAACACGCCCGCGCAGGCCCCGGCGCTAAGCTGCGCCTGCGCCGGGGCGGCGGGCAGATACATCTGGCTCTCCGGGTCAAAGCCGAGTTTGCCGCGCGACTGCGAGAACAGGTGGACCGAGGGCGTCAGCCCGCCGGACATCAGCAGCGCGTCGCAGCGGATGCGGTCGCCTTTGAGAATGCTGCCGTCGGGGCGGACGCGCGCGGTCGTAGCGCTGTCAATGCGAAGCGCGCCGCTCGTGCCTGCAATTGTCGTCGCAGGCGAGACGACGAGGCCGTCGAGGCGGGCGCGGTCATAGAGATCGCCTTCGGGGCTGCGGCGCATGTCGGCGATCAGCGCGACTTCGACGCCCGCCGCTTCACAGGCCAGCGCCGTGCGGTAGATTTCGTCATGCGCGCCAGCGATGACGACGCGCTTGCCGGGCATGACGCCGTAGCGCGTCAGATAGGTATGCGCCGCGCCCGCCAGCATGATGCCGGGCCGGTCGTTGTCGGGGAAGACGAGGGGGCGCTCATGCGCGCCGGTGGCCAGCACCACCTGCTTTGCCCGCACCTGCCACAGTTTTTCACGCGGCGCATCGGGGTCCGGCGACGCCAGATGGTCGGTGAGGCGCTGCGCCAGCGCGACGTAATTCTGGGCGAAATAGCCGAAGGCTTGCGTGCGCGGCAGCAGCGTTACCCGCTCGTGTCTGGCGAGGTCTTTGAGCGTTTGCGCCACCCAGTCCTGCGCCGGCAGGCCTTCAATCGTGGCTTCCGTTTCGCTGAGCAGCGAACCGCCGAATTCGCTTTGCTCATCGCACAGTATAACGCGCCCGCCGCTGGCCGCCGCCGATTGCGCCGCAGCTAGGCCCGCCGGGCCGCTGCCCACTACCAGCACCTCGCAATGGGCAAAGCTGTTGGTGTAGCGGTCAGGGTCTGGCAGCTTTGGCGCATGGCCGAGACCGGCGGCTTGCCGGATGACCGGCTCGAACAGTTTCGTCCACAGCGCCGCCCTGGGGATGAAGGACGGCCCCATGAAAGTCTTGTAATAAAAACCCGCGCCAAGCAGCGGCGAGGCGAGGCCATTGATCGCGCCGATGTCAAAGCGCAGCGAGGGCCAGCGGTTCTGGCTTTTGGCTTGCAGGCCTTCAAACAACTCAACCTGGGTGGCGCGCAGGTTGGGCGCCGAGCGGCCATTGCCGCGGTCGATATCGACGAGCGCGTTCGGCTCCTCGGAGCCTGCGGCGAGCACGCCCCTCGCGCGGTGGTATTTGAACGAGCGGCCCATGAGATGCACGCCATTGGCGAGCAGCGCGGAAGCCAGCGTATCGCCGGGGTGGCCGAGCAAACGCTGGCCATCGAAGCTGAAGCCGAGCGTCGCTGCGCGGTCGATGCGTCCGCCGGCGGAGGCGCGGAAGGGCTGGGTCATGCGAGGCCACCCGTGCGCGGCCAACCCTCTCCCATGGGGAGAGGGTCGCGCGAAGCGCGGGGTGAGGGGTTACAATGCCGGGAGGTTTGCGCGGGTTGGGCGGCGCATATTCTGAGAGTCCCGGACCCCTCACCCCGGCCCTTTGGGCCGACCCTCTCCCACAGGGAGAGGGTGCGCGCGCGACCGCTCATAACGCTCCCCCATCAATCGCAGGCCGCGCCTCGCCCACCTTATACGTCGCGAAAATCCTGTCGCTCACCGTGTCCCGCACACAATTGAAAAACCGCCCGCAGCCGTGGACATGCCGCCAACGCTCGGCGTGCAGGCCCCTGGGATTATCGCGCATGTAGAGGAAGTCGGACCATTGCTCGTCGCTGAGCTGCGACGCGTCGGCGGCGCGCGCGACATGCGCCTGCCCGCCATAGCGGAACTCAAGTTCCGGGCGCTCGCCGCAGTAGGGGCAGGGGATGAGGAGAATTTTTTGTCCCTCCCCTAATGCGCGACAGCGGCGGCCGCCGCTTCGTCAATCAGTCTACCAGTGCGAAACCGTTGCAGCGTGAACGGCGCGCCGATCCGGTGCGGCTCGCCCTTCGCCACATGATGCGCGAAAACATGCCCGGAACCCGGGGTCGCCTTGAATCCCCCGGTGCCCCAGCCGCAGTTGACATACAGCCCCGGCACCGGCGTCGCGCCGACGATGGGCGAGCGGTCCGGCGTCACGTCAACAATGCCGCCCCAGTTGCGCAGCATGCGCAGACGCCGCACCATCGGGAACAGCTCGCAGATGGCGTCGAGCGTGTGCATGCTGATGTGCAGCCCGCCGGTCTGCGAGTAAGATGTATAAGCGTCGGTCCCCGCGCCGATGACGAGCTCGCCCTTGTCGCTCTGCGACATGTAAGCGTGGATGGTGTTGGACATGACGACGCAGGGCATGATCGGTTTCACCGGCTCC
>JANLPP010000138.1:0-8717 GCA_031367295.1 Hyphomicrobiales bacterium | reverse complement strand
GAAACGCTTGGCGCGCACGGGCTGTGGTCGTTTGACGATCCAGCGCCGCTGAACGGCGCCGACTACTGGTATCACACGCAGTTTGCCGGCGACGGGACAAAGCTGCTGCGCTTTGAGGGGCTTGCCACCATCGCCGAAGTCTACCTGAATGGCGTGCTGCTGCTGGCTTCGCGGTCGATGTTCGAGACGCATGGCGTCAATGCCGCGCTGCAAGGCGACAATGATCTGCACATCTGCTTCCGCGCGCTCCAGCCTGTGCTCGACGCGCCGCAGAAGCGGGCGCGCTGGCGTCCCAAACTGATTGTGCCTGCTTCCCTGCGCATGGTGCGCACCACAGCGCTGGGCCATATGCCAGCGTGGTGCCCGCCGGTTGACTGCATCGGCCCGTGGCGCGAGATTACGCTGTGCGAAGCGGACGAATTCCACCTGCATGATCTCGACATCCGCACAGCGGTGGAGGGCACGGACGGTGTGCTGCGGGTGCGTGTGGTGAAGGCGCATACGGACGACCTGCATGGCTATGAGATCAGCTGCGGGCAGGCGCATGCCGCGCTGGTGCAAGGCGCTGACGGCGCGTGGACGTGCGAACTGCGCCTGCCGGAGGCCGGGCTGTGGTGGCCGCACACCCATGGCGCACCAAAGCTCTATCCGGTGTTCCTTGACGGCGGCGGCTGGCGCATTTTTGTGGCGAACACCGGGTTCCGCACGATTGCGCTGGACCGCGATGCCGATGGCGACGGCTTTGGCCTGATCGTCAACGGCGAGCCGGTTTTCTGCCGGGGGGCCAACTGGACACCGCCCGATCTTGTGCGCCTGCCGGGCACGCGCGCCGCACTTGCGCCACAGCTGGAGCGCATGCGGGACGCCGGCATGAACATGGTGCGCATCACCGGCAACATGTTTTATGAGAGCGATGATTTTTATGCGCTCTGCGCGGAAATGGGGCTGCTGGTCTGGCAGGATTTTCCTTTCGCCAATTTTGACTATCCCGCTGGCGATGCGGCCTTCACAGCCAGCGTGACGCGCGAAGCGACGCAGTTTTTGCGCCGCACCCAGTTTTCGCCCGCGCTTGGCGTGCTGTGCGGCGGCACGGAGACACAGCAGCAAGCCGCCATGCTTGGCCTGCCGGCCGGTGCGCAGGCCAACACCATTTTTGACGACCTGCTGCCCCGCCTTGCCGCAGCGCTGCGCCCGGATGCGATCTATGTGCCCAACTCGCCGTCTGGTGGCGCCCTGCCCTTCCAGCCCAATGCCGGCGTCAGCCACTATTATGGCGTCAGCGCCTACAAACGCCCGCTCTGCGACGCGCGGCTTGCCAATGTGCGCTTTGCCGCCGAATGCCTGTGTTTTGCCAACGTGCCCGACCGCGTCGCGGTCGAGCTGCATCCGCAAAAAGCCGAAATCCAGCATCACGATTTTGCGCCGCGCGTTGCCTTTGACGCGGGCGCTGAATGGTTTTTCGAGGATGTGCGCAACCACTATCTGCAAGCGCTGTATGACATTGATCCCGGCACGCTGCGCGGCGAGGACGCGCGGCTGTATCTCGATCTGTCACGCGCTGCCAGCGCCGAGGTGATGCAGGAGGTGTTTGCCGAATGGCGACGGCCCGGCTCGCGCACGCGCGGCGGACTCGTCTGGTTTTTGCGCGATCTGTGGCCGGGCGCGGGCTGGGGCGTGCTGGATTTTTCCGGCGCGCCCAAGGCCGCGTACTATGGCCTCAAACGCGCCTTCGCGCCGGTGCAGGTTCTGCTGGTTGACGAGGGGCTGAACGGCCTTGACGTGCATTGCATCAACGAGACGGCGCTTGCCGTTGAGGCGCGGCTGAGCCTGCACTGCCTGCAGGATGGCGCGACGATTGTCATGCAGGCGGAGCGTGCGGTGACGATTGCGCCGCGCTCGTCCGTGTCATGGGCCGCAACGGAGCTTTGGGGCGCGTTCTTCGACACCACCTATGCCTATCGCTTCGGCCCGCCGTCGCATGATGCGACAGTCGCGACTCTGGCCCGCGCGGACGGCACGCTGATCGCGCAGGCCTTTCATTTTCCGTTAGGCCGGGGCCATGCGCGCCGCGACGCCGGCCTCCATGCCGCTGTCTCCCGCAGCAATGGCACGTGGGTGCTCGACCTGCGCTGCGACGCGCTGGCGCAATCTGTCTGCATTGAGGATGCGGCGTTTGAGCCGGAGGACAACTGGTTTCATCTGGCCCCCGGCGCGGCGCGGCGCATTGTCCTGCAGCCGCGCGACAAGGCCAGCGCCGCATTGCCGGACGGCCATGTCCGCGCGGTGAACGCGCGCGACCGCTCCCGCTATGGAGCGATGCAATGCAGGCGGTAAGCTTTGGCGGGCTTGCGGGCTGGCTGCATGACGCGCCGGGCGACACGCTGGTGCTGATGTGCGGCGCGCAAGGCTACGAAGACCTCTGCACGCAGCGCGGCTGGCACGATCTGGCGGAGATGCTTTGCGCGCGGGGCTTTCGCGCGCTGCGCTTTGACTATGCGGGCTGCGGCGACTCTCTGGGCAGTGACACCGACCCGGCGCAAGTCGCGGCCTGGCTCGGGTCAATCCGGCAGGCCGTCGCCTTTGCGCGCGGCGAGCTTGGCGCGCGGCGTGTCGTGCTCGCGGGCCTGCGGCTTGGCGGCCTGCTTGCCGCAGAAACCTGCCTGCAGGACGCGGAAATCGCAGGCCTGGTATTGCTTGGCGCGCCGGCCTCGGGCCGCGCCTATGCGCGCGAGATGCAGGTGCTGGCCAGCGTCGTTGGCGTGCCGCCGGATGATGCCGCGCCATGGCCGCCGCTGGCCAATGGCTTTGAGCTGGGCGGTCACCGCTATACCGCCGAGACTCTTGCGGCCCTGCCGGGCCTTGCCAGGCGCGACGATCTGCTGATGCGGCTTGTGCCGCGCCCGTGCCTTGTCCTTGCCCCCGGCAACGCCGCAACGCCGGATGAAACAGGCTCGCCGGCCGCCACGGGCGCGCCTTTCGAAGGCTACGAGAGTTTTGTCATCGACCGGATATTCTCGCGCACGCCAGTCGCCGACTGGATGCGCGCTGCGGACTGGCTGGTGCAGACCTGGCCGCCGGACAGCGCGCGCGCCGCGCCGCTTCCGCCGCTGGCGCAAGCTGAAATTTCGGGCGGCGATTTCACCGAGCGGCGCGTGCAGTTCGGCCCGGACAATGCGCTTGCCGCTGTGCTGTGCCAGCCGCGCGGCGTGGTTGCCACCGGCGTTTTCATTCTCGCCAACACGGGTGCAAATCACCATATCGGCTGGGGCCGGGGCACGGTGGAGATGGCGCGCGCGCTGGCCGCCGGCGGCGTGGCTTCATTGCGCATTGACGCTGCCGGCCTTGGTGACAGCCGGGCGCTGGCTGGCCGGATCACGCCACCGGTTTATGCGCTGGACGCGGTTGCCGATGTGACCACGGCGCTGGACTGGCTGGCGGCGCAGGGCTTCCAGCGCTTTGGCATTGCCGGGATTTGCAGCGGCGCGCATCTGGCGTTTCATGCTGCCGTGGCGGATAAGCGGCTGGCGTCCTTCATTGCTGTCAACCTCAACCGCTTTGACTGGCCGGCGGGCCTGAGGGTTGAGGACGCGGTGCGCAATGTCTACCGCTCCAGCCGCGCCTATGCCCGCAAGGCCGCTGACCCCAGAACCCTGCTGCGCCTCGTCAGGGGCGAGCTGGATGTGCGCGGCATCGCGCGCGCGCTGGCAAGCCGCGTGCGGCAAAAGCTGCGGACGGTTTTCGCGCGCCGGGCGGCCAGCGCTGACGCGCATTCGCCGCGCAGCCTCATGCGCCAGCTGGCTGGACGCAAAACGCAGGCGCTGTTCATCTACGGTTCGCAGGATGCGGGGCTGGACGAAATCAGCCTGCAATTCGGCTCGCCGCAAAAACTGGCTGCGATGCCCGGGGCCGAATTTGCCCTGGTGCACGATGCGGACCATAATTTCAGCCCGCACTGGGCGCGGGCCGAACTCTGCCGCCTTGTCGTGCAATTTGCCACGCAGCCGCGCACGCATGACTGAATTGACGCCCCGCCGCGGCAGTCATAGAAGGCCAGCAGCGCTTTTTCCAACGGCCCCCGCATGTCGCACAACACATTTGGCCATCTCTTCCGCGTCACCACCTTTGGCGAAAGTCATGGCAAGGCGCTGGGCTGCGTGGTGGACGGCTGCCCGCCGCGCCTGGCGTTGAGCGAGGCTGACATTCAGGGCTTCCTCGACCGGCGCAAACCCGGCACATCGCGCTTCACCACACAGCGGCGCGAGCCTGACGCGGTGCGCATTCTGTCTGGCGTGTTCGAGGATGAGCGGACCGGCGGGCAGGTGACCACCGGCACGCCGATCGCGCTGCTGATCGACAATGTCGACCAGCGCTCGAAAGACTATGGCGAAATCCGTGACCTCTACCGCCCCGGCCATGCGGACTATGCCTATGACGCCAAATACGGGGTGCGCGATTACCGCGGCGGCGGACGCTCCTCCGCACGCGAGACTGCCGCGCGCGTTGCGGCGGGTGCCGTCGCGCGCAAGGTCATTGCGGGCGTCAGCGTGCGCGGCGCGCTGGTGCAGATGGGGCCGCACAAAATTGACCGGGCGCGCTGGGACTGGGCGGCGGTGGACGCCAATCCGTTTTTCTGCCCCGATCCCGTCATGGCGGCGTTTTGGGAGGGGTATCTTGATGGCGTGCGCAAGGCAGGGTCATCCTGCGGCGCGGTGATTGAAGTGGTGGCGCAGGGCGTGCCGCCCGGCTGGGGCGCGCCCGTCTACGGCAAGCTCGACAGCGAGCTGGCGTCCGCGCTGATGAGCATCAACGCCGTCAAGGCCGTCGAGATCGGCGACGGTTTTGCCGCCGCCGCCTACAGCGGCGAGGACAATGCCGACGAGATGCGCATCGGCGACGACGGACGTCCGCTGTTTCTGTCAAACCATGCGGGCGGCATTCTTGGCGGCATTTCAACCGGCCAGCCGGTTGTGGCGCGCTTTGCGGTCAAGCCGACATCGTCAATCCTGTCGCCGCGCCGCACCATTGGCCGCGACGGGGCGGACCACGACATTCTGACCAAAGGCCGCCACGATCCCTGCGTCGGCATCCGCGCCGTGCCGGTCGGCGAGGCGATGATGGCCTGCGTGCTCGCCGACGCGTATTTGCGGCACCGGGGCCAGAATGGCTGACCGCAGCGCTTTTTCCTGCCTGTTGCACGCAGTGAGGCGCAGTTGAGCGCGCCGGGCAGGTTGCTGGTGCTCAACTCCGGCTTTTCCAGCATCAAGTTCACGCCCGCGTTTGTTCTGGCCTCAGCTGGCCTGGCGTTAAAGCCCTTGGGGACGCCAATGCCCGACATGCACCCCGTATCAGCGCCGCACGCAGCCGCATCGCTCCTTTGATCATTCCCGCTAACGCGGAAGGCGTGATTGCGCGCCACATACTGGCACCCCTGCGCGGCTGACCGGGCGGCCAGCGCCCGGCCGGAGGCCGCAAAAATCCAGCCGCATCCACTAATTGATGCCCGCGCGTAATTGTTTGCTGCGCGCTTTATGCTAAGGGACTATAAAGTCTGGACACAGGACCGTTCAAAGTATGCAATTTCTCAGCACCTATTTGGGCGACAACAAGCTGTTGCAGTTTTCAGTTTTGTTTGCCGCGCTGGCAATCGCGATTATCGTGACGGTGTTGCTGGTGCGACTGCTGTTTGCGCGGCGGCTGCGCGCGCCGGGTGGCCGCGGGCGGCAAGCCAGACTTGGCATTGTTGACGCGTTTGATCTCGACCGGCACCGCCAGCTGGTGCTGATCCGCCGCGACAATATTGAACATCTGATCATGATTGGCGGTCCCAACGACCTTGTTATCGAAGCCTCGATCATGCGGGCGCAGACGGCCCTGGGGCTGCGCGAAAAAGACGGGCAGACCGCAATGGCGGGGCAGACGGACGCGCCGCGCCTTGCCGCCGCCGCAACCCAGCCGCCTGTCGCGCCTGCTTCGCCGCCGCAATACGCGCCAGGCCTGCCCGCCGAACCGCGCAACGCCTATGCCGAAGCGGTCGCCAAAGCTGTTGCGCCGATCCCCAGAATGCCCTTTGCACCTGTTGTGCTGGCGCCGCCCGAATCAGCGGACCGGCGTCTGCCCCCGCCCGCGCCTGCCAGGCAGGCCCCGCCCCCGCCGCCCGCCCGGGTTGCCCTGCCAAGCGCCATAGAAGCAGCCCTCAGAAACCCGCCAGCCCTGCCCGCCGCGCCGCAGATGGCACCGCGCCAGGCACCACCGCCGATGCAGACACGCCCGCCTGTCACACCGCTTGCAATTCCGCCGCAGCCTGCGCCGCAGCCGCCCGCACCGCCACAACCGGTGCCACCACCTGCCATTATTGCCCGCCCGCCGCCACTGGCTGCGCCACTGCCCGCGCCGGTTCCCGCGCCACAGCCCACTTCACAGCCCGCGCCGCCTGCCCAGGCGGCAGCCGGTGACCCGTTTGATTCGCTTGAGGCGGAAATGGCGAAATTGCTCGGTCGCTGAAACCGGGTGCCCGGATAGCGCAGGCGCGCAATGCCGACGCGCCCTAAAAAAAAGCGCGCCCCGGGCTGGCGCGCTTTTTCATTGCCTATGCGGCAGCAGCGTTTCAGGTGTCGCGATAAACCTTCTCACGGCGCTCGTGACGCTCCTGCGCTTCAACCGACAAAGTGGCAATCGGCCGGGCATCAAGCCGCTTCAGGCTGATCGGGTCGCCGGTTTCCGTGCAATAGCCGTAACTGCCATCCTCAACCCGCGACAGCGCCGAGTCGATCTTTGAAATCAGCTTGCGCTGGCGGTCCCGGGCGCGCAGCTCAATGGCGCGGTCGGTCTCGGACGAGGCGCGGTCGGCCATATCCGGGTGATTCTCGTTTTCGTTTTGCAGGTTGGACAGCGTCTCGCGGCTTTCGCTCAGGATTTCCTCTTTCCACGACACGAGCTTGCGGCGAAAATAGTCCCGCTGCTTTTCGCTCATGAAGGGCTCGGCGTCCGAAGGCCGATACCCGTTATTACCAAACTCCCCATGCATGCGGTGCTTGCTCCGTGGTGATTTTGACGTGCTTATAGCGATGCAAACATTACGGCACAATGACTGCCACAGCGATTTTGCCACAGCCTTGACCAACCAGTTACAGAGTCCGGCGATTGCGGCGGCGGTCAATTCATGCGAGGCGGCGGCAGCGGAGTACGCGGGATGCCGGACACAATATTTGCGATCGCCTCGGGCAGCGGCGTCTCCGGCATCGCCGTTTTGCGGATTTCCGGCCCTTTGGCCCTGAAAATCCTCGCGACCTTGAGCCGGGCGACACCACAGCCCCGGCTCGCGACACTGGCGCGGCTGCGCGATCCTGCCACGGGCGAGCCGCTGGATCACGCGCTTGTGCTCGCCTTTCCCGGCCCGCGCAGTTTCACCGGCGAGGATTACGCCGAAATTCACCTGCATGGCAGCCGCGCGGTGACAGGCCGGGCACTGTCAATTCTGGGCGCGATGGCAGGCTGCCGGCCAGCGGACCCGGGCGAGTTCACCTTGCGCGCCTTCCGTAATGGCAAAATGGACCTGACCGGGGTCGAGGGTCTCGGTGACCTGCTGGCCGCCGAAACCGAGGCGCAGCGCAAGCAGGCCCTGCGGCTGATGGACGGCGCGCTCGGCAGGCAGGCGGACCTGTGGCGCGCCCAGGTGCTGCAAGCGCAGGCCCTGATTGAGGCCTGGATCGATTTTTCGGAGGAGGAGGACGTGCCGCAGGCCGCCATTGACCAGGTGACAGGGCTGGCACGCGGGTTGATCGCCTCCATGCAGGAGCAGCTGCGGCTCGGGGCTGGCGGCGAGATTATCCGCGAGGGTTTTCATGTCGTCATTGCCGGGCCGCCCAACGTCGGCAAATCCTCGCTGCTCAACGCCATCGCCCGGCGCGACGTGGCGATTGTCTCGCCCCATGCAGGCACAACGCGCGACCTGATCGAGGTGCGGCTTGATCTTGGCGGCATACCCGTGGTGCTGACCGACACGGCGGGGATTCGCGCCAGTGCGGACGAAATCGAGGGTGAAGGCATCCGGCGCGGCCTGAAGGCTGCGGCGCGGGCAGATCTGGTGCTGTGGCTGTTTGAGGCGGGCGGCGATCCCGGCTCGCCCGCAGGCGTCGCGGGTCAGCGCATCGACGTGGCGACAAAATCCGATCTTGGTGGCAGTGACGCGCGGGCCAGCCTCAGCATTTGCGCCACGACCGGGGCCGGTGTCCCTGCCCTGCTGGAAGCCATCACCGCGCAGGCCGGCCGCCGCCTTGCCGGGGCGGAGGGCGCGCTGCTGTCCCGCGAGCGGCATATGCGCGGCATTCGCGATACCGTGGCGGCGCTGGCGCCAGTGGCAGTGGCCTCAGCCGCGACGCCGCTGGAACTGGTGGCGGAGGATTTGCGCAGCGCCGCCATGGCCCTCGCGCGCATCGTCGGGCGGATCGATGTGGAAGACGTGCTGGGCGCGATTTTCGAGCGGTTTTGTATCGGCAAGTAGGTGCTTGGCCGGTAGCAAACCATCGAAAATCATGCTACAAAATCAGGGCAGGAGGTCACATGTCCGCAATGCGTTTGCTTGACGACAAAGAACTCGCCGCCGCCAGATTCAACCTCGCCGAAGCGCGGGCCTCGCTCGCCTGCGAGGGCATGGTTCTGACGCCGGAAGAAGAGGCGCTGTTCGCGCGCTTCGAGGCCGAGCGGCTGCCGCATGACGA
>JANLPP010000125.1:0-12579 GCA_031367295.1 Hyphomicrobiales bacterium | reverse complement strand
CAGGCGCTGGCGGGCGAGCTTGAGGTGTCCATCCGCACCATCTACCGCGATGTCGCCGCGCTGGTCGCCAGCGGCCTGCCGATCCGCGGCGAGGCTGGCATCGGCTACGCGCTGGGCGAAGGCTATGACCTGCCGCCGATGATGTTCACGGCCGAGGAGATTGAGGCGGTGGCGCTTGGCCTGCGCTGGCTCAGCACCAACGCCGACGCCAGCCTGGTGCGCGCCGCGCAGGACGCTGCCGCCAAGATCGCCGCTGTTCTGCCCAAAGCGCGGCGCGCCGAGATTTTTGACACCGGACTGTTTGCGCCGCGCTACGACGCCAAACCCGAAGCCCCCGGCATTGACGAGGCGCTGGTGCGCCGCGCCATCCGCGACGAGCGCAAAATCACCCTGCGCTATGCCGACGCGCGCGGCCAGCACAGCCAGCGCACGCTATGGCCCTTCGGCCTCGCCTATTTCAGGGACGCGCGCGTTATCATGGCCTGGTGCGAATTGCGTCAGGATTTCCGCCACTTCCGCACTGACCGCATTGCCTCGCTTGACGTGCTGGCGCAGCGCATGCCGCAACGCCGCGCCGATTTGCTGAAGCGCTGGCAAAACGAGGATATGTCACACACGCGGCAAATCACGCACATGGAGACCTGAGACGGGAGGTCAATCCGCGCCCCCGCGGCAGAGCTGCCGCGCCACCATTGCCAGCGCCTGCGGATAGATGCGGTGCTCCTGCGCCAGCACGCGCGCGCCAAGCGTGTCCGGCGTGTCACCGGGCAGCACCGGAACTGCCGCTTGCAGGATGATTGGCCCGGCATCCATCTCGGCCACAACAAAATGCACCGTGCAGCCATGTTGCGCCGCGCCGTCGGCCAGCGCCCGCGCATGCGTGTCGAGGCCCTTGTAGGCAGGCAGCAGGGCCGGATGAATATTGATCATGCGGCCCTGCCACTGGCCCGCGAACCACGGCGACAGCAGCCGCATGAAACCGGCAAGGCAAATGATGTCAATGCGATGCAGCTCCAGCATCACCTGGCAGCTGCGCTCGAAATCCTCGCGGCCGGCATGGATTTTATGGTCTATGACTGCGGTGGGGATACCCGCCTCTCGCGCGTAGGCAATGCCGGCGGCACCCGGACGATTCGACAAAACCAGGGCAATTTCGGCGGGAAAGTCCTGCGTCCGCGCCGCTTCAGCCAGCGCGCGCAGGTTGGAACCGCGCCCGGAGATCAGCACCGCCACACGCTTGCGCGGCAGGCCGGTGCCGCTCAAAGCGCCAGCGCCCCGCGCGCGGTGACGCGTGGCCCCGTACCATGCGCGAATGCCTCGCCAAACCGCACAACAGTCTCGCCCGCCGCCTGCAGCGCAGCAATCGTGCGCCCAGCGTCAGCAGGCGCGACCACAGCCGCCATGCCGATGCCGCAGTTGAAGGTGCGCAGCATCTCGCCTTGCGCCACGCCGCCCGCCCGCGCCAGCCAGGCAAACACCGGCGGCACGCTGATCGCGTCAAGGTCCAGCTGCAAGCCAATGCCATCGGGCAGCACGCGCGGCAGGTTATCGGGGAAGCCGCCGCCGGTGATATGCGCCAGCACCTTGATGCCGGTGTTGGCGCGCAACACCTGCAACAGGCTTTTGACATAGATGCGGGTAGGCGCCAGCAGCGCCTGCCCAAGCGTCTGGGCCGGGGCGAAGGGCGCCATATCCGCATAACTCAGATCGGCAATCGTGACAATTTTCCGCACCAGCGAAAAGCCGTTCGAGTGCAGGCCGGAGGAGGCAAGGCCGAGCAGCACATCACCCGGCTGCATGTCGCCGCGCGGCAACAGCGTGCCGCGCTCGGCCGCGCCCACGGCAAAACCCGCCAGATCATAATCACCACGGGCGTAAAGCCCCGGCATTTCCGCCGTCTCCCCGCCAATCAGCGCGCAGCCCGCTTCAAGGCAGCCGGCCGCAATGCCGCGCACTATTTCCGCCCCTGCCGCAGGATCAAGCTTGCCAGTGGCAAAATAATCCAGAAAAAACAGCGGTTCAGCCCCCTGCACCACAAGATCATTGACGCACATGGCCACAAGATCAATGCCGATCGTGTGGTGAATGCCGGTCTCGATCGCAATTTTTACTTTGGTGCCTACGCCGTCATTGGCCGCGACCAGTATGGGGTCTTTAAAACCTGCCGCCTTTAAATCAAACAATCCGCCAAAACCGCCAATCTCGGCATCCGCTCCGGGCCGCCGCGTCGCGCGCACCAGCGGCTTGATGCGCTCAACCATGGAATTGCCCGCGTCAATATCAACGCCGGCCTGTGCATAGGTCAGGCCGTCTTGCGCGGGTTTGCCGGTTCGGGGCATCACAATTCCTTGGTAGTGGGCGCTTTGCGCCCCGGCCAGCAAACTCTCGGACTATCCTGCCAGTCCGTTACCGGCACGGCGGCCTCAAATCAAGTTTGCGGCGGCAATCTGCCTACGCTCGGCGCGCTTGCTCTCGGCGCGCTTGCGCTCTCGCATTTGGCTATCAGCATGCTATGGAGGGCGTTCCGGCCAACTGCCCCATTTTTGCACAAGCGTTTCATGATTTCCCAGAATCTGTTTTCCAGCCTGCCGAATCTCATCACACTGGCGCGGCTTGTGCTTGTGCCGATGATCATGGTGATGATTTCGTCACAGCGCTGGCTGGAGGCTTTCATTATTTTTGTTGTCGCCGGCATATCTGACGGCGTTGATGGCTATCTTGCCAAAACCTTCAATCTGCGCACGGAGCTTGGTGCCTATCTTGATCCCTTGGCCGACAAGGCCCTGCTGATGTCGATTTATGTCGCCCTGTCCATCAATGGCACGTTGCCGGCCTGGATTTCGATTCTGGTGGTGTCGCGTGACCTGATCATTTTCGCGGCCGTCATCGTGTCCTGGCTGATTGACCTGCCCTTGCCCATTCATCCGCTGCTGATTTCCAAACTGAACACAACCGCCCAGATTGGCCTTGCCGGCATCGTGCTCGGCGCAAAGGCCTTTGGCTTTGCCAGCGCTGACTGGCTTGACGCGCTGCTGTATTTTGTCGGCGCGCTGACTATTGCCTCCTGGGCCGCCTATTTCGCCATCTGGATCCGGCACGTGGGCGGCGGCGGCAGCGGCCCGCACAATCCGGCGAGGCCGCCGCCATGACATTGCAAAAACAACTGCTGTTCTGGCTGGGCGGGTTGGCGGCGCTGCTGCTGTGTCTGTACCAGCTGTCAGGCGTGCTCATGCCATTTGCCGCCGGCCTGGTGCTTGGCTACCTGCTCGACCCTGTGGTCAATCATCTGCAGCGCATGGGCCTCAACCGTCTGGGCGCGGCGCTGCTCATCCTTGGCATGTTCATTCTGGCCCTGTCGCTGGTGCTGATTCTGCTCCTGCCCCTGCTGGGCCATCAGTTCGCCAGCTTCATCGACAAGTTTCCCACCTATGTGGAGCGGGTGCAGTCGCTGGCGTCAGACAGCGGCGGCTCAATCATCGAGAAGTATTTTGGCAGCGTCATAGAATATCTTGGCTTGCAGGGCACTGTATCGGCGGAGGACATTCGCCGCTCGCTGGGCGAGGCGGTCAGCGGGACGCTGCAATGGTTTGCAGGTTTCATCCGTTCGCTGATCTCCGGCAGTGCGGCGCTGGTCAGCGTCGTGTCCCTGCTGATCGTCACGCCGATCGTGGCGTTTTATATCCTGCTCGACTGGGACCGGATGATCGCAGCCGTCGACTCGTGGCTGCCGCGCCGACACCGCGAGACAATCCGCGCGCTGGCCCGCGACATCGACCGGGCGCTGGCCGGCTTCGTGCGGGGCCAGTCGATTGTCTGTGTCATTCTGGGTCTCTGGTATGGCGTCTCGCTGTCCATCACCGGCCTGAATTTCGGCTTCCTGATCGGTTTTGTCACCGGCATCCTCGCCTTTATCCCGTTTGTCGGCGCTTTGGCGGGACTTGTGCTGTCTCTTTGCGTCGCGATTGCCCAAGCCTGGCCGAGCTGGACGCTGCCGCTGCTGGTGCTCAGCGTTTTTGCGGTTGGCCAGGTGCTGGAAGGCTATGTGCTGTCGCCCCGGCTGGTTGGCGCGTCGGTTGGCCTGCACCCGGTCTGGATGATGCTGGCGCTATTTGCCTTTGGCAGTCTTTTTGGCCTGACCGGCCTGTTGCTGGCGGTGCCTGCGGCGGCGGCGCTTGGCGTGCTGGCCCGGTTTGGCTTGCGGCGCTATCTTGCCAGCCCGTTGTATCATGGCATCGATGCAGACCCCTCAACATCCTTTGACGCCTGACTGATGCCGCAGCGCCCGCGCCAGCTCACCCTGGAACTGCCACTGGAGCCGAGCTACCGGGCCGATGATTTTTTGCAGGCGCATTCCAACAACGCCGCCTATGCCACCATCATGCGCTGGCCCCACTGGCTTGGCCGCCGCCTGCTGATCACCGGCCCACCCGGCTCTGGCAAAAGCCACCTTGCGGCCATCTGGGCGCAGCGTGCCAATGCCCGTATGGTGCGGGCGAATGCGCTGGCGCTGCCGGACCTGTCCGCCCTCGCGCTGTCTGCGGCGCTGGTGATCGAGGATGCCAATCAGGCACCAGTTCAGGAGGCTGCGCTGTTCCACCTCCTCAATCTGGCCGATGAGCGCGGGCATTTCGTGCTGCTGACGGCCAGTGCCGCCCCCGACTCGTGGGGCCTGAAAACGCCCGACCTGCTGTCGCGGCTGCGCCTCGCGCCGCTGGCCGAGCTGGGCGCGCCCGACGAGCCGCTGGTGCGCGACGTGCTGGTCAAGCTCTTCGCCGACCGGCAGCTGGCGGTTGAGCCTGCGCTCGTCGCCTGGCTCGCCCGCCATGTCGAGCGTTCGCTGGGCGCGGCAAGGGCGCTGGTTGACCGGCTCGACCGTGAGGCGCTGGCCCAGGGCAAGCGGATCACCCGGGCGATGGCCGCCGGGATTCTGGCGCTTGAGCCGGACGAGGCAGAGTGAAGGGGCGGCGGTACAGTGGCACTGAGGCCATCCACACCTATTGTGCAATATTCACAAACTTTTTGCACAGGGCGCGGCGATGGATGCCGCTGCCAATGGGAGCAAAGCCTGCACAGCGAATTACCGGCCAGCAAAATCGACGGAGGAATTGACATTCCTGCTATAAGACCAGATCGCTCACCAGTCCCCATTAAATCCAGGCAGGCTTGTTCAAAATGTCACACATGTGCCTGACAATGCCAAAGCACCTGGCATCAGACAGGCGCGGGCGCATTGCGGGGCGTTGTAGTCCGGAAAAGGTATTTCAATGACAATGGCAGCGGCAAAAGCCGAGAGTGCGGCAGGCCCCGGCGATGGCTTGTTTGCCAGTGGCGCGCCGGACGTTTCCGTGCCGGAAGGTGCGCCGCCCGCCGAACCGGCCAGCTTTGGCACTCTCGACGACTCAGCCTCCAGCCTCCTCACCATCCCCGGCCGCTTCATCAACCGCGAACTGTCCTGGCTCGAATTCAACCGCCGCGTCCTGCTGGAAGCCTCAAACCGCAATCATCCCCTGCTGGAGCAGCTGCGCTTTCTGTCCATTTCCGCCAATAATCTCGACGAGTTTTTCATGGTCCGCGTGGCGGGCCTGCACGGCCAGCTGCGCTCGGGCGTCCTGCAGGTGTCGGATGACGGCCTTGGACCGGGCGAGCAGCTGATCCGCATCCGCAACCGGGTGGGCCAGCTGGCGCATGACCAGCAGCAGCGCTGGAGCGGGCTGCGCGGCGAGCTGAAGACGGCCGGCATCGTCATCGTGGAACCGGGCGAGCTGGCAAAACCCGAGCGCGACTGGCTTGAGGATTTTTTCCTCCTGCACGTCTTTCCGATCCTGACGCCGCTGGCGGTTGATCCGGCGCATCCTTTCCCGTTCATTCCCAACCTTGGTTTTACTCTGGCGCTGGAGCTGATGCGGCCCGGCGACGGACGCAAGCGCAATGCGCTGATCCGCGTGCCCATAAATGTTGACCGCTTCGTGCGCCTGCCCGAGGTCATGAGTCCCGGCATTGCGCGCTTCGTCATGCTTGAGCACCTGATTGTGCTGCACACCTCGCGCTTGTTTCCCGGCTACACCGTGCAGGGGCAAGGCGCGTTCCGCATCATCCGCGATTCCGACATCGAGATCGAGGAGGAGGCTGAGGACCTCGTGCGCGTGTTCGAAACCGCGCTGAAGCGCCGCCGCCGGGGCACTGTCATCCGGCTGGAGCTGGCCGCCAGCATGCCCGAGGCGATCCGCGCCTTCGTCGCCAATGAGTTTGAGGCGGAGGCCGACGAAATTTTCATCAACGAGGGCATTCTGGCGCTGAACGAGCTGTCGCAGCTGGTTTCGCTTGACCGCCCCGACCTCAAATTCAAACCCTATAACGCGCGCTTTCCCGAGCGCGTGCGCGACAATGGCGGCGACTGCTTTGCCGCTATCCGGCAAAAAGACCTTGTGGTGCATCATCCCTACGAGTCGTTTGACGTGGTGGTGCAGTTTCTGGCCCAGGCGGCGCGCGATCCCAATGTGGTCGCCATCAAGCAGACGCTCTACCGCACATCCGCGGACAGCCCGATCGTGCGCGCCCTTGTTGAGGCGGCCGAGGCTGGTAAATCCGTCACCGCGCTGGTGGAGCTGAAGGCGCGCTTTGACGAAGAGGCGAATATCCGCTGGGCCCGCGATCTGGAGCGCGCCGGCGTGCAGGTGGTGTTCGGCTTCATCGAACTGAAGACCCACGGCAAGCTGTCAATGGTGGTGCGGCGCGAGGCGGGAAATCTTGTCACCTACTGCCACGTCGGCACCGGAAACTATCATCCGCAGACCGCGAAAATCTACACTGACATTTCCTATTTCACCGCTGACCCGGCGGCAGGACGGGATATTTCGCGCATCTTCAACTACATCACCGGCTATGCCGAGCCGCAAGGGCTTGAGCGCATGTCAGTGTCGCCGATCTCCCTGAAGGCCAAGCTGCTCAAGCATATTGACGAGGAGATTGGCTTTGCCAAAGCCGGCAAGCCCGCCGCTATCTGGGGCAAATGCAATTCGCTGGTCGATCCGGTGATCATCGATGCGCTCTATGCCGCCAGCAACGCGGGGGTTTCGATTGAACTGATTATCCGCGGCATCTGCTGCCTGCGCCCCGGCGTCAAAGGCCTCTCCGAGAATATCCGGGTAAAATCGATTGTCGGGCGCTTTCTGGAACATGCGCGGATCTATGCTTTTGGCGGCGGACACGGGCTGCCGCATGCCAAGGCGTATGTCTATATTTCCTCGGCCGACCTGATGCAGCGCAATCTCGACCGCCGGGTGGAGATTCTCATGCCGATGCTGAACCCGACTGTGCATGACCAGGTGCTCAACCAGATCATGATCGCCAATCTTATCGACAACGAACAGAGCTACCGGGTCTTGCCGGACGGATCGAGCGCGCGCATAGAAGCAGCACCGGGCGAGGAACCTTTCAACGCCCACAAATATTTCATGACCAATCCGAGTCTGTCCGGCCGTGGAAAACACCTCAAAGAATCAAGCCCCCGCATCCTTTACAGGCGGTCCGAAAGCATACGCAAATGAGCTGTCGCCCGGCCGACTGCCGGACACGCAGCCCATTGCGATTATTGACATCGGCTCGAATTCCGTCCGGCTTGTCGCCTATGAGGGGCTGACACGCTCGCCGACGCCAATATTCAATGAAAAGGTGCTGTGCGCGCTCGGGCGCGGCGTCGCCACCACCGGCAGGCTGAATGAGGAAGGCGTCGGCGCGGCGCTCACCGCGCTCCAGCGTTTCCGCATCCTGTGCCAGAACATGCGGATCAGCGACATCAGCGTGCTGGCGACGGCGGCGGCGCGCGATGCTTCCAACGGCGCGGCCTTTCTCGAACAGGCCCGCGCCGCCATTGGCGCAGATATCGAATTGCTGTCGGGCCAGCGCGAGGCCGAGCTTTCGGCCAAGGGTGTCGTGTCTTCCATCCACAATCCCGATGGCATTGTCGGTGATCTTGGCGGCGGCTCACTGGAACTGGTGGATGTGAAAAACACCCGGGTCGGGCGCGGCGTGTCGCTGAAAATCGGCGGCCTGACGCTGATGGACATGTCAGGCAAGTCGCCGAAAAAGGCGCTGAAGATTGTGCGCGAGGCGCTGGCCAAGGCCAAGCCGCTCGATCACCTGAAGGGCCGCACCTTCTACGCCGTGGGCGGCACCTGGCGCTCTCTGGCGCGGCTGCACATGGGCCAGCGCAACTACCCGCTGCCGGTCATGCATGGCTATGTCATTCCGGCGCGCGACGTGGTGGAGTTTGCGCATCTGGTCGAGCGCGTCAACAGTGACACGCTGGCCTCGATCAACTCGATCTCCGCCGCCCGGCGTCCTTTGCTCGCCTATGGCGCTGCCGTGATCGAGGAGATCATGCGCCAGGCCCGCCCGCGCGAGGTCGTTATTTCCGCCATGGGCGTGCGCGAGGGCCTGATTTACGAGCGGCTCAGCGCCGCCGACCAAAAGCTCGACCCGTTGCTGTGCGCCGCCCGCGAGTTCAACCTGTTGCGCTCGCGCGCTCCCCGCCACGCGGAAGACCTCTGCGTCTGGACCGACCGGTTCATGCAATCAACGCATTTTGACGAGACGCCGGACGAGCGCCGCCTGCGCCATGCCGCCTGCCTGTTCTCGGATATTTCCTGGCGCGCCCATCCGGATTACCGCGGCGAGCAGTCGGTCAGCATTATCGCCAATGCCGCGCTGATTGGCGTCGATCACCCGGACCGCGCCTTTCTGGCCCACGCCGCCTCCTACCGGCACGTCAATCTCGACACCGACATTCATCCGCAGATTGGCATTCTGGTGTCGTCGCGCATGCTCGACCGGGCGCGGATTCTGGGCGCGGCGATGCGCGTGGCCTACATAATTTCTGCCGCCATGCCCGACATTCTGGCCCGTGCGCCGATGCGCTGCGGCAAGACCGAGCTGACACTGGCCCTGCCGCCGGATCTGGCCGCGCTCGGCAGCGAAAAACTGCAAAGCCGCCTGCGCCAGCTGGCAAGGCTGATCGGGCGCGAGCCGCGGATCGTAGTTTAGGCGCAGGCACGGCAGGCGGGAAGCCGCGTTGCCGCGCTTGCAGCCACACCCGCGTTGCCGCGCTTGCATTCGCGCCGCGACTGCGCCACCTATTGACGGCGTCGGGTGGTCTGGCCCGGCCCTCAACAGGATAATCGCGGGACGCATGCAGCCGACAACGCCACACTTTTTGCCCGGTGACCACGCCGCCGGTCATCGCCCGCCGGTTCGCGTGCCGGGCAGCGCGACACGCGTGCGCAACTGGTTTTTTACCGGCGTGATCGTCGCCGGGCCGCTGGCGGTGACGCTCTACATCACCTGGTGGTTTGTCGACACTGTCGACCAGTGGGTCAAACCGCTGGTGCCTTCACGCTTCTGGCCCGATGCCTATTTGCCCTGGCACATCCCCGGCTTTGGCGTCGCCATTGCCTTCCTCGGCCTGACGCTGCTGGGATTTCTCGCCGCCAATCTTGTGGGCCGCACATTGCTGAAATCCGGCGAGCGGATGCTGGACCGCATGCCAGTGGTGCGCGGCATTTACAAAAGCATGAAGCAGATTTTCGAGACGGTGTTTTCGCAGTCGGGTACGTCGTTCCGCCGCGTCGGGCTGGTCGAGTTTCCGCGCGAGGGCTGGTGGTCGCTGGTTTTCATTTCATCGGAGCCTTCAGCCACATTCACCAACGCCATGCCCGCCAAGGAAGCGCATGTCTCGGTGTTTTTGCCCTGCACGCCCAACCCGACCACCGGCTTCTATTTCTTTCTGCCGGTCAAGGATGTCATTGAAATTCCAATGACCCCGGACAGCGCCGCCAAGCTGATCATGTCAGCGGGCCTGATCCAGCCGGAAGGACAGATGGCACTGGCCGCGATGGCGGAAGCGGCAAAGCGCGAAAAACTGGACGAAGCCGAGACCCATCATGCCGATGATCTGCTGGGCCACATGGCCGAGGCGGGGCGCGCTGAATTTGTGCCAGCCAGCAGTGGCTCGGCCCGCAGCGGCGGCTGACCCGGCCCGGATAAATCCGCATGCCCGCGATGGTGGAGGAGGTAGGACTCGAACCTACGAAGGCGTAGCCAGCGGATTTACAGTCCGCCCCCTTTGCCACTCGGGACACTCCTCCAGACATGCGCGTCTGGCACTCGCAGCACAGCGGCGCGGGAATCCCCCTGCCCCTGCGCATGAATGCCCCGGACAGGTCCGGCGCTTTCATGCGAGGGCGCTTATGCGGAGCGGGCGCTTTTGTGTCAACCCGAAAAAAGCGGCGCGGCAGCCGCGCCGGTCCAAAAAGCGGTTGGCCGCAGCCCGCGCGATGCTGTACCACCCGCCGCACAGGATGGCTGGCAGGATGTCCGCCGGATTTTGCGAGGGATAACGGGCGTGGCGCGATACAACAAGCCAACGGGTGGCAAGACTGGTGGCGCGGCGGGCGGCGTCTGGCGTGCGGACCCGCGCGGCGCCAGTCCGCCTGCCGGAAAAGGCCCGGCATCGGGACAGTTTAAAAAATCCAATGCCAAGCCGCGCAGCGCCCCGGCCGCAGCCCGCAAAACCTTTGACAAGGCGGCCTTCGCTGACAAGCCTTTCGGCGACAAACCCGCCGCGCCCCGGCGCGGCGCGGGCCGTGCCGAGCGCGCGCCGCGCGTGGCGGCCAACATTGCACTCATCTATGGTTATCACTCGGTGCGCGAGGCGCTGCGTTCGGAGCGGCGCGAGCTGGTGCGGCTTTATGCGACCGAGGCGGCAGCGCAAAAGCTCGGCGAGGAAATTGCCGCGCGGGCGCTGGAGGTCAATATTGTCGAGGCTGCGGAAATCGCCCGCCGCCTGTCCGCCGACGCGGTGCATCAGGGCCTTCTGCTGGAGGCGCGGCACCTTGAACCCATCGCCATTGCCGATATTCCGGACAATGGCCTTGTGCTGGTGCTGGACCAGATCAGCGATCCGCATAATGTCGGTGCGATTGTGCGCACCGCGGCGGCTTTTGGCGTCGATGCGATTGTGACAACCGAGCGCCATTCGCCCGAGTTCACCGGCGTCCTCGCCAAAAGCGCCTCGGGAGGCCTTGAGCACGTGGCGATTGCCAGCATCGTCAATCTGGCCCGCGCGCTGGAAGAGCTGGGCGACCGCGGTTTTGTCCGCATCGGGCTGGATTCGGAGGGCGAGAACTCCCTCGCTGACCTGCCGCTGCAGCGCCCGCTCGCCCTTGTGCTGGGCGCGGAGGGCAAGGGCCTGCGCCGCCTGTCGCGGGAGAATTGCGACACGCTGGCGCGGCTGGACATGCCGGGCAAAATCAAAAGCCTGAACGTCTCCAATGCCTGCGCGGTGGCGCTGGCGCTGGTGACCCGGCGGCTGGCGTGATCCCGCAAGGCTTCAGTATTTCGGCTTGATCGGCGCCATCTCCGGCACCTTTGCCTTGCGGGACTTCGCCGGAGTGCCCGCCTGCAACTGGAACTCGGCCGGGGGATCAGTCAGGTAGACCACGCGCACGCCATGGGTTCGGGCGAGGTCCGCTTCATACGGAGCTGGAATAACCAGCGGGTCCGCTGTCTGGCTGGCAGGCACCGCGCCCAGCGTTATGATGGTTGGCCCTGTCTGGACATAACCGCCCTGCCCGCCGCCGTAGGCGCGCGCCAGCACTGCGTCATAATAAAAACCCAGTGGAAAATCACCATTGGCGATGGCGCGGACTGCGTAGGCGTAATTGCTCTGGTGCGAATGGCGCAGGCCATGCGATGGCGCAGAGAGGCGCGCCGCGCTGAAATTGGGCGCAACCGGAAGCGCCACGCGCGGCGCGCTCCAGCCTGCCCCGCCATTGGCAAAATGCCCGTTGCCGATCTGGCCGGGTGGCCAGGCGAGGCCACCGCCTGCCTGCGCTGACTGGATGCCGGGCGGCAAAAATGCAAGTGAGGCGGCAAGCGCGAGGCTCGCGACATGCAGGGGCCGGGTCATGCGTTACTCCATCGATGAGGCGGCCTCCTCAGCGGCGAGTTTACACTTTCTTAACCTTTTGCAAAGCAAAGCTGCGGGACGTGGTTAACGGATCTCGATGTCATGCGCCTGCGGGTTTGCCAGGCCTTTCAGCGTAAAATGCCACCACTCGTTCTTGTAATTCTCAAAGCCCTGCGCCGCCATGCGCCGGACAAAATCCGCCCGGTTTTTTGCCGCTTCTGGCGGCGTGCCAGCCGCGTAGGTGGCCGAACGTGGTGAAAACAGGTCAAACCGCGTGCCGAAGTCGAGCGCCGCGCCGTCCGCCCGAGCCAGTGCCGCGTCCACGGTGGTGCCCAGAGAATGGGCGGATTTTCTGCCAATATAGCCCTGCGCAAACAGGCTGCGCTTGTCGACACCCGGATAGTAGTCCGCTTTGCGGGTCTGGTCGCCCGCATCCGCCGCCCATCTGACAAAAGCGTCAGTAGCGCGCTGCGGCCGGTAGCAGTCATAAACAACCAGCGTCAGCCCGTCCCGCTCCGCCGCCGCCTGCACCCGCGCCAGCGCCTCGGCCGCCTCCCGCCGCAGCCAGCACTGGGCGGCAGCGTAGCCGGGAACAGGGCGGCCGGTGAAATTGT
>JANLPP010000094.1:0-5485 GCA_031367295.1 Hyphomicrobiales bacterium | reverse complement strand
CCATCTTTTTCGCATCCGCAAACAGCATCATCGTGTTGGGCCTGAAGAACAGTTCATTCTCCACCCCCGCATAGCCCGACCCCATGCCGCGCTTGATGAACAGCACCGTCTTGGCCTTCTCCACATCCAGAATCGGCATGCCGTATATCGGCGAGGCTTTGTCGGTTTTGGCGGCAGGGTTGGTCACGTCATTGGCGCCGATGACGAAGGCCACGTCGGCCTGCGCGAATTCCGAGTTGATGTCTTCCAGCTCAAAAACCTCGTCATAGGGCACGTTGGCTTCGGCCAAGAGCACGTTCATGTGGCCTGGCATGCGGCCCGCGACGGGATGGATGGCGTATTTGACGCTGACGCCTTCTTTCTTGAGAATGTCGGCCATCTCGCGCAGCGCGTGCTGGGCCTGCGCCACCGCCATGCCATAGCCCGGCACGATGATCACGGATGAGGCGTTCTTCATCATGAAGGCGGCGTCCTCCGCCGATCCCTGTTTTACGGGCCGCGTCTCGGCTTCGCCCGAGGCCGCCGCTGTCTCGCCGCCAAAGCCGCCCAGAATGACAGAGATGAAGGAGCGGTTCATCGCCTTGCACATGATGTAGGACAGGATAGCGCCCGACGAGCCGACCAGCGCGCCGGTGATGATCAAGGCCATATTGCCAAGCGTGAAACCAATGCCCGCCGCCGCCCAGCCCGAGTAGGAATTGAGCATCGACACCACCACCGGCATGTCGGCGCCGCCGATGGGGATGATCAGCAGCACGCCCAGCGCGAAAGCCACAAGCGCGATCAGCCAGAACACAAAAGCGTTGGCGCTGGCGGCAAACGCGATAATCAGCAGCACCAGCGCCGCGCCCAGCGCGCTGTTGATGAGATGGCGCTGCGGCAGCATGATCGGCTTGCCCGACATGCGGCCATCAAGCTTCAAATACGCAATGATCGATCCCGTAAACGTCAGCGCGCCGATGGCCGCGCCCAGCGACATTTCAATCAAGCTCGCACCATGGATATCGCCGGGCACGCCAATGCCGAAGGCTTGCGGGGCGTAGAGCGCCCCCGCCGCCACCAGCACGGCGGCAAGGCCGACCAGCGCGTGGAAAAACGCGACGAGCTGCGGCATGGCGGTCATCTGCACCGTGCGGGCGCGCCACGCGCCAATGCCGCCGCCGATGCCAATGCCGGCCAGCACCATGATCCACGCCAGAAAGCTGGTTGGCGGGCGGTAGAGCAGGGTGGTGAGGATCGCAATCCCCATGCCGGTCATGCCATAGCGGTTGCCCTGGCGCGAGGAGGCGGGCGAGGACAGGCCGCGCAAAGCCAGAATGAACAGGACGCCGGCGACGAGATAGAGGACGGCTGCGAAATTGGCGCTCATCGGCTCAGCCTTTTTTCTTGTACATGGCAAGCATGCGCTCGGTGACGAGGAAGCCGCCGAAAATGTTCACGCTGGCGAGAATGAGGGCGATGAAGCCGAAGAGTCTGGCCCATAGCGGGCCATCGCCGACACTCGCGTCAACGCCGACCGACAGCAGCGCGCCAACCACGATGACGGACGAGATGGCGTTGGTGACCGACATCAGCGGCGTGTGCAGCGCTGGCGTCACCGACCACACGACAAAATAGCCGACGAAAATGGCGAGCACAAAAATCGCGAGGCGGAAGACAAAGGGATCAATCATGCCCCCCGAAGCTGCGTGCGCGGCAAGGCCAGCCGTTTCGGCAAGCTGGTCGGCGGACTGCGTCAGCTCGTTCGCCACGTCTTTCACCGCTTTGGCGGCGGCCTGGGTTTTTTCAAAAATCTGCTGGGGAGTGTCGGCGGCCATGGGGTTTGCCCTTTGTCGAAATCAGGGGAAGCGGAAGCGCTCAGTTCGCCTTCGGCTGGAAATTCGGATGCACAATGGCCCCGTCGCGCGTCAGGCAAGTGGCCTTCACCAGCTCATCGTCCCAGTTGACCTTCAGCGCCCTGGCGGTCTTGTCGATCAGTGTTTCGGCAAAGGCGTAGAGATTGCGCGCGTAAAGGCTGGAGGCAGTGGCTGCGAGGCTGCTGGCAACCGAGCAGTTGCCGACAATTTTTACGCCGTCCTGCACAACGATCTCGCCCGCCCGCGCGCCCTCGCAATTGCCGCCGCGCTCAACCGCAAGATCAATGATCACCGAGCCGGGCCGCATCGAGGCCACCATCGCCGCCGTAATCAGGCGCGGCGCGGGGCGGCCGGGGATCAGCGCGGTGGTGATGACAATGTCCTGTCTGGCAATGTGGCTCGCCGTCAGCTCGGCCTGTTTCGCCTGATAGTCTTTCGACATTTCCCTGGCATAGCCGCCCGCTGTCTGGGCATTCTTGAATTCGTCGTCCTCAACCGCGAGGAACTTCGCGCCGAGTGATTCGACCTGCTCCTTGGTGGCAGGCCGCACGTCGGTTGCGGTTACAATGCCGCCAAGGCGGCGCGCCGTGGCAATCGCCTGCAGGCCCGCGACGCCAACACCCATGATGAATATGCGCGCCGCCGGTACGGTGCCCGCTGCCGTCATCATCATCGGAATGGCCCGGCCATATTCGCCCGCGCCATCGATAACCGCCCGGTAGCCGGCAAGGTTGGCCTGCGACGACAAAACATCCATCACCTGGGCGCGGGTGATGCGCGGCATCAGCTCCATGGCAAAACTGTTGACATGGGCCGCAGCAAACGCGCCCAGCGCCGCATCATGGCCATAGGGGTCCATGATGGCAATGACGCTTGCGCCGTTTTTCATCTGCGCAAGGGCTGCGTCAGCGGGACGGCGCACCGCCAGCACAAGATCAGCGTCCTTGCTGGTTTCAGCGGCCGAGGGCGCGATGGCGGCGCCTGCCGCCGCATAGTCGGCGTCCGCAATGCCCGCGCCAAGCCCGGCACCGGCCTGCACCACAACCGCCGCGCCAAGTCCGATGAGTTTTTTGACCGTCTCGGGTGTGGCGGCAACGCGCGCCTCGTTGCTGGCGGTTTCCCTGGGAATGGCGATCAGCATGGCGGACTCCGGAGCGCGGCACAGGCGGCACGGGCCGCCGTCACAATTTCAAAAGACTGGTGCAGGTGCGGGCAGGGCACCCGCGCTGCTGCGCAGGTCAAAGCAGGAAGTAGGCCATGCCGATGACAATGAGGATGCACGCGCCGCCAACCCATTTCGACAGGGTGACGAACATGTCCCAGGTCTCGACATGTTCGGCAAAATCGGCGTCGGCCTGCTTTGATGAGTGTGCCGGGCTGCTGGCCATGATGTTCCCCCAAGGTTGCGCGCAAGGGTGCGCGCAAGGTTGCGCTGTTGTTGAGCGGGCTTTAGACCAATCCGCGCGGTTCTTCAATCCTCTGGCTGCCGCGCATATTGGCCGCGCAGCCATGCGTCGGCAGCTATGCGCCGAGTCCCGCCTCAGCCAGCGCTGTTGCCTGCCGGCTCATCACGGTTGTGACCGAAAATGCGCCAACTGCCTCATTGAACAGCTGATGGAAATTCAGCCGCGCGTCGAGATGCAGGAACACGCCGCCAAGGCCGATGGCGGCGCGGTCCATAAAGACGAATTCGCGCGGCACCTTGACCGGGCCTTTCTTCTTCAGGGCCTGATGCACTTCAAACGCCTGTTTGCGGCCATACTGGCCGGGCGCGACGCCGTCGGCAATGGTGCGCACGCGGTCGTCGAGCAGGGGGCCGTAGATAAAGCCCGCCCAGATGTTGAGCACGTCAATCAGCTCGTTGCGCAGGCCTTTGAAACCCCAGGTCTCGTAAGCATGCACGATACGGGCGCGATCACCCCGCTTCAGCCCCTCATACAAATCAACGACGCCGGCCACAAACGATGGCGGGAAAATGCGCACGCAGCCATAGTCGAGCAGGTTTATCCCCTCGCCCTCGTCAAACACCGTGTAATTGCCAAGGTGCGGGTCGCCGTGAATGACGCCATACTGGCTGAACGGCTGCCACCAGGCCTTGAACATGGCAGAGGCGATGCGGTTGCGGGTGGCTTCATCCGCCGTCTTGAAACTCAGCAGCTTTTTGCCGTCCAGCCAGTCCATCGTCAGCAGGCGGGCGGTTGACAGGGCAGGGTGGACGCCCGGCACGCGCACCTGCGGGGTGCTGGCGAGCATCGCCCGGTAGAGCGCGGCATGTTTGGCTTCGCGCTCATAGTCCAGCTCCTCGCGCACCCGCTCGCCGATCTCCTCGATAATCTCGCGCGTGTCGATGCTGGAGTCCATGCGGCGCTGGATGGCGAACAGGATTTCGAGCTGGCTGAGGTCCGCCTCGACCGCCGATTTCATGTCCGGATATTGCAGCTTGCAAGCCAGCGCCGCGCCGTCCGGCGAAACGGCCCGGTGCACCTGGCCCAGCGAGGCGGCGGCGGCGGGCTTATAGTCAAAGCTTGTGAACCGCGTCCGCCAGTCGGGCCCCAGCTCGGCCATCATGCGGCGTTTGACGAAGGCGGCGCCCATCGGCGGCGCGTCGCTTTGCAGCTTTTGCAGCTCTTCGGCATATTCGGGCGGCAAAACGTCGGGGATGGTGGCCATCAGCTGTGCCACCTTCATGATCGGCCCCTTCAGGCCCCCCAGCGCCCTGGCCAGCGCGGCGGCATTGCCGGTGCCGGGCGCGCCAAACAGCCGCGCCCCCGCCATGCGCGCCGCCACCCCGCCGACATTGACGCCAACCCGGGCATAACGCGCGGCGCGGGCGGAAAGGCGGTTGGCTTCGGGATCAGGTGGGGGCATGCAGGGTTTCCTCGCGGCTCTATGTAGGGCGCGCGCGGGGTGTTGGCCATGCGGCATAGTGGGGGCTGCCCGCTGACTGTCGAGGCAAAGGCCGGCAAATGCCTAAGCCTTGGGAAACAATAGTGCCTCGTAATCCATCGCGCCGTGCAAAATGTGGATCACGTCGATAGTTTTTGGACCAATGCGATAAAAAATCAAATATCTGCCGTGGACACGCCGCCGCACGCCGGTATGTTCGAAGCGCGGCACAAGCGGGAAAGCTTTTGGCGTGTCAGCGAGACGCTCGCAACGCTCGCGCAGCTCCCTGACAAAGGAAACCGCTCGCGGCGGATTATCTTGCGCGATGTAATCACCTATGTGCTCAAGGTCAGCCTCCGCTGCGGCGGTCAGCGTGACGATCACTGGGTCTTGGCTTTCGCCATCGCGGCATATTTGGCTTCAAGGCGGTCAAACACGAGCGCAGCAGGTTTGACCCGCCCGGCATCGGCATCGGCAAGCCCGCGCGCGATAGCGGCATCGAACGCGGCAAGCCGCGCCTCCCGATCCTGAATCAGGCGTACGCCCTCACGCAACACCTCGCTCTTTGAATTGTAGCGGCCGGATTTGACCAGCCCCGTTACGTAGTTTTCGAGATGGCTGCCCAACTGAGCGCTGACTGGCATGTTGCAATTCTCCGCATGATCAAACCATCAGACCAGCTAATAACTGTTATTAACACGCACCCGGCACAGCCTCAAGGCCGAATTTCCCTTCAGCTCGCT
>JANLPP010000091.1:0-2695 GCA_031367295.1 Hyphomicrobiales bacterium | reverse complement strand
CTTTCTTGAGATGCTGTGCGAACAGGCGCAACGCATGAATCGGCTGGTCGAGGATTTGTTGACGCTATCCCGGCTTGAAGCTGGCAGCCCCGGATTGCGCGAAGAAGTGGTGGATGTACCGGCGATGGTTGAGGAACTCGTCAAGGACGGCGAGGCCATCAGCAAAGGTCAGCATCACATCCGGACAGAATTCAGCGGTGGCGATCTGCGCGGAATTGCCCTGGACTTGCGCAGCGCTTTTGGAAACTTGATCAACAACGCGGTGCGTTATTCGCCCAATGGCGGTGAAATAACCGTGCGCTGGACGCTGGAAGGCGGACTGCCGGTATTCAGCGTCGCCGATTGCGGCATCGGCATTGCTCCCGAACATATCCCGCGCCTGACCGAACGTTTTTATCGGGTGGATAAAGGTCGTTCCGACCAGACTGGCGGCACCGGTCTGGGGCTGGCCATCGTCAAGCATGTGCTGTTGAAGCATCAGGCTGCGCTGCAAATTCGTTCCGAGTCCGGTCAGGGCAGCATGTTCCGCGCCGTATTTCCGGCCGCCCGGCGGGTGGCCGAAAACGCAAATCCACTGAGTTCGCGGGTCGCATAGTCGTCACGCGCTAAGCCGGGTGCGGTTTGACCGAGGTTCTGCGCGCGGGATACAATGTCGGGCTTTCTTATTCATACCCCTATACCTATGCGCCCCAAACTTGTTGCCGGCAATTGGAAGATGCAGGGCAGCCTTGCGGCCAATCAGGGATTGCTGGCGGCCGTGCGTGCCGGCGCTGCTGGTGTCAAGGCGCAGATTGCCAGTTGTGTACCGTTTCCGTATCTGGCGCAGGCCCGTGCGGTTCTGGAGGGCAGTGCGCTGGCATGGGGTGCGCAGGATGTTTCCGAACACGAGCAGGGCGCTTATACCGGCGAGGTCAGCGCCGCAATGTTGAACGATTTTGGCTGTCGTTTTGTCATCGTCGGGCACTCCGAGCGGCGTGCAATGTACGGTGATAGCGACGCTGTTGTCGCGGCAAAGTTTGCCGCGGCGTTGCAAGCCGGTCTGACGCCGATTCTTTGCGTTGGCGAATCTCTGGCTGAACGTGAAGCGAATGTGACGGGTGATGTGGTGACGCGGCAGCTTGATGCAGTCATTGCGCTTTGTGGCGCGGCGAGTGTGGCGGGTGCGGTCGTTGCCTATGAGCCGGTATGGGCCATTGGAACAGGGCGGACAGCGACGCCAGCACAGGCGCAGGAAGTCCATGCCTTGATCCGTGCCCGCATCGGCGCGGATACAGCGGCAGCGCAGCAACTCCAGATTCTTTATGGAGGCAGCGTCAAGCCGGGCAATGCCGGTGAGTTGTTCGGACAGGCCGATATCGATGGCGGACTGATAGGCGGCGCTTCTTTGGTAGCGCAGGATTTTCTGGCGATTTGCACCGCAGCTAAATAAGGATTTGATATGGATTTTATTTATTCCCTGCTGCTGACATTCCACATTCTGGTGGGACTGACCTTGATCGGCCTGGTGCTGATTCAGCATGGTAAAGGCGCCGACATGGGCGCTGCTTTTGGTAGCGGTTCATCCGGCAGCCTTTTCGGCGCGTCAGGATCGGCGAATTTCATGTCCCGCACCACTGGGGTGTTGGCCGCCATTTTCTTTGCGACGAGTTTGAGCCTGACCTATCTCGCCAGTTCAAAACCGGCGACTTCCGGCAGCGTCGTCGACAAGGCGACCCATGAATCGGTACCGCTGTCTGGCAAGAGCGATGCTCCGCTAGTGCCTGCGCCAGCGAACGATTCAAAGGCGAAAGACATTCCGAAATAGCGTTTTTGCAGTGAGAAAGGCGTGCCGGAAATTACCTATTGCGGCGCGGCAATGTTATGATTTGCGCCGCTCGCGCCGCCCTGCAAGGCGGTCGTCAGGCCGACGTGGTGAAATTGGTAGACACGCTATCTTGAGGGGGTAGTGGCGAAAGCTGTGCGAGTTCGAGTCTCGCCGTCGGCACCAAAGTTTGGGTGATCTCCACCAGCCAGGACGCAATGTTTTTATGTTGGAAAATTATTTTCCGGTGCTGATTTTCCTGATCGTTGGCTTGGCCTTCGGTTGCGCACCCCTCATTCTCGGCCGTGTCCTCGGCCCGCACAATCCCGACAGCGAAAAAATCTCCGCCTACGAGTGCGGCTTCGAGGCTTTTGAGGACGCGCGGATGCAGTTCGATGTCCGCTATTACCTGATCGCCATCATCTTCATCCTGTTCGACCTTGAAATTGCCTTCCTGTTTCCTTGGGCGACCATCTTCAAGGAAATCGTCGCCACCCCCAGTGTCAAGATGTTCGGCTTCTGGGAAATGATTGTTTTCCTCGGCATTCTGGTCATCGGCTACATATACGCGTGGGCCCGAGGCGCACTGGACTGGGAATGATGAACAAGGTCGTGGCACATCGCTTCGTAGCAACTATCTGCGCTGGCGCCTCTGGCCCGGGGGCCAAGTTGAGTGCCCACCCCCCATCCCCCGCCCCACGGGCGGGGGCGACTGATTGGTTCCCGCACTTCGTGCGGAAAGAGGGGGCGGTATGAGCATTGAAGGCGTTTTGCAAGAAGGTTTCGTCACCACTTCGCTGGACAAGATCATCAACTGGACCCGTACCGGTTCCATGTGGCCGATGACCTTCGGTCTGGCTTGCTGCGCGGTCGAGATGATTCATGTCGGTTGTG
>JANLPP010000089.1:0-15896 GCA_031367295.1 Hyphomicrobiales bacterium | reverse complement strand
GCAAGGCATCGCCTCGTTGAGACGCGGGTTCGCTTCAAGCGCCTGTCGGGCGCGGAAACCGAAGCCTATCTTGCCTCGGGCGAGTGGCGCGGCAAAGCCGGGGGCTATGCCATTCAGGGGCTGGCGGGCTGCTTTGCGGTCAAGATCAGCGGGTCCTATTCCAATATCGTCGGCCTGCCGCTGCATGAGACCATGTCCCTGCTGGCAGGCGAGGGCTATCCGGCGCATTTCCTCTGGCTGAACCAGAAATGAAAGCCGCCTCGCACCTGGTCCCGCCCGGCGGGGACGCGCCGCGGACAAGCGACAAAACCGCCGCCAGCAGCAAGCCCTGCGCCGTCTGTGGCAAGCCGGGCGTGGTTGCCTATAAGCCGTTCTGCTCAAAACGCTGCGCCGATGTCGATCTGGCGCGCTGGCTCAAAGGCACCTATGCAATCCCCGGCAAGGGTGCGGCGCAAGAGGATGACGACGCGGCGGATTGAGTGGAACTGATGGAGCCAATGACAACAAAAATCCCGCGCGCCAAAAACCCGCCCACGCCCGGCGACACCCTCGCCCGCATTGTTGCCGCGCTGGAGCGGCTTGCGCCGCCGCCCCCGCCCGCGCCGGTTTTTGCCGCCGCAGACGCCTTTGTCTGGCATGCTGCCGAGCGCGCGCTGGCCCCGGTTGCGCGCGTCAACCGCGTTGACATGGCGCTGCTGCGCGGCATTGACCAGGTGCGCGATCTGCTGGCCGAAAATACCGGGCGCTTTGCCAAAGGCCTGCCCGCCAACAATGCGCTGCTATGGGGCGCGCGCGGCATGGGCAAATCCTCGCTGGTCAAGGCGGCGCATGCGGCCATCAACGCGCGTCTGGCGCTGGCCGATGGGCATAGCCCGCTGAAGCTGGTGGAAATTCACCGCGAGGACATCGAGAGCCTGCCTGCGCTGATGACGCTGGTGCGCCCGGCACCGTTCCGCTTTGTCATTTTCTGCGATGACCTGTCGTTTGACGCTGGCGACACCTCGTATAAATCGCTGAAAGCGGTGCTGGAGGGCGGCATCGAGGGGCGGCCGGACAATGTGGTGTTCTACGCCACCTCTAACCGCCGCCACCTGCTGCCGCGCGACATGATGGAGAACGAGCGCTCGACCGCCATCAACCCCGGCGAGGCGGTGGAGGAAAAAGTCTCGCTGTCCGACCGTTTCGGCCTGTGGCTGGGCTTTCACAAATGCAGCCAGGACGAGTATCTCGAAATGGTGTTTGCTTATGCGGCGCATTTTGGCCTCGCCGCCCCACACGCGGAGATTGAGGCGCAGGCGCTCGAATGGGCAGTGACGCGCGGCTCGCGCTCCGGCCGCACGGCCTGGCAATATGTGCAGGATCTGGCAGGGCGACTGGGCAAGCGGATTTAAGCTGCGGTAAACGTGCCCGGGTTCACGCCCGCTCCCGCCAGCAATCGGCTTCCAGTTCGGCCACTCGCGCCAAAAGCACTTAAATCCGCCAAAAGCGCGGCGATCAAACGTCCTTGTCATGCAAATCAGCCGGAGTCAGCCATGCCTTGACTCACATAAGCCAAATCCTCGCAACAAAACAATCGTCCCATCCATCACATAAAATCACCCGCAGCGTCAAAACGCCAAAATCCGGCAGGGTGAGCAATTACCTCATACCAAAACGCAAAGTAATCGGGCGGCGCAATGAAACCGTTTCGGCCCTTGTTGCCCCGCAACCGGCCGCGAGGGATGGCAAAGTGATGTTTAAGGTGCTGTCGTGTAACTTTATTGGCCGCCTAGCCACGTCCCCTTGCATCGTATACAGGACTCCCCAAATCAGCGGCGCGCGGGCGGCCCTGCGCGGAATTTCGGGACGGCACATGCAAACGGTCATCATTGTCATTCACCTCATGGTGGTTCTTGCGCTTGTCGGCACGGTTCTGCTGCAAAAATCCGAGGGCGGGGCGCTGGGGCAGGGCGGTGGCGGCGGTTTCATGACCGGGCGCGGCCAGGCCAATGCGCTGACGCGGGCCACCGGCATTCTGGCGGCGCTGTTTTTCGCCACCTCTATCACATTGACAATCCTCGCGAACTGGAGCCGTGCGCCGAGCTCGCTGCTGCAGGGCGGGGTACCGGTCAGCGCTCCCGCTGATCCCGCGAGGCCCGCCGGTCCGCCCGTCTCGGGCAGCGGTGCCAATGTGCTGGACGATCTGGGCAAGGCGACCAAAAGCGCGCCGGTGCCCGTTGCACCGGCAGTGCCCGAGGCGCCAAAAACCCAATAATTGCAATGGCATAGGGGCCGGTGTTTCCGGCCCCTGGCAGTTGGCCTGTGTATAACTGGCGTGGCGCGAAAATCCGCTCCCCGAATCGGTTGAAACCGGATAGTTCCCAAATCCCATGGCTCGCTATATTTTCATCACCGGCGGCGTGGTGTCCTCTTTGGGCAAGGGGCTTGCGTCGGCAGCTCTTGGCGCCTTGCTTCAGGCTCGCGGTTATACAGTACGCCTGCGTAAACTTGATCCCTACCTCAATGTAGATCCGGGAACGATGAGCCCGACGCAGCATGGCGAAGTTTTCGTTACTGATGACGGGGCGGAGACTGATCTTGATCTTGGCCATTACGAGCGCTTTACAGGGCGCTCCGCCAACCGACAGGATAATATTACCACGGGACGTATCTATCAGGATATTATAGCCAGAGAGCGGCGCGGCGATTATCTGGGCGCGACCGTGCAGGTCATTCCGCACGTTACAAACCACATCAAAGAATTTGTGCTGGAAGGCAATGACGGGGTCGATTTTGTGCTGGTCGAAATTGGCGGCACGGTAGGCGACATTGAGGGCCTGCCGTTTTTTGAGGCGATCCGCCAGCTCGGCAATGATCTGCCGCGCGGCCATGCGGTCTATGTTCATCTGACACTTCTGCCCTACATCCCAACTGCTGGAGAACTCAAGACAAAACCGACCCAGCATTCGGTCAAGGAGCTGCGCTCGATCGGCATCCAGCCGCATATCCTGCTGTGCCGCGCCGACCGCGAGATTCCGAAGGAGGAGCGGCGCAAGCTTGCCCTGTTCTGCAATGTGCGCGAGGGGGCGGTGATTGAGGCGCGCGATGTGGCCTCAATCTATGATGTTCCAAGGGCTTACCATGCGGCGGGGCTGGACCGCGAGGTGCTGGCGGCGTTTGGTATCGAGCCTGCGCCCAAACCCGACATGCGGCGCTGGCAGCGCGTGACCGAAGCGGTGCAAAACCCGGAAGGCGAGGTCACGATTGCCATTGTGGGCAAATACACCGGGCTGAAGGACGCCTACAAGTCGTTGACCGAGGCGCTCGCCCATGGCGGCATTGCCAACCGGGTGAAGGTCAAGTTCGACTGGATCGAATCGGAGATTTTCGAGACCGGAGATCCGACACAGCACCTTGAAAACGTTCACGGAATCCTCGTTCCCGGCGGCTTTGGCCAACGCGGCGCTGAAGGCAAGATTCTGGCTGCCCGCTTTGCCCGCGAGCGCAAGGTGCCGTATTTTGGCATCTGCTTTGGCATGCAGATGGCGGTGATTGAGGCGGCGCGTTCACTGGCGGGCATAAGCGGCGCAAATTCCACGGAATTCGGTCCCTGCACCGAGCCTGTTGTCGGGCTGATGACCGAGTGGATGCGCGGCAATGAGCTGGAGCAGCGCGCGGCTGGCGGCAATCTGGGCGGAACGATGCGGCTGGGGGCTTTCAAGGCGCAGCTGCGGCCAGGTTCAAAAATAGCGGCCATATATGGCACAACCGGCATCAGCGAGCGCCACCGCCACCGCTATGAGGTCAACACCGCCTATCGGCACCAGCTTGAGGCGCAAGGCCTTGATTTTGCAGGTATGTCGCCCGATGGGCTGCTGCCCGAGACGGTCGAGCTGAAAGACCACCCCTGGTTCATCGGTGTGCAGTACCACCCCGAGCTTAAATCCAGGCCGTTCGAGCCGCATCCACTATTCGCCAGCTTTATTGCGGCGGCCAAAGCACAGAGTCGGCTGGTATAGAATCGGCGATGGCGACCGGCATCGGCGCCGACATGCGTGCCGACATTGGTGTTGCGCATTGGCACGAGAAGGACCGGTGCCAGACAATTTGCAAAGCGCAAGAATGTTTGACAGGTGCCAGGACCGCAAAGCAGGTCCCACCGGGAATTTGCCTGCGCCGGCAACCACGATTTGTCGCGACCGGGGTGTGACTGTAGGCTGAGGCAGAATCGACCTGCCCCGGAGCTGCCGTGACCGCCCTTGCTGCCACACTTGCCAGACTTGACCTTAATCTTGATGCCGCGCTGGCGCGGCTTTTCGCGCTGCTCGCGATCCCGTCTGTCTCGACCGATCCGGCTTTCAAACCGGAATGCGGGCGGGCGGCGCAGTGGGTTTGCGATGAGCTGTCGCGCCTTGGCTTTGCCGCCTCGGTGCGCCCGACGGCCGGGCACGCCATGGTGGTTGGCCATGCCCGGGCGGCACGGGCCGAGGCACCGCATGTGCTGTTTTACGGCCATTATGACGTTCAGCCACCGGACCCGCTGGACCTGTGGGAGACTGAACCGTTCAAGCCGCGCCTCGCCGATGCGCCCACCGGCCGCCGCATCGTGGCGCGCGGCGCGGCGGACGACAAGGGCCAGGTGATGACGTTTATCGAGGCCTGCCGCGCCTTCCGCGACACCGGCGGCCTGCCCTGTCATGTGACCGTGCTGATTGAGGGTGAGGAGGAAACCGGCTCGCCCTCGCTGCCAGCCTTTATCGCGGCGCATGGCGCGGAGCTGAAGGCCGATGTGGCGCTGATCTGCGATACCAACATGTGGGACCAGAACACGCCCGCCATCACCACCTCGCTGCGCGGGCTGGTGCTGGAAGAGGTGGTGATCAGGGGTGCCTCGCGCGACCTGCATTCGGGCCTGTTCGGCGGCGCGGCGATCAACCCGATCCGGGTGCTCGGGCGCATCATCAGCGATCTGCATGACGAGGCGGGACGCGTCACCCTGCCGGGTTTTTATGATGGCGTGGCGGAGACGCCGGACGAGATCAAGGCGCAGTGGCGCGCGCTGAATTTTTCCGACGCGGATTTTCTGCGGGACGTGGGGCTTGGGGTCTGCGCGGGCGAAAAGGGCAGAGGCGTGCTGGAGGCCATCTGGGCGCGGCCAACCTGCGATGTCAACGGCATTATCGGCGGTTACACCGGCAAAGGCTCCAAGACCGTTCTGCCGGCGCAGGCCAGCGCCAAGTTTTCGTTCCGGCTGGTGGGGGCGCAGGACCCGTTGAAGATCGCGGCAAGCTTCCGCGCCCACGTGCGCGCCCGTTTGCCCGCTGACTGCACGGTTGAGTTTCTGGCGCACGGGGCGAGCGCCGCCCAGCAACTGCCGCTGGCTTCTCCCGCTTTGAGCCGCGCCCGTCAGGCGCTGGCGGAGGAATGGGACAAACCTGCCGTGCTGATTGGCGGCGGCGGCTCGATTCCGATCGTCGGCACGTTCAAGCGCGATCTGGGCATGAACAGCCTGATGATCGGCTTTGGCCTCGATGATGACCGGATTCACTCGCCCAACGAGAAATACGAGCTGTCGTCGTTCCACAAGGGCGCGCGGTCCTGGGCGCGGATATTGAGCGCGCTGGCGGGGTAAGGGCGGACGAGACAGGTGCACGCAGTCTCACATCGAATCACAAATCTGGACGAATGGCTCAATAAATGATCAATCATTTTTTGAGATGAGGCGAAAACGGACTCTGGTGGCTTGATGATTAAAAAGCTGACGCTGCATAATTTCAAGAATGTGGGCGAGCAGGTCTATGATTTTACCCAGTTTGATTTGCTGGTGGGATCAAACAACAGCGGCAAGAGCACAATCTTGCAGGCGCTGGCGATATGGCAGTTTTGCGTAGATGAATTTAGGCGGTCCAAGCGCACGGGTCTGACAGGCACGCAGATTGTTTTACCGAATTTTACGGCGCTGCCTGTGCCTGAATTCAATATGCTCTGGAAAGATCGGATTGATCGCCATTATCCACCGATTGACGGCAAGAAAAAGCAAGTCATTATTTTGATTGGAATACATGTTGAATGGCCTGGTTCTGATGGCAAGCCAGCTTCCTTCGGTGTACAATTGCGATACCACTCCCCGCAATCCGTATATGCAATTCCGGTGGGGGGCTGGACGGCTTTCCGGGAGTGTAGCAGCCGGGGAGATTTGCCGAATATCGCCTATGTGCCGCCCTTTTCTGGCCTCGAACCAGTTGAGAAATGGCTTGATACCGCGCCGATTCGCCAGCAAATTGGCAAAGGGCAGCCGGGCGGTGTTCTGCGCAATTTGCTTCTGCGGGTCAACAATATTGCCAATCGCAAAAAGGGAGAAAAACCGCCAGAGGACTGGCAGGAACTGGCCAGTGTCATCAAGCGCTGGTTTTCTACCGAAATCGGGGAACCGCAGTACGATTCCGCAAAGGATGTTAATATTAGCGTTGAGTATGCGCATCACGGCAAGAATTTTGACATTATCTCCGGGGGAAGCGGCTTTCATCAGACCCTGACGCTTCTCGCATTTCTTTATGGCTATCGCCCAACAACAATTTTGCTCGACGAGCCGGACGCGCATCTCCACGTAAATTTGCAGCGCGAGATACTGGACTATTTTAAGCGAAAGTCTTTGGCCAGCGGGGTTCAATTTCTGATCGCCACGCATGCGGAAGAACTGGCGCGCGGCGTTGATGCCACTCAGATTATCTCGTTGCTCAGTGGAAGCCCCAGGCGCATTCAATCAACGCCGCCTTTACTGCGGGCGATGGCGGATGTCCCAAACGAGGAATTCACACGCCTCATGGCATCACCTTATATTCTCTATGTTGAGGGGGAGAACGATGAGCGAATCCTGCGAGCTTGGGCTGATCAGTGCGGTGCCACGCTGACCATCGAAAAATTTTGTTTCCGCGCCATGGGGGGTGGCACAAAAGCTGAGATGAAGAGGCGTGCGGATGAGCATTTCAAGGCACTTCAGCAGATGGTTCCGGCAGTAAAGAGGATGATGCTGTTTGACTATGACGACGACGCCAAAGCCTTTCGTCCGGGTCAGGACAATCCGTCGCTCTTCGAATGGAACCGGAAAAACATAGAAAACTATTTGTTGGTTCCAAACGCATGGAGGCGCGAGATTGCTAATCAGTTAGGGACTTCTGAGGATGACCTGTTCGCCGCGCCCTTTTTTAAAATCGTCGACAAATTTTTTGCGGATCAGAATTTGACGCTGCCGGCTGGCCGGACATGGCGCGACGTTAGCGCAAATATTTTCAAGGTAGTGGATGGAAAGCGTATTTTGTTCGAAAATGACGATTCCTTGTTTCATATGTTAAGAAATGCATCGATGTCGCTATCGCCCATCAGGGATCAAGTTGCATTGAACATGACTGCTGATGAAATACACAATGATGTTCACAAATTTATTTTGTCGCTTTCAGCTTTGGTGGGGATAGCGAAAACCTCGTAAACTTTTGCTCCGTTCCCAAGGGCGTGCGGTCATAAGCGCGCTGGCGGTGTGAGACTCTGGGGCGGGCTGCGCCCGTTGCTGCGCTTGCGGGCGCGCAAACCAGCCAAACGGGTGGCGCGCGCTGCCGCGCGCCACCTGTCGCTGCTGAACGCTGCCGCTAATCCCTCAGGATGCCACGCTCAGCAGGTCTTGCAGATCGAGCCGCTGCGTCACCATTTTCAGGTTGCCTGCCGCATCAACCGGCCAGCGCTCCTGCGGACGGTCCCAGTAGAGCTCGACGCCGTTCTGGTCGGGGTCACGCAGGTACAGCGCTTCGCTGACACCATGGTCGCTTGCGCCATCAAGCGGGATTTTGGCGGTATTGAGCCGTGCGAGCGCGTTGCCCAGACTTGCCCGGCTGGGATAGAGAATGGCGAGGTGATAGAGGCCTGTGGTTCCTGTCGCCGGGGGCGAGCCACCCTGACTCTCCCAGGTGTTGAGGCCGATATGGTGGTGATAGCTGCCCGCAGCTATGAAGGCGGCCTGGTCGCCAAACCGCTGCTTCAGCTCAAAGCCCAGCACGCCGCAATAGAACCGCAGCGCCCGGTCGAGACTGGCGACCTTGAGATGGACATGACCGATGCGAACGTCCGGGTGGACGGGATCGGCGGTTTGGGCGGCATCAGGCGCCTTGGGCAAAGTGGAGGTGTCTGGCATGGTTTCCTCTGGAGATGAGAGACGCGATGGCAGCGATATAGGCAATTGATGACCTGCGATCCAGTGCAAAGCGCCGGATCACGCCACTTGAAGCCTGCGTGGCCTCACGCCAGGTTGGCCTTCACCGCCTCGACCAGCTGCTTCAGCGAAAACGGCTTTGGCAGGAATGCAAAATCGCCCTCGGGCAGGTTTTTGGAAAACGCCTCCTCGGCATAGCCCGAAACGAAAATCACCTTTGCGGTGATGCCGCGCCGCCGCAGCTCGGCAAACATCGTGGGCCCGTCCATTTCGGGCATAACCACGTCCGAAACGATCAGGTCAATCTTCTCTGTCTCGCCCTCGACCACCTCCAGCGCCTCCAGCCCCGAGGCGGCCTGCAGCACGGTGTAGCCGCGCGAGGTCAGCGCGCGCGCGCCAAATGCCCGCACCGCCTCCTCGTCCTCCACCAGCAGGATGCGGCCATGGCCGGTGAGATCGCCGGACGGTTTGGCGATCTCTTTCTTCGCCACCTCCTCATTTTCGGCGAGCACGTGCTGCGGCAGAAAAATGCGGAAAACCGTGCCCTTGCCGACCTCACTGTCGCAAAACACGAAACCGCCGGTCTGCTTGACGATGCCATAGACCATTGACAGGCCAAGCCCGGTGCCCTTGCCGACCTCTTTGGTGGTGAAAAATGGCTCGAAGATTTTTTCCTTCACATCCGGGGGAATGCCATGGCCGTTGTCCTCGACCTCGATGACAACATAATTGGCGGGCGTCAGTGATTTCTCATTGAAAGCCTCGCATTCTGCGGCGCTAACATTGCGGGTCCGGATCTGCACCTTGCCGCCGCGCTCGCTGATGGCGTCGCGCGCATTCACCACCAGATTGACCAGCACCTGCTCAAACTGGTTGATGTCGGCGCGCACCAGCCACAGGTCGCGCCCGTGGCGGATGTCCAGCTCGGTGCGCTCGCCGGTCAGGCGGCGCAACAGCATTTGCAGGTCGGACATGACATCACCCAGCTGGAGCACCTGCGGGCGCAGCGTCTGGCGTCGCGAGAAGGCCAGCAGCTGCCGCACCAGGCCAGCGGCCCGGTTGGCGTTCTGCTTGATGTTCATGATGTCCTGGAACGAGGGGTCGGTGGGCCGGTGGTTGGCCAGCAGCAGGTCCGAATAGCCGATGATGGCGGTCAGCACATTGTTGAAATCATGCGCGATGCCGCCCGCCAGCTGGCCGATCGCCTGCATCTTCTGGCTCTGGGCAAAATTGTCCTGCAAGGTGCGCTGCTCGGTTATGTCGAGCGCAAAAACCGTTGCGGTCGCGCCCCCGGCCTCACCGGGATCGGCAGTTGAAATAAACAGTCGCGCCAGTTTTTTGGCCTCGCCCTCCAATGCCACGTCAAGGGGGGGAATATCGCCATGTCCCTGCGCCGCAGCTTCAAGCGCAGCCTTTGCGGCAGGGCGGTCGCGCTCGACCAGCGCCGCGTAAAACGAGGTTTCGGTGCCTTTCAGCGCGTCCGGGGCCAGCCGCGCGAAGGCGGCGTTGGAATTGGTGATGCGGCCGGTGGCCTCGACTGCGGCAATGGCCATCGGCGTCTGGTGGAAGAAGCGGGCAAAGCGCACCTGCGCCGCCCGCAGGTCCTCGGCCGGCTCCTCACCGGCAGCGCGGTTGATGACGAGGGTGCGCGAGGGGCCAGGTTTGCGGTCGGCGGAAAAAGCCAGCCGGTGCAGCAGGCGCACCGGCAGGTTTTTGCCGTCACGGCATTTGAAATCAATGTCGAACTGCCCGGTCTTGACCTCGCCGGCCTTGCCTGGCATGGCGCTGAGCATGGCCGCGCCGCCGCCGGCCACAATGTCCGACAGCTTCAGCCCGCCGGAACCAACCTGGGCGAGATCATAGTCCAGCCAGCCTGCCAGCGTCGAGTTGATGTAGGAAATGCTGCCATCCGGCGTCGCGGAGAAAAAGCCCGCAGGCGCGTGGTCCAGAAAATCGATGGCGTGCTGCAATTCCTGAAACGCCGTCTCGTGCCGCTCGCGCTCGCGCGTCACGTCGGAGACTGTCCAGAATGTGGTGCGCTTTTTGCTGGCGCTGGCCAGCGGACGCACGCGGACGCGGTACCAGGCGGCCTCACCCTCGCCGTTCAGCGCGGGGGTGACGCGCACCTCCTCATTGGCCCGCTTGCCGTCGCGGCCGGCCTGCGCCAGCCGGTAGACCGCATCCGATACTTCGGGCGCGCCGGAAAACAGCCGGTCGACAATGCGCACATCCTCGGCACTGCGGGCACCGGACAGGGCAAGATAGGTTTCATTGGCATAGATGACGCGGTTCTCGCCTTCGGTGACGAGATAACCGTCGGCGCTCGAATCCGCCATCAGCCTGGTAATGTCGTTGCGCGCCGCCTGCCCGGCAAACTGCAGAAAGCCCATTGCATAGGCAAACATGGCCAGCAGGGCCGCCACCGACAGCAATGCCAGCAGAACCGTCGCCAGCAGCCGCGAATTGTCAGCCGGGAGCATGTAGAAAGCCACAACCGCAAGAATGATCAGCACGGACAGCGCCAGCACCAGCCCCGGGCTGCCGGCGCGCTGCGTGCGGTCTATGGCGGCAGTGGGTTGGGCCTCAGACATTGACGGGTCCTGGTGTGCGGTGCGGCAAGCGCGCCGTGCTTGGCGCGCTGGCGGGCAAACTGCCCCAGCGCGACCGCTTCCACAAGGACGAACTGGACGCGGGGCAGGGCCGATTGCGCGGCGGCTGCAAAATGGCAGACTTGCCACTGCCTCTGCGGCAATCAAACCACTTTCGACCCGCCGCCTTACACTTCAAACATTTTGCTTGCAGAGGCCGTGTTGCCCACGCATTAAATGCCCATGATCGCCCGCACAGAAGTCATCCGGTCTTTCGCCCGCGGCCTTGACGTGCTGCGCAGTTTTCAGGGCGTGCGCACCCAGACCATTACCGATGTCGCCGCCCGCACGGGCATCACCCGCGCCGCCGCGCGCCGTTTTCTGCGCACGCTGTGCGAGCAGGGGCTGGCGCGCACCGACGGAAAATATTTTGAGTTGACGCCCTCGGTGCTGGAACTGGGCAATGCCTATGTGACGGCCGTTGCGGAATTCGAGCATGTCCGCGAGCTGCTGCACGACCTGACGCGCGCGCTGGGCGAATCAGCCTCTGCGGCGGTGCTCGACGGCAGCGACGTGATTTATGTCGCCCGCTCGCCCGCCCGCCACCGCATCATGACCATCAGCCTTGCGGTCGGCACGCGGCTGCCTGCCCATGCGACATCGATGGGCCAGGCCTGCCTGGCAACGCTGTCGCACAATGCGCTGGAGCGATACTTTGACACAGCGCGGCTGGAAGCGCTGACAGCGCAAACCATTACCAGCAAGGCCGGACTGAAGGCGCGGCTGCAACTGGTGGCCCAGCGCGGCTATGCCCTGGTGACGGGTGAGCTGGAGACTGGCCTGCGCTCGATCGCGGTCGCTGTTAGCGGGCCGCCCACCAGCCCGCGCCTTGCGCTGAATGTCAGTGCTCATGCGGGCAATGTCGACGAGACGGAGATGATTGCAAGATTTCTGCCCGCCTTGCAGGAAGCCGCACGGCAGATCAATCTGGCAGGGCTGCACCCGGATGTGCGCGCTGTGGCCAGTTGACCATTGCCCCGCAGCGCGGGCACACTCAGAGGCGACGGTACCAAAACCAGGCCGAGGGGAGACACATGTCACAGGCTTTGCTCACACAGCTCGCATCCGCGCTTGCGCAAAAGACGATCCGCGTCATTGACCTGACCCAGGTTTTGAAAGCCTCGACGCCGGTGATCCAGCTGCCGCCGCCGTTTCATCCAACAAAGCCCTTCGAACTGTCGGAAATCTCGCGCTACGACGAGCGCGGACCGGCCTGGTACTGGAACAATTTTGCCTGCGGCGAGCATACCGGCACGCATTTTGACGCGCCGATTCATTGGGTGACCGGCAAGGATTTGGCCGACGGTTATACCCACACCGTCGCGCCGCAGCGCTTTGTCGCGCCCGCCTGCGTCATTGACTGTTCGAAAGAGGCGGCGGCGGACGCAAAGTTTCTGCTGACGCCGGCGCATATTCTGGCGTGGGAGGCGAGGCACGGCAAAATCCCGGCCGGGTGCTGGGTGTTGATGCGCACGGACTGGTCGAAGCGCACCGACCCGGCGCTGTTCCTCAATATGCAGGCCGATGGCCCGCACGTGCCCGGCCCCAATGCCGACGCGGTGCGGCTGCTGGCCAATGAGCGCGACGTGACCGGCTGGGGCGTCGAGTCGGTGGGCACGGACGCGGGTCAGGCGTTTTCCTTCGAACCGCCGTTTCCCGCGCATGCGCTGATGCATGGATCGAACAAGTTCGGGCTGGCGAGTCTCTGCAATCTTGACCAGCTGCCAGCGACGGGCGCAATCATTATCGCCGCGCCGCTGAAAATCGAGAATGGATCGGGGTCACCGCTCAGGGTGGTGGCGCTGGTGGCGGAATGAGACCCGGGGACGCGCGCTCACCCTCTCGCTCTGGGAGAGGCTCGCCGCGGAGCGGCAGGGTGAGGGGTTACAATCCCTCAGGATTTGCGCCCGTCACGCGCCAGTTCGGCACCATGCTAACCACTCACCCCGCGCTTCGCGCGACCCTCTCCCTTTGGGAGTGGGTGGGCGTCCGGAGCAATTGAGCCATGGCCGAGCGTTCCTTCAAGGAAGAGGTCAAATCGCTGCGCCTTGGCGATGGCGACGAATTCCATGGCGAGGGCATTCTGGCCGTCACCAAGGCGCTGCTGCAGGCGGGCGTGTCTTATGTCGCGGGCTATCAAGGCGCGCCGATCTCGCATCTGATGGATGTGCTTGCCGACGCCAATGACATTCTCGAAGATCTCGGCGTGCATTTTGAATCCTCCGCCAGCGAAGCGACGGCGGCGGCGACGCTGGCGGCTTCCGTCAACTACCCGCTGCGCGGCGCGGTGACCTTCAAATCGACTGTCGGCACCAATGTCGCCTCCGACGCGCTGGCCAATCTCGCCTCGGGCGGCGTCACCGGCGGCGCGATGATCATTGTGGGCGAGGATTATGGCGAAGGCTCCTCCATCATGCAGGAGCGCAGCCATCCATTCGCGATGAAATCGCAGATATGGCTGCTTGATCCGCGTCCAAATTTGCCTTCGATTGTAAATATGGTCGAGCGCGGCTTTGAATTGTCGGAAGCCTCCAACACGCCGGTGATGCTGCAAATGCGCATTCGCGCCTGCCATGTCTACGGCCATTTCAAGACGAAGAAAAACGTGCGGCCGAGTTTTACTTTGCGTGACGCAATGGAGAATCCGCGCCGCGATGTCAGCCGCATCGCGCTGCCGCCGGCCACCTATGCGCATGAGAAAGAGAAGCTGGAAAAGCGCTGGCCCGCTGCGGTGAAATTTATCCGGCAGCACAAGCTGAATGAGGTGTTTGATGGCGAGATGAAAGACATCGGCATCATCCTGCAGGGCGGCATGTACAACAGCGTGCTGCGCGTGCTCGAGCTGGCGGGCCTCGCCGACGCTTTTGGCAATGCGCAGATTCCGCTCTATGTGCTGAACGTGACCTATCCGCTTGTCGACGAGGAATTCGTGCAGTTTTGCGCGGGCAAGCGGGCGGTGCTGATTGTTGAAGAGGGCGGGCCGGAATATATTGAGCAAGCCGCCAACACCATGCTGCGCCGCGCCGGCATCAACACCAAAATCCACGGCAAGGACATGCTGCCGATGGCCGGCGAATATACCGGCGCCGTGATGCGCGCCGGCATCGCCAAGCTGCTCAAGGCCTATTATCCCGCAGCGAGCGCGACGCTGACGCAGCCGGCGGAGGGCGACAACCGCGCCAAGGCGGCGATGGCGGCGCTGGACGGCAAGGTGCATGGCCGCCCGCCGTCGTTCTGCACCGGCTGTCCCGAGCGCCCGATCTTTACGGCGATGAAACTGGTTGAGCGCGAGCTTGGCCCGCATCACGTCAGCTGCGACATTGGCTGCCATTTGTTTTCGATATTGCCGCCGTTCAATTTCGGCAACACCACAATGGGCTATGGCCTTGGCGGGGCAGGGGCTGCGGCCTTCAACACCAGGTCGGACAAGCGCGTCATATCGATCATGGGCGACGGCGGCTTCTGGCACAACGGGCTGGTGTCGAGCGTTGGAAATGCCGTTTTTAATAAAAGCGACAACCTGATTGTGATTGTTGACAATGGATATTCAGCCGCCACAGGCGGGCAGGATATTCTGTCCTCGCACCACGTGAGCCCGACGCGCTCGACGCAGAACGCCATCGAGAAAGCCGTGCGCGGCGTCGGGGTGAACTGGGCGAAGACGCTGACCAACACCTACGACCTGCAAACGATGAAGGACACTATCCGCGACGCGCTGACGACGCCGGAGAAGGGGCCAAAAGTCATCATCGCGCAGTCCGAATGCATGCTGAACAAGCAGCGGCGCGAAAAACCGCTGGTGAATGCCGCCATCGCCAAAGGCAAGCGCGTGGTGCGGGAAAAATTCGGCGTTGATGCCGACACCTGCACGGGCGATCATTCCTGCATCCGCCTCTCGGGCTGCCCGTCTCTGACGATTGCGCCCAATCCCGATCCGTTGCGCAAAGACCCGGTGACCGTGGTCATCAACTCTTGTGTCGGCTGCGGCCTCTGCGGCGAAGTCAGCCACGCGGCAGTGCTCTGCCCGTCGTTCTACCGCGCGTCCGTCATCAACAATCCGACGCGCCGGGACGAATTCAAGGCGCGCTGGCGCTTGCGCATCATCGGCTTTTTGCAGAAGCGGCTTGCGCGTAAACTGGCGCTGGCGTGAACGCGCCTGTCTCGACCATTGCGGCCCGCTCCATCCGTATCGCCATTCTCGCCATGGGCGGCGAGGGCGGCGGCGTGCTGGCCGACTGGATCATCGATCTGGCCGAGCACAGCGGCCACATCGCGCAGCTGACCTCGGTGCCCGGCGTCGCGCAGCGCACCGGCGCGACTATCTATTATCTCGAGCTTTTCCCGAAGGCCGCCGCCGAGGCCGCAGGCCGCCTGCCGGTGCTGGCGCTGATGCCGGTGCCGGGCGATGTCGATATTGTCATCGCCTCTGAGCTGATGGAGGCGGGCCGCGCCGTGCAGCGCGGTTTTGTGACGCCTGACCGCACGACGCTGATTGCCTCGACAGGCCGCGTTTTCGCCATGACCGAAAAAATCGCCATGGGCGACGGGCGCGGCGACGCGCCTGTCTTGCGCGACGCCTGCCGCACGGCGGCGCGGCGCTTCGTGGCGTTTGATATGGGCGCGGTGGCGGAAGCCGCGCAAAGCCATATCAGCGCGGTGATGTTCGGCGCGCTGGCCGGCGCGGCAGTGCTGCCGTTTGAACGAGACGCATTTGAGGCGACCATCGCGCGTGGCGGCGTCGGCCTCGCGGCGTCGCAGCGCGCGTTTGACGCGGGTTTTGACGGCGCGACCGGCAGGCTTGTGGTGCAGGTGGTGACGCCCGCGCAGGCAGCAAAACTGCCGGCGAGCAGCAGTGTCGAGCTGCGAAAACTTTACCCGCCCGCCGCGCTGCCGGTTATCGAGGCTGGCCTTGCGCGGCTGAAGGATTATCAGGACAGCGCCTATGCGCAGCTTTATCTGGAGCGTTTGAAACCGATGGCCGTGCTGGAGCACAGCCATGGCGATGGCAGCGGGCGGCTGATCCTTGAAGTGGCGCGCTATCTGGCGCTGGGCATGAGCTATGAAGACAC
>JANLPP010000066.1:0-2741 GCA_031367295.1 Hyphomicrobiales bacterium | reverse complement strand
CGATAATGGTGGCCGAGCGCGGCATTTTGGAAAAATAACCGACTTCGCCGACCGGCTCGCCGGAATGGATCGCGCCGACGGGACGCCCGTCGCGGTAGGCGCGGCAGCGGCCCGAGAGCAGAAGAAAAACGCAGTCGCTGGCGTCTCCCTGGCGAAACAGACACTCGCCGCCGGTGAGCGCAAACTCGCTGGTCCGCCCGGCGACGAACGCCAGGGTCTCGTCATCGAGGCTGGCGAAAACCGGAAAAGCCCGCAGGCTTTCGACATCAGCGGCGCGTGTGAAATTTGCCATGAAGGCATACTGGCACCAAAGCGGGGTGGTTGGCGAGACGGGGGGCATCGGAACGGCTGCATGAAAAAAACCGAACCCGCCGCAAAATCTAGGCGTGGCTGCCAACCGCCTCAAGCAACACGCGCCGGAAGGCGGCAAAACTTGGCGAGACGCAGTCCGCTGCGCTGAAGGCGCTGCCAATCCGCGTTGCCGCCTCCACTTTTCTCAAGCCACCCTGGAAATAGCCCGCACGGCGAAGAATGCGTTCAAACGCCTCCCACGTGCCGCCCCTGATTGCATCGCAACTGCGATACGCGGCCTTGTTGGGAATGCTGCGCGGCACATTGGGATAAGCGCGACGGACGCCCGCCCAGTCGCCAAAATACCAAGCCTCCAGCTCTTCTATCGCGATTCTGTTTGCAACGCGCCAGGCGGGTCCAGCTACGGAAAATCGGCTCGGAAGCCCTGCGGTTTCAGCTTCCCGCTCCAGCTGCTTTTTCAGTTTGGCGCAATCTGCATCGTCGCGGTCAACCAGCACAATAATTCGTGAGTTTTCTGGCAGCCACTTTGCGTAGGCGCGTAGCCGGGCACCCAGCTTTCGCAGGAGATCGTGCTTGCCCTGATAGGCGTGGATCTGGAATGTTGCGCTGTCCCCAATAATCCTGGGCAGGACCGGGGTAAGAAACGCTTCAATGGATTGCTCTTCCACGAGAATTTCGAAGTGCTCGGCTTTCATGCGCGGGCGCTGCCGCGAACCAACGGCGCGCCCTGGTTGGTGAGGGGGTCGCCAAGACCGAAGTGATTTTCCAGCCAAAGATCGCCCAGTTGAGCGCCCTCAGCCATGAACTCTGTGATCCCATTTATGTCCGCTGCCGTCTTCACTTGTGTATAGCCCCCGTCATCGCGGTACAGCACGCGAACTTCCTTTGCCTGCAAGGCATTCAGGAAAAAAGGCGAGTGGGTTGTGACAAGAAGCTGCCCACGTTCGGCTGCTGACCTGCATTCCTCCCCAAGTCCCGGCAACAGTCGGGGGTGCAGGAAATTCTCCGGTTCCTCAACGCCAATGAACGGCGGCGGTGAAGGATCATGCAGCAGGACCAGATAGGCCAGCATTTTCAGCGTGCCGTCGGAGGCAAATCTTGCGAGTATCGGGTTTTCAAACGGCGCGTCTTTGATAGATAGAAGCAGGCGGCCGTCAGCCATGGCTTCAGCCAGCACTTTTTCTATACGTGGCACGCGCGCCCGCAGAGCCATGAAAATCTGCTCAAGATGGGATGGATACCGCTCGCCCAAGTATTGAATCACGTTTGCAAGATTATCACCCGTGCGGGACAGGCGTTCTTGCGGTCCTGCGTCAGGCTGGCCGCGCGTGTTGTCAACAGAAAAATAAGACACGTACCAGCCGGTTATAAAGTCGCGGAGTGCGGCAACCCGGGGGTGATCGGCAAACTGTCCAAGCGCATTGACCGCTATGAGATCAGAGGATTTCAGAGGGATATCGATACGCGTATCCAGCGCGTCCGGCTGATCGCCGCTAACCGCCCTTCCCAGACCTTCCCTGTAGTCAAGAAACCTGAACGGCTGCCCATGCTGGCCGCGCCGCCAGCTCAGCCATTCCTCGGCCACCACGGGAGCGCCGTTTTTCTCATCCACGGCAAGGTGGTAGGTTATCACCGGATAGTCAGGCTCCTTATACTTGATCTCAATTACAATTGGCCCTTCACTGCCGCGTGATCTCAGTTCTTTGGCTCTTCCCCGCCTGTCCCAGGCACGCCGCAAACCTGACTCAAAGCATTCTGAAAGAAACGCAAAGACATCAAAGACAGTCGATTTTCCGCTGCCATTTGGGCCCAGAAGAACGGTAAGCGGTGTAATATCCTTGAATTCCACCTTCCGCAGGGCCCGAAAATTTTCCACCCTCAAATACGTAATACGCGCTGACCGCCTTGTTTTGGAGAGATGGGCATCCGTCACCTTCATGTTAACCATCGACACCAATGCCTTCTTCACGTACTTGGGACACGCTATCCCAAACAGGCTACATAATAAAGTGCGCTGCCCGGTTGAGACTTCATCTTGACGCGCAATGCTCCGGCATGCTGTCTGCCGCAATCGGGCGCAGTCGCGCCTTGACCTGCCCAGCGCGATTGCTTTGCCCCAAAAACCCGACACTTGCGGCTTCGTGCTCGCCCTTGACCCTGCCGCCCCGCCCCCGGGGCTGGAACACTGTGTCGTCGCCATCGGCAATTTTGATGGCGTGCATCGCGGCCACAAGGCAGTGATTGCGCGGGCAATGGGACTGGCCCGCCAGCTGGCGCGGCCCTGTGCCGTGCTGACGTTCGAGCCGCATCCCTCGGATTTTTTCGCGCGCGAGCAGGTGATTTTCCGGCTGACGCCAAGCGCCGCCAAGGCGCGCATGCTGGAGCGGCTGGGCCTCGACGGCATGGTTGTGCTGAGTTTTGATGCAGGC
>JANLPP010000043.1:0-10278 GCA_031367295.1 Hyphomicrobiales bacterium | reverse complement strand
CCGCGCAATTGTGTTTGGTATGCACGACCCGGTACCGAAGGCCGAGCTGCGCCATTGCATTGCTCTTGCGCTGACCTGTCACTTGAAGCGCCCGGCCTTGGCCTAAAGTATCAAATGTTTTCTGTCCGCCCGCGCCCGCGCCTGCCTTAAGACCATCGCCACGGCGCTGGACCGGACTGCCAGCCAACTGGAGAGAAACACCATGACCGCACGCTCGCTTTTCAATACGTCGCTCAAGGCGCTGACCGTCGCTTCGCTGACGCTGCTCGCCACCGCCGCTTTTGCCGCCGGCAAGCTCACGGTTACCGAGACTGTCGCGCTAGCCGCCCCCGCCGACAAGGTGTGGGACAAGATCAAGGATTTTGACAAGTGGCAGGGCTGGCACCCGGCGGTCGCCTCGACCAAAATCACCAAGGGCGGCGACAACAAGGTCGGCACCATGCGCGTGCTGAGCCTGAACGGCGGCGGCGAAATCGCCGAGACGCTGACGGGTTTTGACGCAGCGACAAAGTCCACGTCCTATGTCATTGACGCCAGCCCGCTGCCGGTCGACCACTATGCCTCGACCCTGACAGTCGCGGCCAAGGATGGCGGCAGCGTCGTCACCTGGACCTCCACCTTTGACGCCAAGGGCGCGCCGGACGCGGACGCCACCAAGACCATCAGCGGCGTTTATCGCCTCGGTCTCGACAACCTGAAGAAGATGATGCCGTAACCGGGTCACAAAACCGGGCCTTCACCCTCTCGCGATACGAGAAGGTGAAGGCCTGTGGAACCATTGGATTTTTCGCCAGCCTCAATCATTCGCGCTGGCAACAACCGCCAGCTTCTTCAGCAGCGCCGCCGGATCGCCCAGCAGCGCCAGGTCGGCGGCGCCGAGGCCCTCGGCGGATTTTGCGCCAAAATGGATTGATTTGGGCGAGGCGATGAATTTTGCCACCGCATTGGCAATATCCTTGGCGGCAGGGGCGTTCTGCAGCATGCCGGGTATGCCGACCGCAGCGATGCCGATGGCTTCCTTTTTCAGCTGGTCCGCAGTCTTCTTTTGTTTCCTGGCTTCCTGTTCGAGGCCTTTTTCGACAATGCCGCCATTTTCAAAGCGCACATCGGCTTCCTTGATCAGTGCGCCAAGCAGCGCCGCCTCGACTGTTGCAGTGTCGCCGGTAAAAATCTCCTTTGTCACATTGCCAAACGTGCCCTTGACCGAGATTTTGCCCATGCCGACAGAATTGCCGGTCAGCTGGCGCAGGGACAGCGTCTCGGATGCCTCGCTCCAGGCCAGATCGATTTTGGCGGAAAGATCAAACTTCTTGTAGCCCATGGCAATGAAGTCCTTGAGCTGCTTGTCTTTGGAATTGGCGATGTCAAAGGTAAAATTGTCGAGCGCCGCATTGATCGACGTGGGAATGCCACCGAGAAAGCCCGAGCTGTTCACTTCAAATTTGCCCAGCGCCATGGTGATGCGCTTGCCGTCAGCCGAATTGCCCTCGCCCTTCTTGTCTGGCACGTCGAGATCAACGCCGGTGAGGCTGATCTGGTCGAGCGTCGGGATAAAAATGCGCGGATCAGCACTCTCAAAACTGTCGATGCCTTGCTCCAGATGTTCGGCAACAGCATCCAGCACATGCTTGTAATTGAACCCGCGCAGCGCGAACCGGCCAAGTTTCATATGTCCGTCCGGTGCGTCCAGCTCAAAACCTTCAAAGGCGTATTCGCCAATCTTGCCATTGCCCCAGCCTGCCAGTCCGAAGCGGGCGAGTTTGATGCTGTTGACCTCGCCGCCTTTGGGCAGAGCCACGGAAATGTCGCGCGCCTCGGCGAGGCCAAATTCAAAACTGCCCAGCATGTCGAGCGCGGCCCCCACCATTTTGGTGATCTGCTCAGGCTCGGGATCCTTCATCGCTTCCTTGTTGGAGACCATAGCCACAAATTCCGAAAAAGGTGTTTTCAACGGGCGCATCTTGAAGTCGCGCCCTGAAATTGTGCCGATCCTGAAATTCACCCCCGACTTTTCGAGCGCTACATCATAGCCTTCGGCCGCAAAGCTTTCGTAAACCGTTGTCATTGGCTCATTGTCGCCGGTGCGCACGCCGGTCATGAAGCGGGCAATGCCGGCGAGGTCCATGTTCTTGCCGCTCATCGCCCCAATCTTGATGTGCATGACCTCGCCATCCGGCATTTTTGCCGTCTGGTCTGCGCCGCTGACGCTCAGAGCGCCAATCTTGCCCTTGTCGATGTTGATCAGCTTGACGTCGCGGTAGGCGACCTGCTGCGATGTCTCACCCGCCACAAGCTCAGCCGAAACATCCTGCGCGGTAACTGCGGCAGCAGTGAATTTCGCCAGCCGCTCGGTGACAGGCACTGTGCTTGCCGCATCGAACAGGGCGGCAAGATCGCTATTGCTCATCGTGGTGCCGGAGGCCTCAACCTTCCTGGCCTTGTATTTGATGATGCCCGCATCAATCACGACGTTTTCCGCCATGGCTGAACCATCCAGCGCGAAAGCCGGCGTGATGAATGAGGGCAGCAGGCGCGCCTGCGCGCTGCTGACCGACAGCTGGCCGATGGAGACGCCCTGCGCTTTCAGCCCCCCGATTATGACACGCCCGCTCCAGGCGTCGGCGCTGACGCTGGCTGCTGACACGCCCGGCATGTGCGCCAGCGCGCTGCGCACCTGCGAGGTTGCGGCTATGCCAGCAGCCTCATGCGCGACATAGGCAAGGCTGGAGGCGCTGGCAAACAGGCCAAGCGCCATAAGCGGCGTGCGGCGGGAAAAGGACTTGCTGCGGGAAACAGACATGGATGCCTCGATTGTGTTGGCGAGAAGCGTCGAGAGAAACGATTTGCATGGCACAGGCATGGCACGCGCCGCCATATACCCGGCCACACTTGGGTTAATTGCGCCGCACCTGCCGTGATGTGCGTTTTCGCACAGCCCCGCGGTTACGCCGCAAGCATTTCAAATTGCTGCCGCACGGCAGCAATATCGGCCAGCGATGGCAGGCCTGCCTCGTTGCCCAATACCTGAATCTTGTAGGCGGAGGCGGCGCGGGCAAAGCGGAAATGCTCGACCCAGGGCTCAGAGGGCCGCAGCAGGCGCGAGGCGACATAGGCGCCGTGGTAAATGTCACCCGCGCCGGAGGTGTCAATGATGCGGTCCTTGGGCACAGGCAGCGCAGGCAGGCGCGCGGTCTTGCCGCTTTCGTCATACCACAGCATCCCGCGCTCGCCTTCAGTCACACCGCCGATCTTGACGCCGCGCTGTTTGAGATAACCGAGCATTTTTTCTGTGCTCATGTTCATCTGCTCGCACAGGCGCTCGGCAACGATGGCGATGTCGACAAAGCCGAGCAGCTCATCCGTGTTGGAGCGCAGGCCGCCGCCATCGAGGGAGGTGAGAATATTCTTCTCGCGACATTGGCGGGCATAATACAGCGCCGCGTCAGCCTGGTGCCCGTCAAAATGTGCGATGCTGCAATTGCCGAGGTTCAGGTGCGGGAACGGGTGCAGGTAATGGTCATCGCGGGCACGCAATATCGCTCGCCGCCCGTTGTTTGGCAGGATGAAAGACAGCGATGAGCGCCGCACTTTGCGGCCATGCACAGAAATCTGGTATTTTGCCGCCATGTCGAGAAACATGCGGCCGAGCCAGTCATCGGCAAGCGAGGTCAGCAGGTCCGGACGCAGGCCAAGCTTGGCGGCGGCGAAGGCAGCGGTGACAGCATTGCCGCCAAACGAGACGGCATAGTCGTCCGCAACGGATTTTTCATCACCCTGCGGCATAACCGCAGTGACCACCGTCATGTCAATATAGGTCTGCCCGACAAAAAACGCCTGCATGCCGCCCCCGGTTGCGCCAGCCTTCATTCACCTTCCCGCTGCGGCGCGCGGTCAGAGCGAAAAGCTTGTCCCGCAGCCGCAAGAAGACGTGGCGTTGGGGTTATGGATTTTGAACGACTGGCCGATCAGGTCATCGGCAAAGTCGATCTGCGAGCCCTTCAGATATTCGAGCGAAACCGAATCCACAAGCACAATTGCGCCGCCCCGCTCCAGCACCAGATCATCCGGCTCGCGCACCGCCGTGACATCAAAGGCATAGGAAAAGCCCGAGCAGCCGCCGCCATTGACGGCGACGCGCAGGGCCGCCCCCGGCGCTTCCTTGAGAAGCACATGCGCGATGCGTTTTACCGCGCTGTCACTGAGGGTTACAGGGGCGAGAGTGTCGGTGCCAGTCATGGTGTGCCCGATGAGTGCCAGAACAATATGAGACCTAGATAAGCCCGCCTGCCGCATGTTTCAACATGCAAACGGTCTGGACCACCGGCCAAAGGCCCGCAGTCCAGCACACTCAGTTGGCGTCCTGGCATTCCTGGATGTCCTGCTTGCGGCCCAGCCGCTCTGACATGGCGGACTGCTTGGGCACGCCCATGCACCAGTTGAAATGCACCCTGTAGCTGAAGCCCCAGCGCCCGCCGGTGTAACCGCATTGCAGCGCCTCGTTCTGGCTCGCCGCAATGACCGCCTGATTGGCGTAATCCTTGCAGAAAAACACCTTGCCCTTGTTGGGGTTGCCACCACCGCCGCCGTTCTGGAAACAGGCCTGAATGTCGTTCTTGCGGCCCTGGCGTTCGGCATAGGCTGCGCCTTCGGGCACCTGCAGGCACCAGTCGTAATGCGTGTCATAATCAAAGCCCCAGCGCGGCCCGCCGTAGCCGCATTGCCTGGACTTGTTCTGCGTTGCGGAAATCACCGCCTGGCTGGCGTATTCGTCGCAGAAATCCTCGCTTGCGGCAAAGCTTGTCACTGGCATCAGCAGGACGGTTGCCGCCACGGCGGCAGTGATTGCAAATTTCATGGGAATCTCCTTGGCGCGTCAGATTCGGGGCAGGCGCCATTTGCAACTACGAGGCTAGCATGGAAAATATGTGGCAGTCACGCAGGCCGTGTTTTCAGCAGCGCCTTGAGATTGGCGCTGGCGTCCCCCGCCATGTCCTGCGGCAAAGGCAGCCCCAGTTCCAGCAGTTTGCGCGCCACCACATGGTCAGTCGGGCGGTTGACGCTGTCGGCGGCGATAAAATTCCCCGCGCGGTAATAGAATATGGAAAAAGCCTCGCTCTCAGGATCACCGCGCTGCACGGTTTGATCATATCCCATGTTCAGGCCCGCGATTTGCAGGCGCAGGTCACCCTGGTCGGACCAGAACCACGGCGGGCTATTGTTGGGCTGGCTGCGGCCCAGTATCGATGCGGCGGCCGCCTTGCTCTGGTCGATAGCGTTCTGCACGGACTCAAGCCGTATCATCGCGCCATTGGCAAAAGCATGCGGCTGCATGGTGCAGTCGCCTGCCGCGACTATATGCGGATCAAGGGTGCGGGCACACCTGTCCACCTCGATGCCGCCGTTGCAGGGCAGGCCCGCCGCTTGCGCCAGCTCCATGTTGGGCGCGACGCCGGCGCCCAGTATGACGAGGCGCGCCGGGAAATTGCGGCCGTCAGCGAGCCGGACGCCGGTGGCGCGGCCATGCTCCGACGTCACCTTGTCGATGCGCACATTCAGCTCGATCACGATGCCGCGCTTGCGGTGCGCGCTGGCGAAAAACGCCGAGAGGGCGGGCGCTATGGCGCGCGCCATCAGCCGCTCCTGCGCCTCAAGCACGGTGACTTTCCTGCCAAGCTTGCCAGCGACCGCCGCCAGTTCCAGCCCGATAAAACCGCCGCCGATGACAACCACCTCGTCCACGGTTGCCAGATCGTCCTTGATCGCCTGCGCGTCGGCGATGTCCCGCAGCGTGCGCACGCCATGCGCGTCCAGCCCGGGGATCGGCGGGCGGCGCACGCGCGCCCCCGTGGTCAGAGCGAGGTGATCGTAGTGAAAAACCGCGCCGTCCTGCGTGGTGACGCGGCGGGCGGCGCGGTCAATTGCCGTCGCCGTTGTGGCGGTGATGAGATCAATTCTGCGGTCGCCGTAAAACGCCGGGGCACGAAAAGCCAGCGACGCGGCAGTCTCATCGCCCTTGACATACCCTTTGGACAATGGCGGGCGCTGGTAGGGCGGCAGGGATTCAGCTCCAAGCAGCGTTATCTTTTCCTCATAGCCCTGATCGCGCAGGCTGGTGGCGATTTGCAGGCCTGCCTGCGAGGCGCCGATGATGAGCGTGCCATGAGACATGAAACACAAGCTTTCAGGTTAGTGTTGGCGCATTACCAAACAGGCGGCGATGCTGGGCGAGCGCGTAACGGTCAGTCATTCCGGCAATATAGTCGCTGATGGCGCGCGCCTGCAAAGCCGCGCTGCCCCGCGCTGCCTGCGCCCATTCCTGCGGCATTTGCGCAGGATCCTCCAAGTAGCGGGCAAACAGCGCGCGCAGCACACTGTCGGCCTCGGCGCGGATGCGCATGATGCGTTTTTCGCGATACACATGCGGATAGAGAAACGCCTTGATGGCGCGGTCCGCCGCGGCCATTGCCGGAGAAAAAGCCACCATGCTCCGCCTGGCGTGGCGCAGCGCACCGGCGCTGTGCGGCTGCGTTTCTGCCAGCCGCCGTGCCGCCTCGCCAATCACATCCTCGACAAAGCGCGTGATTATGCGGCGGCCCAGCTCGTGAATGACACGGGCGCGCTCAAGCCCGGGATGCAGCATGGCGATGTCGGCGATGAGCTCGCGGATGAATGCAATCTCGTTCAGGTCCTCCAGCGCAAACAGGCCGGCGCGCAGGCCGTCGTCAATGTCATGCGCGTCATAGGCGATGTCATCGGCAATGGCGGCGCATTGCGCCTCGCCGCCCGCATATGTCGCAAGCTCCAGCGGCTGAATTTTTTCGTAAGCGAGGATGGCGGCGGGAACGCCCTGCGCGCGGTAGCGTTCGGCCGGCGCGCCGTCAGCGTCCAGCAGCGGGCCATTGTGCTTGACAAGGCCTTCCAGCGTTTCCCAGGTCAGGTTAAGCCCGTCGAAACTGGCGTAGCGCCGCTCCAGCTCTGTCACGATGCGCAGCGCATGGGCGTTATGGTCAAACCCGCCGAAGCCCGCCATGCAGGCGGCCAGCGCATCCTCGCCGCTATGGCCAAACGGCGTATGGCCGAGGTCATGCGCCAGCGCCAGCGCCTCGGCAAGATCATCATCGAGGCGCAGCGCGCGCGCCAGCGCCCGGGCAATCTGCGCCACCTCGATCGTGTGGGTCAGCCGCGTGCGGTAATGGTCGCCCTCATGCGGCACAAACACCTGCGTCTTGTGCGCCAGCCGCCGGAAGGCGGTGGAGTGGATGATGCGGTCGCGGTCGCGCTGGAACTCGCTGCGCGTCGGCGAGGCAGGCTCGGCGTGCAGCCGCCCCCGGCTCTGGGCCGGAATGCAGGCGAAGGGTGCCCGCTCAGTCACCGAAAAGGTCGCGCAGATGCGGATTGAGGAACGTGCCCTGCGGATCAAACTGCTTGCGGACGCGGCGGAAATCTTCGTATTTCGGGAACAGCTCCAGCATGCGCGCCGGCGTCATAAAATGCAGCTTGCCCCAGTGCGGGCGCCCGGCGCATTCGCGAAACAGGCCGTCACAGCGGCGCAGATAGGGCCAGTAGTCGGTGCCCGGCATGCCGGATACCGACACCACCATGCTGGAGCGCTGGTAATTCGGGCTGAGCCAGGCCTCGTCACTGGCGCAAAAACGCACCTCCATCGGAAACACCGCGTCATCGGGGTTGCGCAGCATCAGCTTGCGCTGCGCCCGGAAAATATCCTTGCACTGGGTCAGGGGCAGAAAATATTCCATCTCGTGGAAGTTGGGATCATAGACCTGCGTGTAGATTTTATAAGCGCGGTCGTAGCGCTCTTTGGCCTTGACCTCCGGAGCCTCCGCGTCCGCCGGAAATTCCTGATACAGCTTGACGTAGCAATGGTCGGCGGGCGCGTCGAGATTGTAGAGTTTTGCCGATTCCTTGCTGGTCATCCAGAAGAAGGAGAAATGCCGGTAATTCTGGATGAGGTCATTCCAGCGATCCAGCACCTCGTCCACATGCATGACGGCGATGCGCTCATGCAGTGTATAGGCGCGGGAAACTTTCAGCGTCACCTGCGTCATCACGCCGAGCGTGCCGATGGCGGTCTGCAGGGCGGGCATGATTCCCGGGTGGCTTTGCGCGCTGAGATCGTGCACCTCGCCGCGCCCGTCGACAATCCGCGCGCCCGTCAGGCTCGCCGAAAAATTGCGCATGTTGACGCCCGAGCCATGTGTCGCCGTGGCGATGGCGCCCGCTATCGCCTGCGCGTCAATATCGCCCTGGTTCGACAGCGCGAGGCCCTGCTCCCACAGGGCGGGGCCAAAATCCGCGACTTTGGTCTGCGACCAGGCGGTGACGCTGGTGGTGTCGTAATCGGCCGAGATAATGCCGGTCAATGCCGAGGCGTCAAGCAGGATGCCGTCCGTCTCGACAACCGGCGTGAAGGAGTGCCCGCTGCCCGGCACCCGCAGCCGCCTTCCCGCGCGGGCGGCGCGTTTGACGTTGTCAATGACGTCGCCCTCATGGCGCGCCTTGACAATTTCCGCCGGGCTGAACGACTGGTTGCCGACCCAGTTGGTCCAGCGTGGCTTTTCGTGTTCTTTGGCGATCATCCGCAACTCCCCGGCGCAGGCTCAATCTTTCGCGCAAGGCGCGTGGCATTGCAAGCCGGGCGGCGGAGCTGCTGGTCAAGCGCAAGTTGTTGGATTATTCTGCCTCTCATGAAAAACTCGCTCTATGAAACTGATTATTATGCCTGGAGCAACCAGCAGGCCGCGCTGTTGCGCGCCGGACAGCTCTCTGACGCGGACGTTGATAACATCGCCGAGGAAATCGAGAGCATGGGCAAGGGCGAAAAGCGCGAGCTGGTCAGCCGGTTGCGGGTGCTGCTGACGCACCTGCTGAAATGGCAGCATCAGCCGAAGCGGCGCGGTGCCAGCCGGGAGAAAACCATCAGGGTGCAACGGCATGACATTGGCTTTGTGCTGGAGGACAACCCAAGCCTTGTGCCGCAGCTGGATCAAACGATTGAACGTGCATACAGAGGTGCCGCCGAAGATGCCTCTATACAAACACGGCTGTCTGCAAAGAACTTTCCCAGGACCTGCCCCTGGTCTTATCAGCAAATGATCGACCCCGGTTTCTGGCCGGAATAGCGCCCCGCTCAGCCCGCCGTCGACCGCCATCGCATGGCCAGGCATCAGGAATTTGCTTTTTTCCAATGGGAAATCGCAGTCATGCAACCGTGAAAGGTCATTTAAACATGTCACATCTTGACTGGTCACAGTGCACTGCCGTGGAAAGCGTCGCGGGCAAACGGTCCGGTGCCTGGGTGTTCCGGGACACGCGCACCCCTGTTTCCGTAGTGTTTGACAATCTCGAAGTCGGGGCAACAGTCAGCGAGATCATGGACTGGTTTCATTTGACGAGGGAGCAAGTGGTTGCAGTCCTGGAATTCGCGGCGCGCAGTCTGGATGCTGCCCCGTCTGCGCGTTCTCCGAACATAGCCGCCGATGCTCATTCTCTTTGACAATGGCGTTCCGGCCCCACTCCGTTACGCCCTTGCGGACCACGTGGTTGTGGAGGCGATTGAACGTGGCTGGAGCCGACTTGCCAATGGCGACCTGATTGCCGCTGCTGAAGCGGCAGGGTTCGATTTGTTGCTGACAACAGACAAGAACCTGCGGTACCAACAAAATCTGGCAGGCCGTAAAATTGCTTTTGTGATCATCGGAAATCAGCAATGGCCCGTCCTGCGGCGATATATTGGCAGGGTTGTTGCAGCCGTCAGTGCCGCCGCGCCGGGCAGCCTTCTTTAGGTCGAAATTCCATTTTCCTGAGCCCGCTCACACCGCGCTCAACCCGCCGTCCACCGCCATCGCATGGCCGGTCATGAACGAGTTTTTGGCGTCGCATAGAAACAGCATGGCCTCGACCACTTCGTCAATCTCGCCATAGCGGCGCATTGGCATGTTGGCGACGATGCGTTTTTCCGCCTCATCCGCGCCGCCCTGCATCGGGTTCAATTTGCATAACAGATTCAGCGACTTTTCGGGACGGAATCTTTACACCGCGATTTGAAATAGTGATAATAATTTTATCGTCTTCGACTGTAAACTTCTGATAAATCTTACGATCCGGGCTTAGGCTATGTTCGGTCGCATTGATGCAAGCCTCAACCAGAGCCGTTTTAATTTGATTGATTGCCTTGGGCTGAAAATCGTGTCGGCGGGCAATTTCTTCAACGGCGTGAGCAGCAATCATTTCGGTATCATCGCCCATCGGCACAATCAT
>JANLPP010000034.1:0-8125 GCA_031367295.1 Hyphomicrobiales bacterium | reverse complement strand
TGCCGAGACGCCCGCCGACGCGCGCGCCGCCCGCAGCTTTGGTGCCGAGGGCATCGGCCTCTGCCGCACCGAGCATATGTTTTTTGAAGGCGAGCGCATCGTCGCTGTGCGCGAGATGATTCTTGCCAATGACGAGGCGGGGCGGCGCGCCGCGCTGGCCAAACTGCTGCCGATGCAGCGCGAGGATTTCGCCGCGCTGTTCGAGATCATGTCCGGCCTGCCGGTGACTATCCGGCTGCTCGATCCGCCGCTGCATGAATTCCTGCCGCATACCGAGGCCGAGATCGCCGAGGTGGCGGCGGCGATGGGCGCCAGCGCCGACAAACTGCGGGCGCGGGCCGACGAGCTGCATGAGTTCAACCCGATGCTCGGCTTCCGCGGCGTGCGCCTCGCCATCGCCTACCCGGAAATCGCCGAGATGCAGGCGCGCGCCATTTTTGAGGCGGCGGTGATCGCCGGCAAAAAGACCGGCCAGCCGGTGCTGGCCGAAGTCATGGTGCCGCTGGTGATGACCAAGCCGGAATACGACATGACCCGCGCCCGCATTATTGCAATGGCCGAGCAGGTGGCCAAAGAAACCGGCGTCGCCGTGCCCTACCAGATCGGCACCATGATAGAATTGCCGCGCGCGGCCCTGCGGGCCGGCGAAATCGCGCAGACGGCGGAGTTCTTCTCCTTTGGCACCAATGATCTGACGCAGACGACGCTGGGCATTTCGCGCGATGACGCGGCGTCGTTTCTAGGCCCCTACACCGCCAAAGGCCTGCTGCCCGCCGACCCGTTTGTGACGATTGACGTCGAGGGCGTCGGCGAGCTGGTGCAGATGGCGGCGGCGCGCGGGCGGGCCACAAGGCCTGACATTAAACTCGGTATCTGCGGCGAGCATGGCGGCGACCCGGCCTCGATCACCTTCTGCGAAAGCGTCGGCCTCGACTACGTCTCCTGCTCGCCCTTCCGCGTGCCAATAGCCCGGCTGGCAGCGGCGCAGGCGGCGCTTGGCGGCAAGGCGGCGGGGACGGCGTGAGGGTGGATAGATATGGTTCCGCCGCCGTCACCTTTCCGAATGGTTTTTCGGTCCTTCGAGCGCTTTGAATTTGACGAGAAAAAGAATGCGGAAGTTTTGGAGGCGCGCGCCTTTGACCTGGGTTACGTCACCCAAATGTTTCCCGGTTATGTTCTCGAGCGGCGGGACACTCGGGTGATTAGCGAAACGCGGTTTCAGGTCATAGGAGAGGGATTTGGCGAAGTTTTCGTTCTCGTGTACCCTATGCGCAAAGGCGCATGCCGGGTGATTACGGCATGGGAGGCGGAATGGAACGAAAGGCAATTTTGGTATGAATATACCCGATGAACGCATTATCACCGTTTATCAAAGCGACCCAAATCGCGGGCGGATCGACCGGTCACGGCTTGGTCAAACGCGCCCTGACGATACCGGGGAGCGTATCGTTTTAAGCCCGGAAGATATTGAGGCGACAAGGCAGGAATTGGCAGCTTACCGAAATCGGATGAAGACTGCGGCTGGACTGGTTATTCGAGCCGATAATCCAAGCTCCAATCGTTGACGGCTCAACTGCGGGCGTTTCGCGAATCCAAATCCGGGCGGCACGGAAGTTCGCATCGTTATTAGCCGCGAAGATATTGAGGCGAAGAAGCGGGAATTGCGCGACCTGCGCCGCCGTATTACGCCGAAGGCTTCTTAAGCCGCCCCTACCGCTCCGCCCCTACCGCTCCGCCCCCATCGAACGGCACAGCGTCGCCGCCGCCACGTCCACGCAAGCTGGCCCGCGCCGGAACGCGTCGTAGTGGATCGTCCATGTGCCCTCATGGGCGGCGCGGTAGGGGCCGAACTTGAAATACTGCGCTGTGCCAAGCCCCGCGCCCTTGTGGCCGAAACGGCCCAGCACGGTTGCCACCCACTGGCCATTGGCGGCAATTTCAATATGCCCGCCGCCGCGCGGGCCAGGTTTGACCGCGAAGACGAAATCGACCCAGCCGGAGTCAGCCTTGGGCAGGCCGGGGCCGCGCGCAATCACCTGCACCTTGGGCGCGCATTGCGGAAAGCCGCTGTAATCCGCCCACTCCGTGCCCGCCTCGATTGCGACCAGGCTGCGCGTCTGGCGCAGGTCAAGCTTGCTGTTGGCATGGCCTTCCCCATTCAGGCAGCCGCCCGGGCGCTCAGCCCCGCCTGCGTCAAAAGACACCGTCTCATCGCCTTCAATCGTGGCTACGAGCCGCCCCTTGCTGAGCCGCAGCGCCAGAAATGGGCTGTAGTCGCCTTCAGCGCCGGGGCGGATGGCACGCTTCCATTGCGCCATCACATAGCGGTGATCGTCCTGCGGGACAGGGTCGCCAAGTTTCATCGAAAATGCGTACCAGACCTCGCGGTCATAGTTGGAGAAAGTCTCGGTCTTTTCCCATACCTCGGCCCGCTCGCTGCAATTGTCCTCGCCGGGTTTGCATCGTGGCGACACCGACAGTGTAAGCGCCGCCTTGCCCTCATGCACGACATTTGACTGGAACTCGGCCTTGCCGCCTGCCTGCTCGGCATTGTTCTTGTAGAACAGCCCGCCCGCCGGGCTGAACGCGCCTGCTTCAAAATCGTCGCGCAGCCTGAGACCGGAACTATCCGCAAGCGCGGGCGTTGCCAGCAGACCAAGCATGGCAGTCAGCGCAAATTTGTCATTGCAACGCATTATCCCGTAGGCCATCAGTCTGTCCCCAATTGCCCGCAGGCCAGCCAGCGCGCGGATTTTTTGCCGCGCCCCGCCCTTCTGGCATTGACAGCCGACGATTTGCAAAGGGTCTTTGATGAGCCGCATCGACAGTTTTATCCGCCGCCTTGAGGCGCAGCGCGCCTGTCTTGACTGGGCAACATCGCAGATCGCCGACCGGCCCGGCCTGATCATGGAATGCGGGCTTGGCAATGGCCGCACCTATGATCATCTGCGGGAAAGCTGCCCGGGGCGCGAGATTTATGTTTTCGACCGCGAAATCAAGGCGCACCCCGACTGTATCCCGCCAGCGGACCGGACGCTGCTCGGCGAGTTTAGTGACACCATGCCTGCGGCCGCGCGGCGTTTTGCCGGGCAGGCGGCGCTGGTGCATGCGGACACGGGCACCGGCGACGCCCAGGAGAGCCGCGCCCGCGCCGCGCTCTGGGCCCCGTACTGGCTGGCCATGCTGGCACCTGGCGGGCTGTTGCTGTCAGACCAGCCATTGAGTCTGGAGGGCCTTGCTGAACTGCCGCCGCCCGCTGTCACCGGCTGGCGCTATTTTGTGTTCCGCCGCGCCTGAAGGCATGGCGCGCTGGCGTATCCGGCACAGGATAATCAGGCGGTGCCGCCTCATATTTCTATGAACGGGCGAATCGCGGGCAACTGGCGTGTGTTTGTCCGCTGCAAGCCTGATAATCTTGCACGGCAGGCATGCGTCGCTGGTTGACATGGGGCTGCATTCAAACAGATGATGGGGTCCTGTCAGGTGCCCAAGGACAATGGATGAAAATCCGCTGGGCGCGCGCAGAGCTGAGGCGGCGCAATCCGTTTGCAGCCGGTTTTCCGGGAGGGATCACATGTCACAACTCGAATATCTGAAACAGCAGCACATGCGTGGCGCGATCTCGCGGCGCGAGTTTACAGGCCGCGCCATTGCGCTCGGCGCGTCGTCCGGTGTGCTCGCCACCATGCTCGCCAGCGTTGATGCCTGGGCGGCGGAGACGCCGGTGAAGGGTGGCACGATGAAAATTGGCGCGGGCGGTGGCGGCACGACGGAAAGCCCCAACCCGACGACCTATACCGACTCGGTCAACGTTATTGCCGGCTTTGCCTTCATGAGCTCGCTGGTCGAGAACGGTCCCGACAACAAGTCAATTCCGGAACTCGCCCAAACCTTTGAAGCCAAGCCCGGCGCCAAGGAATGGGTGTTCAACCTGCGCAAGGGCGTGCAGTTTTCCAACGGAAAGGAACTCGACGCCGACGACGTCATTTACTCGCTGAACCAGCACCGCGGCGAGACAAAGTCCGGCAATGCCGCCTCGATGAAGGCTGTCAGCGACATCAAGAAGCTCGATAAATATCAGATTCTTGTCCAGCTCTCCTCGGCTGACGCTGATTTCCCCTATATCCTCAGCGATTACCACATGGGCATCGTGCCCAACGAATTCAAAGACTGGGCCAACCCTGTCGGCTGCGGCGCTTACGTCATTGAAAAATACGAAGCGGGCGTGCGCGTCCTGATGAAGAAGAACAAGAACTACTGGAAGGAAGGCCGCGGCCACCTCGACGCGATCGAGATGACCGTCATCAACGATGGCGCTGCGCGCATGAACGCGCTGATCTCCGGCCAGGTGCATGTGATTAACCGCGTCGACACCAAGCTGATCGCGCTGCTGAAGAAAGCCCCTGGCCTTGAAGTGGTGCAGGCCCCTGGCGGCTGGCATTCGGTCATGTCGATGCGCCTTGACACCGCGCCCTTCGACAAGCTGGAAGTGCGCCAGGCGATGAAGCATGCGCTCGACCGCGAACAGATTCTCAAGACCCTGTTCAGCGGCTATGGCACTATCGGCAATGATCACCCGATCCCCAAGGGTGACCCCTATTTCCACAGCGAGCTGCCGCAGACCCCCTATGACCCGGAAAAGGCCAGGGCGCTGTTCAAGAAGGCGGGCCTTGCCAGTTACAAGATCGAGCTGACCGCCTCCGAAGCCGCCTTTAATGGCGCGGTGGACCAGGGCCTGCTGCTGCAGGCCAGCGCCGCCAAGGCCGACATCAAGGTTGATGTGAAAAAGACCCCGGCTGACGGTTTCTGGGACAATGTCTGGCTCAAGGCCCCATTCGCCGAAAGCTATTGGGCGGGACGTCCGGCGGCGACGCAGATGCTCGCCGTTGCCTACAAGAGCGACGCGCCGTGGAACGAATGCGCCTTCAAGAACGAGCGGTTCGACAAGCTGCTGTCGGACGCCCGCAGCGAACTCGACGAGGGCAAGCGCAAGAAATATATCTGGGACATGCAGGAACTGCTGCACACCGAGGGCGGCAACATGATCCCGGCCTTCCGCGACTGGCTTGACGCCCATTCCAGCAAAGTCGGTGGCCACACACCGCATAACGGCTTTGACATGAACAACGGGCGCTTTGCCGAGAAGGCCTGGCTGAAAGCCTGATGGTGTGGGAAAGCTCATCGGTCAAAGACTGGCTCTTGGGCTTCTGACCCTTATGGCAGCCTCCGTGCTCATTTTTGTGGGCACGGAGTTGCTGCCAGGGGACCTGGCTTCGGCTATTTTGCAGAATAATGCGACGCCCGAAACGCTGGCGCAGGTGCGCCTCGAACTAGGGCTCGACCGTCCGGCCTATGTGCGGTTTTTTGAGTGGCTGGGAGGTGCCTTGCACGGCAATCTCGGCCGCTCGCTCTCCAATGGTGTCGATGTCTGGAAAGAGCTGAAGCCGCGCCTTCTCGACACGCTGTTTCTGGCGTCTTATGCCGCTGTCGTGGCCGTACCGCTGGCGGTTGGCCTTGGCATTATCGCCGCCATCCGCCAGGGCGGCATTTTTGACCGCGGCGTCAATATTTTTACGCTGCTGACTATCTCCGTCCCGGAATATTTCCTCGCCTATATTCTGATAAAATATGTCACCGTGCAGCTGGGCTGGTTTCCCTCGATTGCCAGTGTGGCGGACACGACAACGCTGGGTGAGCGCTTGTCGCTGACCTTTCTGCCAATGCTGACGCTGGTACTCGTGATCGTCGCGCATATGATGCGCATGACCCGAGCCTCGGTGCTGGCGATCATGGCCAGCCCCTATATCGAAATGGCGATTTTGAAAGGCCTGCCGAAATGGCGCATCGTGACGCAGCATGCGCTGCCAAACGCGCTGGCGCCGATCATCAGCGTCATCGCGCTCAATCTCGCCTATCTCATCACCGGCGTTGTCGTCGTCGAAACAGTGTTCGTCTATCCCGGCCTCAGCCAGCTGATGGTCGACGCCGTGTCGAAACATGACGTGCCGGTGGTGCAGGCCTGCGGCCTGATTTTCGCCAGCGCGTTCATATTGCTCAACATGACTGCCGATATTCTCGCCATCATGAGCAATCCGCGCCTGCGGCATCCCAGGTGAGGGCCGCATGAAACTCTTCGGGCACAAGCTCACAGTTCTGGCGGCGGTTGGCATTGCTATCGTCGCGCTGAATATTTTTGTCGCGCTGTTTGCGCCCGTCATCGCGCCCTTTGGCCAGGCCGAGATTGTCGGCGACGCCTGGGCCGAGCCAAGCGCGCAATTCAAGCTGGGCACCGACAATATCGGCCGCGACATTCTCAGCCGCCTCATCTATGGCGCGCGCATGTCCATCGGCCTGTCGCTGGTGATAACCGCGCTGTCTTTTTCGCTTGGCATCGTCGCCGGTTTCGCCGCCGCCATCGCGGGCCGCTGGGTTGACATGGCGCTGTCGCGTTTTGTCGATCTCATGCTGTCAATGCCAACGCTGATTTTCGCCTTCATTGTTCTGTCGGTGCTCGGCACCGACCTGCCGGTGCTGATCGTCACCATCGCCATTCTCGACTCCACCCGCGTCTTCCGCCTCGCCCGCGCGGTGGCGATGAACATCACATCGCTCGAATATGTCGAAGCGGCCAAGCTGCGCGGCGAAGGCCTGTGGTGGATCATCACGCGCGAAGTGCTGCCCAATGCCGTGCCGCCGCTGGTCGCCGAATTCGGTCTGCGTTTCTGCTTCACCTTCCTGTTCATCGCAGCGCTGAGTTTCCTCGGCCTTGGTATCCAGCCGCCGGACGCTGACTGGGGCAGCATGGTCAAGGATTTACGCGACATGATCAACCTTGGCGGCGCGCATCCGCTCTATCCGGCGGGCGCGATTGCGCTGCTGACCATCGGCGTCAATTTCATCGTGGACTGGATGCTGGCCATTCACTCCAGAGGCCATGGGGAAGGCGCATGACCGCCGCAGCTGCTGACGACCTGCTGCGTGTCACGGACTTGCGCGTCACTGTGCAGGGCGGGCCTGTTGTGATTGTTGACAACGTCAGCTTCACGCTGAAACGCGGCGAAGTCATTGGCCTCATCGGCGAATCGGGCGCGGGCAAATCCACCATCGGCCTCACCGCGCTCGGCTACACGCGCGGCGGCCTCGCGATTTCCGGCGGGGCGCTCCACCTGCGCGGCAAGGACATCCGCACAATGACGCTGGACGAGCGGCGCGCCACGCGCGGGCGCGGCGTCGCCTATATCGCACAGAGCGCCGCCGCCTCCTTCAACCCGGCCATGACCATCATGAAGCAGGTGTGCGAGGTGCCGGTGCGCCAGGGCCTGATGGGCGAAGCGGACGCGGCAAAGCGCGCCGTGACCCTGTTCCGCGAACTTGACCTGCCCAATCCGGAGAGCTTTGGCGCGCGCTATCCGCATCAGGTCTCGGGCGGCCAGTTGCAGCGCGCCATGGCGGCGATGGCGATGGCGGCGCAGCCCGACATCCTGGTGTTTGACGAGCCGACGACCGCGCTCGACGTGACAACGCAGGTGGAGGTGCTCGCCGCCTTCAAAAAGCTGATCCGCGAGAATGGCACGGCGGCGCTTTACATAACGCATGATCTTGCCGTTGTCGCACAGATCGCCGACCGCATAATGGTGCTGCGCCATGGCAAAATGATCGAGTTTGGCGAGGCGACGCAGATATTGCAGAACCCGCGGGAGGAATACACGCAGCGCCTGGTGGCCGAACGTGTCAAGGGCAGCGGTTTTGTCAGCACGCAAGGTGAGGCCGGCGCGCCAATCCTGTCGCTCAGCGCCGTCACCGCCAGCTACGCCAAACTGCGCAATGTGGTAGCGGACATTAATCTTGAGGTCCGCAAGGGCGACACGGTTGCGGTCGTAGGCGAGTCCGGGTCCGGCAAAAGCACGCTGGCGCGGGTGATTGTCGGCCTGCTGCCGCTTGAGATGGGTGACATAAAATTCAACGGCGCCAGCCTGCCGCCGCGCCTTGGCGCGCGCAACAAGGACCAGCTGCGCCGCATCCAGATGATTTACCAGATGCCGGATGTGGCGCTGAACCCGCACCAGACACTGCTTGAGATCATTGGCCGCCCGGTGAGTTTCTACTTTAACCGGTCCAAGGCGGA
>JANLPP010000521.1:0-2125 GCA_031367295.1 Hyphomicrobiales bacterium | reverse complement strand
ACCAGCGAGGTGGATGAGCGCACAGTGGACGTGCATGTCGGGCGCCTGCGCAAGGCGCTGTCGCGCGGGCGCGAGCCAGACCCAATCCGCACGGTGCGCGGCGCGGGTTATGCGGCAGACGAGATGTTCGGGCGGGGCTAGACGCGCGCCGTCTCAGGCTTCGTCCGTCAGGCGGCGCATCTGGGCTGTCAGTTCAATAATCTGCGCCTTGAATTTTGCGTTGAGGCTTTCAAGCGCCCTGATTCGCGCTGCGTACACCTCGGCCGTGGGTTCGGCCTGCGGCGCATCGGGCAAAAATTCGATGCCGACCTTGTCGCCTTCGCGCCACACCAGCCTGGCGCGGCAATCAATGTTGCGCTGCGGAATGGCGATGGCAAATGTCTCGGGCAGTGAAAAGGCGGCTGGCAGGTTCAGCCGCGCGCCGGTTTCCGAGAGTTGCAGCACGGTGCAGGATGTGGAGATGGCGCCATTGCCATAACTGGCCCGCGCGGGCAGAAATATCCGTTCGCGCGTGCCGTGCCGCGTTTCGGCGGGCTGGGTATTCTGCTGAATGTTCACTGGTCTCGTCCCTGTCACGCCTGCCTGCGCGGCCACAGTCTCCAAGGGTGAAACCTACCGCAAGACTGCTAACAGAGTGTTGATCCCGCCGGAGCGGGCCGCTGCCTGAATGCTGCCGGACTGCACCGCGCCACGTGCGCCGGATTGCAGCGGCAAGTTGCAGGGTTGCGGCCATGCCATTGCCCCATTTGAGGAAAAAGGTTGTCACAGCGCTTGCCACGGCCCTGCCACTGGAAAATCCTGCATGAGTTTTTGCCTCGATCCGCGCCTTGAGACGGACACGCTGCCGATTGGTGACCTGCTGCTGTGCCGGGTGCGGCTGATGAATGACGCGCGTTTTCCCTGGCTCATTCTGGTGCCGCGCAAGCCCGGCCTGCGCGAGTTCACCGATCTTGCGGTGACCGAGCGGGCGATTCTCATGGAGGAGATCACCGCCGCCTCCAACGCGCTGCAGGCGGCGAGCGGCGCGCAAAAACTCAACGTTGGCGCGCTCGGCAACAAGGTGGCGCAACTGCACATCCATGTCGTGGCGCGGTTTGAGAGCGATGCGGCCTGGCCCGCGCCGGTCTGGGGCCAAGGCGTGGCGCTGCCCTATGCGGAGGCGGCAGCGCAGGCGCTGGCGGCGCAGATCACGGCGCGCATGGGGTTTGTTTGAGCCTGCGGCCGGGGTAAGGCTGGGGTCAGAATCGTCCTCACACCACCGGCGAGGCCCACATGCGCGATCATAGCCCACATTTCAGCGACCGCTCGGCCAGAACCGGCTTTGGCATCAACCCGCTAGACCGGCTTTCGGCCCTGCGCGAGGATGCGGCGGCGCTGGCGGCGCTGCGCGCCGATGCGAACGCCACATGTGTGGTGATCGTCAGCGACACGCCGGTGTTGCGGCGGGACGGGCACAGCCACGCGGCGCATTTTTCGCTGAGCGACGCGCAAAGCCTTGGCGCACGGCGCGGCGAGGCGTTTCTGGGCAGGCGCGACAGCGGGCCGGTTTTCGCGCTCTGGCTTGAGGACAGCGCGCTGGCACCGCATGCGCCGCCCGACGCGCAGGCGTTCCGCGACCAGCGCGTGCTGTCCATTCACGGGCGCGACGACCTTGCCTTTCCCGACATGCGCGCGGTTGCGACCCTTGGCCTGGTGGCACCCGATACGCTGGGCATGCTGGGCCAGGCCAAGAGCCTGTTTTACTGGCACGCCCGCCACCGCTTCTGCGGTGCCTGCGGGAGCCAGACGCTGAGCGCGGCAGCGGGCTGGCGGCGCGATTGCCCGCAGTGCAAGACGCAGCATTTTCCGCGCACCGACCCGGTGGTGATCATGCTGGCGCATGACGGGGAGCGCTGCCTGCTGGGGCGGCAGGCGCGGTTTCCGGCGGGCATGTATTCGTGCCTCGCCGGGTTTCTGGAATCGGGTGAAACCATCGAGGATGCGGTGCGCCGCGAAATCGCCGAGGAGGCCGGCATCCGCACCGGCGCGGTCACCTATCTGGCCTCGCAGCCCTGGCCGTTCCCGGCCTCGCTGATGATCGGCTGCCTCGCGCAGGCGCAAACGACCGATCTGCGCATCGACACGA
>JANLPP010000520.1:0-1516 GCA_031367295.1 Hyphomicrobiales bacterium | reverse complement strand
ACCAGCGAGGTGGATGAGCGCACAGTGGACGTGCATGTCGGGCGCCTGCGCAAGGCGCTGTCGCGCGGGCGCGAGCCAGACCCAATCCGCACGGTGCGCGGCGCGGGTTATGCGGCAGACGAGATGTTCGGGCGGGGCTAGTGCCCCGAGTCACTGGAACTGCGGGTAGAGGCTTTTTAGTTTAATTCGGGCATCGGCGTTTGTGAACTGCCAATCGGCTTTGGCGTGGTGTTTGTTTCGGCTGTTCTGCCATGCGGCGACCTCTTCTGTGAGCTTTTGCTTGTCGGGGATGCGGCGGTCGAGACATTGGGTGGAAAGCACAGCGAGTTCGGACTCGGCCATGTCGAGCCATGAACCGTGTTTTGGCGTGTAATGCCATTCGAAACGCTCGACCAGCCGCCGGGCCTCGGCTGGCGCAAAGGCTTCATAAAGCGCGGCGGGTTTGTGGGTGTTGAGATTGTCCTGCACCAGGATGATTTTGTCGGCCTTTGGAAAATGCACATCGGATACATCGCGCAGCACATGGGCGTAGTCTTTGGCCGTGCGGCGGTCGGTAACCTCAACATGCCGCCAGCCTTCCAGCGGCGCAAACAGCATGAACAGGTTGGCCGTGCCATTGCGTTCATATTCATAATCAACGCGTTGCTTCTGGCCGGGTTGCATGGCAACAGGCTCGCGGGTTTCCCTGATCAACTGCTTGCTGGTCTCGTCAAGGCACACCAGCGGGCGCGCGGGATCCTGCGGCCTTTGATAGACCTCCAGCACATCTTCCATATTGGCCACGAAAGCTGCGTTCGCCTGCGGCGCAATCACCCATTGCTGCTTGAGATGCGGCTTGAGGATGTTTTTTTTAGCAACCGCCCGATCGTATTGTCGCTGGCGCTGCCAACAATCTGGAGTTCGACAACATGTTTCTCCAGCAGCCGGAGGCTCCATCTGGCATAGCCCGCCGGAGCCGGTCCGCAGGTCAGCGCAATCAATTTGGCTTCCGCCGCGCCATCAAAAATCCGGGCACGGGCGCAGGCCGGATTATATTTACGCGTCAGCACGGCCTCAAAGCCCGCCTCGACAAGTTGCTTTCTTGTGCGCTCAATATTGGCGACACTGGTATCCAGAGCGACCGCAATCTGGCTGTCGCTCCAGCCCTCCCCCGCTTCCGAAACGTCGGCCTTCAAAAGGATACGCGCCTTCGTCAAAGACTGCGCCGAATGCTTGCCCTTGTGAAGCATCGCCTCCAGACGGGCCCGCTCATCGGCAACCAGACGCACAACATATTTCTTGACCGCAATCTCTTTCCCAGCCACGAATCACCTCCAGCGTTAAACCGCCAAAGCATTGATTCAGAAAATACCTTCATAGGCAACGACGCGTCGTACTAGCGCCGTTCCGGCATGAATGGCGAGGCGGTCAGAATGCGATATGATTTTGTTACGGGCGACGACAACCTTCTGCCGGAAGGCGTCTAATCCGGCAACGAGAGCCTTGAGGCGCGTATCGTTGCTCAATCCGTAATGCT
>JANLPP010000277.1:0-11583 GCA_031367295.1 Hyphomicrobiales bacterium | reverse complement strand
GCACGGAACCGCTGCTGCGGTTGATGTGCGGCAGCGCACATCAGCCCGCCCAGGACCGGCGCACAAGCAGGCGGCAACAGAACGCGTTTGAAGCGGGAACAGACATGCGCGCAGCGAGCCAGTCGAACCCTGGTTTTCAGGCAGGATTTTCCGGCCACGAACAGGCACGCGCCGCCCGCGCCCGGTTTCTGGTGTCTTTGTGCCTGGTCGTTATTGTCGCTGTAGCATCGGTCTGCACGGCGCTCGCGGCAAGCGGAATTCTGGAAGCAACTGGCGCGTAAGGTTTGGCGCGAAGCGCGTCGCGGCCCGTGCATTGACTCGCCGCTGGCTGCCGGAATTATACAACAATTTCAATCGACTAGATAAAATACTTTACCCTGCGGACACATCTGTTCCACAACATCCATTTCGTCAGCGTTGAAAAAAATATATTCGAATTTCCGCTGGGGAACCCCCTTGCGCTGGATTGTGTGTTCATCGCACACTTCGTTTGTTAACCATACCAGCAAGGTATGGCAATCAAAAAACGAGGTGTCCCATGGCAACAATCACAGAAGTGGCAGCAACCGCGCATGTCCCGTCGTTCTCTCAAAGCGACTACACAAAAATGCGCGGCATCGCCAAGGCGGTTTATGACAATCCGTCGCTGCTGGAAGAGTTTGAGCGCGATCCCGAGCAGACAGCAAAGTCGATCAATGGCTTTGTCCCGCCAGCCGGATTCCATATCCACATTGCGGACGCCTCCAACCGGCTGCATCCAGCCGAAGAGGCTGGCCGGTTTGGCGCAGAAGACCGCGATGACTGGAGCCGCGTTGAGTTTCGTGCAGGCTACAAGACCTTCAGCCTCGTCGGCTGCATGTAATATTTGACGCACTGCAATAGCTGCGGCGCTGGATCGCGTAGTGTTTCCAGCGCCGTTGGTATTTTTATATTTCGAATGTCTACAGCTGCGCACTCACATCTTGCGCAATACAAGCGTCTTTCCCTCTTTGGCGTCTTTTGTCCAGGTGCCGTCGGCCTGCCTGTCAAAATGCGCCTGGTGGCCCTTTTTGGCCGTTAGCGCGATGCGGCCATTGGCCAGTGACCAGCCAACCGGATCAAAAATGACAATGCCCTGATCGCGGCAGGCAGGTGCCAGCAGCGCCCTGAGCGTGCCTTTGGGGCCCTTGGCTTTCTCGTCAAGTGTTATCATGCAGCCGGTTTCCTTGCCTTCCTCCCGCAGCACGGCATAGCGTCCCGCAAGATCGGCAGGTTTGAGTGCACCCGGGGCAAGCGGGGCGGCGGCTGGCGGCGCAGCGGCGGCAGGGGCTAGGGGCGCAACCGGCGCAGGCGGGTCCTGCACCACAGGCTTTGCCTGCTGGGCAAACTGGCGCCTGGCCGGGTCGGCGGCTGTCAGGCGATAGGTTTCGCCCTCTGGCCCAGTGGCGGCAAGGCCGTCATCAGCGGGGGCAAAATTCAGCACCGCCTCGCCGTCGCGGTTGCGCAGGACCAGCACGTCACTGGCTGTGTTCCAGGTTCCGACTGCAGCCAGAATGGGCATGGCGCGGCGGCAGCCCGCCGGCATGGCGATTTCATGGCTCTTGCCCGCCAGTTCCTGATGCAGGGTCAGGCGGCATTTGCGTGGCGTGTCGCCAAGCGCCATGTCCCATTGCCCGGCCAGCGCGTCATCGCTCAAAACGGCGGTCTGCGCTGCGGCGCTCACCGCCGCCCCGGCTTCGGCAACCAGCAGAAAACTGGCCGCAACCACGGCAGCGACGCCAAAATGCATGGCGGCGCCCTGCAAAGACCCGCGCAATCCTGTTTTTTCCAGTTTTGATGTTTCCATAACCCTGTCTCCCCTATCAGTCCGTGGCCTGACCAAACCGGATGTCACTGTGCTGCTTTCGCGCCGCTTCGCCAAGGGGTTTCGACAACCGGCGTCAGCGGTCCCTTGCCAGCGGCCCAGGACAGCAGGTTGTCCACAACCAGTTGCCCCATGGCATTGCGGCAATGCTGCGAGGCCGAGCCGACGTGCGGCAGCAGCACGATATGCTCCATGTCCAGCAGCGCATGTGGCACGCGCGGCTCGTCAACAAAAACGTCAAGCCCCGCTGTCATGATTGTGCCGCTGCGTAGCGCGGCGATGAGCGCCTCTTCGTCAACCACCGAGCCACGCGCCACATTGATGAGAATGCCCTGCGGCCCCAGCGCCTCCAGCACCTCGGCATTGATGATCTTGTGCGTGCCCGCCCCTCCCGGTGCAATGGCAAGCAGGATATCTGAGTCACGGGCGAGGCCAACGAGCGTCGGATACCAAGGATAGGCCACATCTGCCTGCCGATGGCGTCCATGATACGCGATTTTCAGGCCAAATGCCTGCGCCCGCAAGGCAATGGCCTTGCCGATTCGCCCCAGTCCGAGAATCCCAAGCGTACGGCCCCGCAGCGTGGCGGTCAACGGAAACGGTTTGTCCAGCCACTTCCCAGCGCGCAAATAGTTTGCGGCCTGCGGCAGCTGGCGCACTGTTGCCAGCAGCAGGGCCAGCGCTGTGTCCGCCACTTCCTCGTTCAGCACATCGGGCGTGTTGGTGACAGCAATGCCATGCGCGCCCGCCCATTTTGCGTCCACATGGTCATAGCCAACGCCAAAACTCGCCACGATTTCGAGATTCGGGAACAGTCCCATAAAAGCCGCATCCACCGGCTGATGCGACCCGCCCGCAGCTACGGCACGGATTTTTGGGCCAAGCCGCGCGGTGGCTGCCGCCTGGTCCGGCGCTTCCCAAAGGCGGTGCACGGTGAAAGCTGCCTCAATGCCCTGCATGACCAGCGGCATCATGGGTGCTGGCATCAGCACATCAATCGATTTCACGTGTGTCTTTCCTCCAGCATCAGAATATTGCAACCAAAACCTGGCTTGCGCCACAGTCCCTGAGTCGCCATTGTGCGGGAGCCTTGACTTTGCCGCAAGCGGCGGCAAGGCCCTTATTGCAGGCTCGCCCAACAAAATCTGTGGCAGCCTGCTGTCAGGTTTCAGCCCGACACGGATTTCAGGCCGTGGGCTAACAACGGAGCAACGCAATGGCGTCGGTAACAATCCGCGACGTGAAAAAATCCTATGGTGCAACCGCCGTTATTCACGGCGTCAATGTCGACATCAAGGATGGCGAGTTCGTCATTCTGGTTGGCCCCTCCGGCTGCGGAAAATCAACGCTGCTGCGCATGATTGCCGGGCTTGAGAATATCAGCGGCGGCGAGATCAGCATCGGTGCCCGCGTCGTCAATGACGTGCCGCCCAAAGAGCGCGACATCGCCATGGTGTTCCAGAACTACGCGCTCTATCCACACATGACGGTTGCCGACAACATGGGTTTTTCGCTCAAGCTGCGCAAGGCGCCGAAGGCCGAGATCAAGGAGCGGATCGAAAAAGCCGCCGGGATTCTGGGCCTGATGCCGTTGCTGGAGCGCTATCCGCGCGCGCTTTCTGGCGGCCAGCGCCAGCGTGTTGCGATGGGCCGCGCCATTGTGCGCAATCCGCAGGTGTTCCTGTTTGACGAACCGCTGTCGAACCTTGACGCAAAACTGCGTGTAGCCATGCGCACCGAAATCAAGGAGCTGCACCAGCGCCTGAAGACCACGATCGTCTATGTCACGCATGACCAGATCGAGGCGATGACCATGGCCGACAAGATCGTCGTCATGCATGACGGCATTATCGAGCAGATTGGCGCGCCGCTGGAGCTGTACGACCGTCCCGACAATCTGTTCGTTGCCGGTTTTATCGGCTCGCCGTCGATGAATTTTCTTAAAGGCAAGGCGATGATCGAAGGCGGTCGGCCAGTGTTCAAATCAGATGGCGGGCTGACCTTTGCCATCGGCCATATCCCGGCGGGTGCCGAAGGCAAGCCGCTGACACTGGGCGTGCGGCCCGAGCATTTCCTCATCACCCCTGACGGGGTGCCGGTCGAGGTGGTGGTGGTGGAGCCGACAGGATCGGAAACTCAGGTCAACGTGAAAAATGGCACGCAGGAGGTTGTGACCCTGTTCCGTGACCGCATTTTGGCCAAGCCCGGCGAGACCATCCGCGTCACGCCAGATCCGGCGCTCGTGCATCTGTTTGATGCGCAGACCGGCATGCGTCTGGTGGGATAAACCGGACCATGCAGCTGCACGACCTCTCCGCCCTCGGTCTCCTGGCCGGCTACAAGGCCAAGGCCTTTTCGCCGGTCGAGGTTGCGGAATCGGTTCTCGCGCATATCGCGCGCTGGGAGCCGCACCTGCATGCGACCTATCTGCTGGACGAGCAGCGCGTGCGGGACGGCGCGCGCGCCTCGCAGGCGCGCTGGCTGAAAAGCGCGCCGATGGGGCCGCTTGACGGCGTGCCAGTCACCATCAAAGACAATATCGCAACCAGGGGCGACCCCGTGCCGCTCGGCACGGCGGCGAGCCTGCTGGTCCCCGCGCTTGCCGATGCGCCGCCGGCAGCGCGGCTGCGCGAGGCCGGCGCGCTGATCCTGTGCAAGACCACGATGCCCGATTACGGCATGCTGTCGTCCGGCCTGTCGAGTTTTCATCCGCTGACCCGCAATCCGTGGAACCTGGCACTTAATCCGGGCGGCTCCAGCGCCGGGGCGGGTGCCGGCGCGGCTGCGGGCTACGGCCCCCTGCACCTTGGCACGGACATCGGTGGCTCGGTGCGCCTGCCCGCCAGCTGGTGCGGAATTTTTGCGCTGAAACCCAGCCTGGGGCGCGTGCCGATTGACCCGGCCTATTATGGCCGTGTCGCCGGGCCGATGACCCGCACGGTTGCCGACAGCGGGCTGATGCTGGGCGTGTTGAGCCAGCCCGACACGCGCGACCACATGAGCCTGCCCCCCGCCAGCCTGGACTGGAACGCGCCGCGCCGCGAGCTGAAAGGCCTGCGCATCGGCTTGCTGAGCGAGGCGGGCTGCGGCCTCGCCGTAGAGCCGGAGGTTGCGCAAGCGGTGCGCGGTGCCGCCCGCCTGTTCGAGTCGGCGGGCGCGCATGTCGAGCCGATGCAGCCCTTCTTCACCCGCAGCATGCTCGACGGTCTCGACAATTTTTTCCGCATGCGCGCCTTTGTTGAAATCTCGGCTCTGCCTGCTGAGCGACGTGCCAAAATCCTGCCGTTTATCGCGGCCTGGGCGCAGGCGGCGGAGGGCTTTGCCGGCTCGCAGGTGTTCCGCGATTTCAGCCAGATCATGGCCGTGCGCATCGCCGCAGTGGCCGCCTGCGCGCCCTATGACTTTGTGCTGGCCCCCGTCGCGCCGCTGCCTGCCTTTGACGCAAGCCTGCCCTGCCCCACCAATGATCCGGCGCTACCCTTCGAGCACATATGTTTCACGGTTCCCCATAATTTTTCCGGCCAGCCAGCGGCCTCGATCAACTGCGGCTATACAGCGTCGGGCCTGCCGATCGGATTGCAGATCATCGGCCGGCGCTTTGATGACATTGGCGTGATGCAGGTGGCACGCGCCTATGAGGCCATGCGCCCGGCGCAGCTGCCCTGGCCTCAGCCTCCTTCAGTGTGAGGCACTGTGGCCGATCCGCGCGAAGAAATCGGTGATCGTCTGCGCTGCCAGCTGCGGCTGCTCCATCTGCACGAAATGGCCGGCGTCCGGTGCAACTGAGGCTTCAAGCCTGGTAAAAAATTCCGGCAGCCGGTCCATCCATTCAGCCTTTAGCACCGGGTCTTTGCCGCCCCATAGCACGCGCGTTGGCGTGATGATGGGCGCGGGCTGCGGGGCGGTGCCTGCAATTGTTGCAAGGCGCGCGCGATTGACACTGACATACCAGTTGAAGCCGCCCTGCAAATTGCCGGGCTTCATGAAATTATCGATCCAGATCTCAAAATCTTCGTCAAAAGCGGTTTTGACGCCGCTCCAATGCGTGAGAAAATGCCGGAAATAAATCGAGCAAGCCGCGCGTGACGAACCTACCATCGCGGCTGCCCAAGGCTGTTGGTGAAAAGACTGGTACCAGATTTCCTTCAGATGCCCAGGCTCGCCCCAGCGTTTGCCAATGCCAGCATAGGGGCAGTTGAAGAAAAATAGGCCTGCCGCGCGCTGTGGCCAGCGCCGGGCAAAATCCTGCGCAAGATATGCGCCGACATCATGAGAAACGATGCCCACAGGACCATCGACGGCGAGCGCGTCAAGCAGTCCCGCAAGATCATCGGCCAGCACATCCGCAGTCATCGCGTCACTCGGACCAGGGTAGGGCTTGCCGGTGTCGCCAAAGCCGCGCAGGTCTGGCGCGATCACATCAAACTGCGCGGTCAGCAGTGGCATGACGCGCCGCCACGTGCGGTTGAATTCCGGCCAGCCGTGCAGCAGCACCAGAGGCGCGCCGCGCCCGGCGCGCCAGTAGTGGATGTTGATGCCATTGGCCTTGGCGAAATTCGATTCATATGCCTGCATAAAGTCACCACGGGGGCGGGGAGCGTCAGGGCGCGCCGGTGGAGCGCCACGAATTGTTGTACTGGCAGAATGCTTCAAAGCCAACGCGGACGCAAGCCGCGCCGCGCGCCGGTAGCCAACCGGCCTGCTCGGCCGGTCGAGACAGGTCTGCTGGTATTGCAAATTGCGGTCTGCGCGTTGTTGACAGGCCTGCCTGCAAGGCACTAAAGACCACAGCCGGATCGGGGCTGTAGCTCAGTTGGGAGAGCGCGTCGTTCGCAATGACGAGGTCAGGGGTTCGATTCCCCTCAGCTCCACCAAATCCCTGCACTCATTTTTTGTGTGATGCGCGCCGCCGGGCAATGGCTGGGTATGGCTGGGCCCCGCCCGGTTGAATTTGCCCGCCTGCCTTGCCCGCTGCCAAAACATCCACGGTCCGCTTGACTATATCCTTGATTTTTTCGGCCTCCGCAAAAATCTCTGTGGCCTTGAAAAAATCCAGCACGCGGAACAATCCGACATCCGGGCGGATAACCGCATCCGGCGCGCCCGATTTGAGTTTTGCCGCCGTGATCGCGCCTTGCATGACCTGGGCGGCGGCAAACATCGCATCAAACGGCTGCATGGCGTTTTTTTCGTCCGTGACCGGGCCGAAGGTCACATCAACCGCAATGACCCTGTCCGCCAGACCGGAAAGCTGGTCATAGGGCAGCGGGTTGACCGCACTGCCATCGACGAGCAGGCCGCCCGCAGTTACCAAAGGCCTGATCAAGCCGGGAATCGCCATTGAGGCGGCAACAGCGGGCAGCAGTGGACCGGACCCGAAAACCACTTCGCTGCGGGTCAGGAGGTCTGTCGCGATGGCCTTGAAGGGGATTGCCAGGTCCTCAAAACGGTCCGGCACCTGGTCCGGCCAGAAAAGATCCAGAAACATCTCCGCGTCGATCAGCGCCGGATTGGCGAGCACACCCTTGAAAAGATCACCGATGCGCCCGACGCGGGCGCGCAGCAGTCGGCCCATTGTTTCGGCCGGGCGGCGGGTGGTATCGAGGACGTGCTGGCGCAGGCTGGCTCCCGGCATGCCCGCAGCGTAGGCCGCGCCGATGATCGCGCCAATCGACGTGCCCGCGATGGCTGCGGGCCGGACGCCAAGCTCGTCAAAGGCCTCCAGCACGCAGATATGCGCAAGGCCGCGCGCGCCGCCGCCCCCAAGCGCCAGCGCAAATGTCGGCGCGGCCAGCCCCGGCGCAACCGGCAGAGTCTCGCGCGCCGGCCGCATGGCGCGTCTAGCCGAGAAAATTCAGCAGCTCTGCAAGTGTCGCGGGCGCGTCTTCTTCCGCAACAAAATGCCCGCAGCTGAGGGTGGCACCCGTCGCGTGCGGGGCAAACGTGCGCTTCCAGACGGCCAGCGGCGGCTCCTTGCCGGTCAGGAATGTTGACCCGCAAATGATGTGCACCGGGCTGGAGATAATTCTCCGTGCCGCCATGTCGGCCTCGTCAGCCGCGACATCCAGTGTTGCCCCGGCGCGGTAGTCCTCGCACATCGCATGGATGCGCACCGGGTCGCCCCAGGCGGCGCGGTACTGGCCGACCGCGCGCGCGTCAAACCCGCGCAACTGCGGGTTTGACGCCCATTGGCCGAGCAGGCTTTCAAAGTAGGCGTCCGGGTTCTTGCTGATTTCAGTTTCCGGCTGCAACTCGGGCAACGCCAGAAACGGCCAGTGCGGCGCGGCCCCGGCGGCGCGGATAAACTTCCACATTTCAAACGTCGGCATGATGTCGAGCAGGCACAGCCTGTCGATGCGGCCCGGATGGTCAAGCGCCAGGCGATAGGCGACGCGCCCGCCCCGGTCGTGCCCCGCCAGATGGAAGCGCACGTGGCCCAGCTCCTCCATCACCGCAACCACATCCTCGCCCATTTCGCGCTTGGAATAGAGCGCGCCATTGTGCGAGCGCGGCGCGGCGGACCAGCCATAGCCGCGCAGGTCCATCGCCACGACGCTGAATTTTTCCGCAAGGCCCGCCGCCACCTTGTGCCACATCACATGCGTCTGCGGAAAACCGTGCAGCAGCAGCAATGGCGGTCCGCTGCCACCCGAGCGCGCGAAGATTTTGCCAGCGTCCGTGTCAATCCAGTGCGAGGCAAAGCCGGGAAAAAGGTCGATGAGATCAGTCACAATGGCGCCTCGCGTTGTTGGCCACAATAATCGCGCACAAAACCCGCGTTCACGCGAAGCGGGCGCAGGCGCAGCGTAGGAAGCGCGCGCGCCGCCGTCAATGCAAAGTCACAGCCGCCCCGCCGCGCGCAGCTCGCGCAGCGCCTGCGCGTCGCGCGGTGTCACATCGGGGAATTCCGGGTCGGCGGTGGCGGGATCAAAATATTTCCATGAGCGCGCGCACTTGATGCCGGGGGCGCGGTGATGCAGCGCCGAGACACCGCGCACATCGTCAAGCCGGAATGCCTCCGGCGGTCCGTCACCGGTTGCAGCAATGGTGATATCCGATGTGATGCAGATTTCGGCAAGGTCGACGCCGTCAAGAGCGTCACGCAACTTCGCGTCAGAGATATAGACAGTCGGCGCGGACTCGAGCGAGGAGCCGATGCGTTTTTGCGCGCGCTCCAGTTCGAGCGCGCCCGTCACCACACGGCGGATGCTGCGAACGCCGCGCCACTTGACCGCCAGTTTTTCATCATAGTGCTTTTCCAGCCCATCCGGCAGCGCCAGCAGATGCACCGATGCCGCGCCCTGCGGGGAATACAGAGCAAAGGCCTCCTCGCAGGTAAACACCAGAATTGGCGCGAGCCATTTCAGCACGCTGTCGCAGAGGATGTCGATCACCGCCAGCGACGCCTTGCGCGTCGCGCTCGACAAGGGATCGCAGTAGAGCGCGTCCTTGCGGATGTCGAAATAGAAGGCGGAGAGATCGCCGGTGAGGAAGGGCGTGACGAGCGCGATGACGCGCTTGTAGTCGAAGGCGGCATAGGCCTCGCGCACCCCGGCATTGATCTCGGCGAGCCGGTGCAGCATATAACGCTCAAGCTCGGGTGCCTGCTCCAGGTTCACCGCGTCGGCAGCGCTGTGATGCGCCAGCGTGCCGAGCATCCAGCGGATGGTGTTGCGGATTTTCTTGTAGGTCTCGACAAAATTCTTGAGGATTTCCGGGCCGATGCGCAGATCGTCCGCGTAATCCGAGGCGCAGACCCACAGGCGCAGGATGTCGGCGCCCGAGTCCTTGATGACGGTTTGCGGCGCGACCACATTGCCGACCGACTTCGACATTTTCTGTCCCTTATCATCGAGGACAAAACCATGCGTCAGCACCGAGTCATAGGGCGCATGGCCGCGCGTGCCGCAGCTTTCGAGCAGGGACGAATGAAACCAGCCGCGATGCTGGTCCGAGCCTTCAAGATACATCACCTCATCCGGCCCGCCCTCTATTTTGCGGTTGATGCCCGCAAGGCCGGGGAAGTGTTTGGGGTCTTCGAGCACGAAGGCATGCGTGCAGCCGGAGTCGAACCAGACGTCCATCACGTCGTTGATTTTCTCAAAGTCGGCGGGGTTGTGGTCATTTCCCAGAAAGCGCTCTGCCGCGCCTGCCGCGTACCACGCATCCGCGCCTTCGCTTTCAAAAGCCTCGGCGATGCGCGTGTTGACGCGGTCGTCAACCAGCGGCGTGTGCTCGCCCTTGCGCACAAACACCGCGATCGGCACGCCCCAGGCGCGCTGGCGCGACAGCACCCAGTCGGGTTTGGCCGCGATCATACCGGTGATGCGGTTCTCGCCGGAAGCGGGAATCCAGCGGGTTTGCTTTATTGCCGACAGCGCAAGTTCTCTAAGCGTGCGCGCACCCTCTCCCAGAGGGAGAGGGTCGGCGCGCAGCGCCGGGGTGAGGGGCTCGGATGGTTGGTCATTTGCGTCGCCAGAAACCTGCCGAGTCTCTAACCCCTCACCCCGCGCCTGCGGCGCGACCCTCTCCCCCTGGGAGAGGGTGGCTGCAAGGCCCGCAATCCCCTTGTCCATCGCAATGAACCATTGCGGCGTGTTGCGGAAAATCACCGGCTTCTTCGAACGCCACGAATGCGGATACTGATGCTTCAGCTTGCCGCGCGCCACGAGATTGCCCGCCGCGATCAACGCCGCGATCACTGCGTCATTGGCGTCGCCCTTGTTGCCCTTGGCGTCGATGACCCGCTTGCCTTTGAAGCCGGGGGCGTCGCTGGTGAAGAAGCCGTCGGCGTCCACCGTGTAGGGAATGCGTGTATTGATTTGTTCATTTGCGAGTGCCACTTGATACGCCATCCAGATATCGAAATCGTCCCGACCGTGGCCCGGCGCGGTGTGGACGAAGCCGGTGCCCGTGTCGTCGGTGACATGGTCGCCAGCGAGGAGGGGGACGCGGAAAAAATAGTTGCCTCCGCTCCGAAGAGGATGCGCGCATGATAGTCGATGAAGAGTCCTCGGAGAGACACTATCCAACCGCTCATAGCCCGATGATTCAATTTTTGCCGAGCGAAATACTTCATTCGCCAGCTTGTCCGCGATGATGTAACGGGCTCCTACTTTGGCCCAATTGCCTTCGGGTGCCGACGTTACCTCATAGACTCCATATAAAATTTTCATGGAATACGAAATCGCGCGATTTCCTGGAATGGTCCAAGGCGTCGTAGTCCAAATAACGACTGATGCTCCTTCAAGTTTCCTCAAATCGACAACCCAATCCGGCGTCATCGTGGCAGGTGCCATATGACCAACAAACGGCGCCATATAATTTGCGGGAAGAACCGGAAACGCCACAAACACAGTATCGCTCACATAATCCTCATACTCCACCTCCGCCTCGGCCAGCGCGGTCTTCTCGACTACGCTCCACATCACCGGCTTTGAGCCGCGGTACAGCGTGCCGTTCGCCGCAAACTTCGTCAGCTCGCGGAAAATCTGCGCTTCGGCGGGGTAGGTCATGGTCAGATACGGGTTGGCCCAGTCGCCCACCACGCCCAGCCGCTTGAACTCCTCGCGCTGCACGTTGACCCAGTGCTGCGCATAGGCGCGGCACTCCTGCCGGAAAGCAGTCATCGCCAAAGGGTCGGACAGGTCGGGCTTGACCTTGCCTTTCGAGCGGTAATTCTCCTCCTCGATCTTCCATTCAATCGGCAGGCCGTGGCAGTCCCAGCCGGGCACGTAATT